>JBFLWJ010000011.1 GCA_040757835.1 Actinomycetota bacterium
GGGCCACCTTGGCCTTGAAGACCGCTCCGTGGTTCCTCCTCGGTCTTCTGGTCATCTGCTCTGCTCCTTTCTTTCTTGGAGCAGTTTACCACCTAAGCGCCTGTCCAGTTTTCCCCGGCCAGCTCTCAACTATCGTATTGAAGGAGAAGGTGGCGAGCCTTATCCAATAACGGAAGGCGAGGTCAAAATTCTTTTCCCAGATTATTATCTAAATATCTATCAAACGACACTTGAGAAAGGACAACCAACTGTACCAGGAATCATGTTGCAGAAGGGCAGAGAATTTACCACCATTGAGCTTGTATTCGGTTCCAAAGTAGAATCAGCTACGATCAAGCATTATTACAACTTACCACCCATCAGGGGCGAGCATTTTTATATGACAGGGCTCATGTTCTTTGGTAATGGTGCATTTGCTTATGGCGTAAATTCTTTCCTTGAGAAGGGTAATGCGAAGGTAACGGGCAAGGAAGTGATCGATGGCGCTGAATGTAGCCGCATTAAAGCGACAAGCAATATTCCCGAAGGGTCCGAAACCGAAATCATACTGGACGATTCATTGGCATTTCCTAAAAGAATAAAGGAGAAATCATTTGATGGAACCCTGGTAACTTCAATATATAATCTCAAGGTCAATCCGATGCTTAGGATGGAGGATTTTAATATAGACATACCCAAGTTGTTTGAAATAGACTCCTCTTCTTGTAAAGAGGAGTTCGTTGATTATGGGTGTATAGAGATAAGCCTAGACCAAGCAGAATCGCTAGCGGGTTTTAAACCAATTTGTCCTGAGATAAAA
This sequence comes from Actinomycetota bacterium, assembly GCA_040757835.1. NCBI lineage: Bacteria > Bacillati > Actinomycetota > Actinomycetota bacterium. Next base: position 800 of record JBFLWJ010000011.1, read on the forward strand.
GGGTATCAGTTACAAGGTGTGTATTGGACTGACCCTAAAGCATTGTATGGTTCCGATTCCGACAAAGACAATCCTGCTCTCTACAGTTACTATAAAGAATGCTATCTTATCTACAGGAATACTAAGGGCAATAAACAAATCGAGATATGTGAGGGAAAAGAATACAACGGATATGATGATTCGGCAGGTGCTACAGGCCTTGTTTTAGAAGGTGATCCCATATCCACCTCATGTATAAATGAACAAGTGGAATCGTCGATAGGGACGATATATATCTCAACACATATCGGAACAATAAAGGCTGGTGCTAGAAAAGGTGACATAAAGATAAAGATTGCAGGCGATATTAAGAGGCAAGAGCTAGTAGAAGCATTGGATAACATGCTGGAATGAAGATGGCAAGCGACAAGAGAGGTAGAGATGCTGAGTTCGAAAAGGCGGCTTCTTGTTGTAACCTACATGATATTCATTGTTCTGAATTTATTCATTGCTGGATGCCAAACGGATGAAGACAATACGAGCGGAAATGTAATAGAGCCGGAAACATCCGACTATGTGTGGGAACAGGCTGACGGCCCCCCTGGTCAAATGATTTGTATGTCGGCATCCGATTCTGAACATGTCTGGGCAGCAATAGTCGTTGAGGGGCTGTACCGCTATATCTATTTCTTCGATGGTAAAGTGTGGGTGAAGCAAGCTGACGTAGCCTTGGATGCAATGGATGCCATAAGCAATGAGTCGGTATGGGGCGTTGGATATGGGGATTACAACGGACCAGGAATATTCCACTTTGATGGCACATCTTGGAACAAGCAAGAGAATCTATCGATTCGGGCTGATCACTTCACTGATGTAACAAGTGCAGATGAGGCAAATGTGTGGGTGACATACATTAATGAAGAATACAAAGGCGAGATCCAATACTTCGACGGAGAAGAATGGAGCGGACAATTTGTTGCCGACGGTTGGATTCTCAATATTTGCGCGGCGGATTCCAAACATGTATGGGCGTCAGGAAGAGATGAAGAGGATAACGACATTATCTATTTCTTCGACGGGAAGAAATGGACGAATCAGGGAAGCGTTGATGGGATGTATGATATAAGTGACATATCCGCTGCAGATGCTAATCATGTATGGACGACAACCCCTACTGGAGTGTTCTTCTTTGATGGCAAGACGTGGTCCCAGGCGTTTCAAGAACAGACGATACAGATCCCGGGCCTGAGCGTTGAGGAATCGATGGTCAACATGAGTAGCGTATGTGCATTAGACGCAAGCCATGTCTGGTGTGTTGGCTTATTTTATGTAGTATCGGACGACCCTGCTCGTGGCGCAGTTATGCGATTTGGGATCTTCTTCTTTAACGGAGAGACTTGGACAAGACAATATGAATCAGGGGAACAGATTGTAGATGTATTTGCAGTTGATGATGAGAATATATGGTGCTTTGGAGGAGATCTTCTATTGTTTGGGACGAAGGCTGAATAGGCCGAAAGCTAGAATAGTAAACGACCATCCTAAGTCAATGTAGTTAGCGCAACGATAAGTGAAAAGTCATCAGCTTGCCGGACAGTATTTGCACGGTCCTTTGTACATATATTTGTTCAGAAGGATTTCAGATAGTCCTCGACGGTTTTCTGATAGCGGGCTTCGCTCAGGCGGTAGGCCCCTTTTCCGGCAGGTGGCCATTCCCTGGACGAGAGGAAGTCGTAGATCGCATCCCATTGTTTCATCCAGGTGGTGCTCACGCTGCTGGCCGCGGCTATCTCGTCGCGTATTCCGGGCGCGAAACGGAAGCGGCTGCCGCTTGCTTCGATGATGCCGGACCGCAGGCCGCGGTTGACCGTGCGCACGACCTGCTCCCGGCTGGGGATGGCATGGTTAACGGCGTCTGCCGCGCCGATCATCCCGCGCAGGTCCGTTCCCTCTTCATCGGTGGGGATGGCCCAGAACAGCCAGGCATCGTTCACGTCGAACCGCACCTCGGCCATATCAGGCAACCCCCCTCGAGGCGTCGCGCCGCTCCCGGCGGCGCTGCAGCCGCAGGGCGAGGTAGCAGCCGCCCCCCGCCGCGGTGCACAGCCAGAAACTGAAAAAGCGGTACCCCAGGATGGCCGTGGCCAGTATCTCGGGGCTGTAACCGTAGAGATACAGGGCCGCTCCCAGGGTCAACTCGAAGACACCCAACCCCGCCGGGGTGAGGGGCAGGCTGCCCACGATATCGGCGATGGTATAGCTCACGAGCAGGACGCCGGGATTGACCGGATGTCCGATGGCCAGGAAGACCACATACAGGCAGAGAAAGTCCATGAGCCAGAAACCCAGTCCGCAGGTGCCCGCACGCAGGAGGTTATCGCGGTTCCCGAAGATGGCGAGGAGGTAGCCGTTCAGGTCGGCCACCCGCTCCTCCACCTCCTCTTCATCCACCTTGCGCAGCATGCGCAGGCGGTGGGCGGCACCCAGCAGTCTCCCCGCGATGCGGCGCACGGTCCCCGGTCGCCTTGCGACATAGACGCACAGGCAGGCAAAACCGGCGGCTCCCGCCGCGATGGATACGGCAGCTATGTTGTAAGCCGCGGGAAGGCGCCCGGAGGAGAGGGACATGAGCAATCCCGCCGCGAGCAGGACGACGAGGGCGGCGGAATATACTATGTAGGAGACACCCAGGGTCTTGATGGTGAGCCCCCGGGAGATCCCCTCGCGCCTCATCTCGTGGTAGTTCAGGTAGAACGTCCCCGCGTTGCCTCCGGGGACGACATGGCCGAAGGCGTAGGCGCTCATATAGATAAGGGACATGCGCGGAAAAGAGATACCGCCCCCTCCCATCCTCAGCACCTCGAAATACAGGCGGCAGATAAAGGCCATGGACAGGGTCTCGATGAGCAGCGCCACCGGTATGAGCAGGAAATTGGAGCTCTTGACCACCTCCAGCATCTCCTGGTCTCCGATGAACTTCGGCACCAGGTAATACAGGCCCACCCCGAGCCACAGCAGGACGAAGATATTGCCCGCCATGCGCCATCCGTTATGCCGCGGCGCGGCGTCCGTTGTGCCGCCGCGGGCCTCTTTTCCCGGCAGCGCGTCGATATCCTGGCTTATCCCGGCCTCTTCACTCATCCCATGGCCACCGTTCATCCGTGGTCCGGCGATTCCCATCCCCAAAAAAGCAGGCGGTAACGATCATTCTACCCCTATTCCCCTACCTCCCGCAGACAAGGTGGCGGATGGGGTAGAATAACAACCATGAAAGGAGAGGGCGGCAACTGGGCGGTCGAGAACGCCAAGGTCATAGCGGATATGTTGACCGGGGTGCGTTTCTTCGTGGCCCTGCTCATCGTGGTCTGCGCCGTCGCGGGCGATCCCGGGCTGCTTCCCCTGGTGGTCTGCCTGACCCTGATCGGATGGACCACCGATGTCCTCGACGGCAAGATGGCGCGCATGGATGCAAGCGGCAGGAAGACCTGGATCGGCGACCTCGACTTCGCCACGGACCTGACATTGATATACTCGGGCCTCCTCTACTTCATCACCGCGCAATACCTTCCCTTCTGGCCGTTCTTCTTCTACATGATCTATGCCGCCGTCACCGGGTTCATCTGGACCAAGAAGTCGGTGATGATGGCCATCGCCGCCCCCATCGCCGCCGTGCCCATCATCTTTTCCTTCGTCCATTATCCCTTGTGGGGATGGGTCTTCATCGGTTGGATAGCCGTGGACCTGCTCATCAACTGGTCCGACTTCACGGCGGAGATAGACGAGTTCATCGGCGATGTCGAGAAGGACTAGGGCGGCAGGCCGCGGTCAGCGAGAGGAAAAGGAGGCAGCTTGTTCGAGCACGTGAAGGACGATATAGCGGCGGTGCGCGACCGCGACCCCGCCGCCCGCAATACCATGGAGATAGTCCTGGCCTATCCCGGGCTGCACGCCCTGTGGATGCACCGCGTGGCCCACTGGCTGTGGGAAAAGGGTGTCCCGGTCCTGCCCCGCGTCATCTCCCACCTGAGCCGCCTGCTCACGGGGATCGAGATCCACCCCGGGGCCAGGTTCGGCAAGGGGGTCTTCATCGACCACGGCATGGGCGTGGTCATCGGCGAGACCTCCGAGATCGGAGACTACGTCACCCTCTACCAGGGCGTCACCCTGGGGGGGACCGGCAAGGAGAAGGGCAAGCGCCACCCCACCATCGGCAGGAACGTGGTCATCGCCGCGGGCGCCAAGGTGCTGGGCCCCATCACCGTGGGGGACGACTCCAAGGTAGGCGCGGGGGCGGTGGTCATCCGTGACGTGCCTCCCCGCTGCACCGTGGTGGGCATCCCGGGCCGCGTGGTCATGCAGGAGGGCGAGCCGGTGGTGGACCTGCACCACGAGGCCATTCCCGACCCGGTCATGGACCGCATCGAGGCCCTGGACGCACTCATCCAGAAGCTGGAGGACCGCCTCCTCAGCACCCAGTTCGAGCTGGAGATAACCGAAAACAAACTGCGGCGCGCCGAGGACGAGCTGCACCGGGTGGAGAAGCGCATCGAGTTCATACCCGAAGGCACTGCGGAGGAAACGGGCGGACCTGACGAAGGGGGCGCGCCGTGAGCCTGGCCGTCTACAACACCATGAGCCGCCGCAAGGAAGAGTTCCAGCCCCGCGAGGAGGGCAAGGTCTCCATGTACGTGTGCGGCCCCACCGTGTACAACTTCATCCACGTGGGCAACGGCCGGGCCTACCTGGTCTTCGACGTCATCCGGCGCTACCTCGCCTACAAGGGTTACGAGGTGCGGTACGTGCAGAACTTCACCGACGTGGACGACAAGATAATCAACCGCGCCCGCGAGGAGGGCAAGGCGCCGGAAGAGATAGCCCGCCTCTACGAGCAGGCCTTCCTGGAGGACATGCGGGCCCTGGGCGTGCGGCACCCCGACATCACCCCCCGCGCCACCGAGACCATCCCCGCCATGCTGGAGATGATCAAGGGGCTGGTGGACAAGGGCTACGCCTATGCAGTGGACGGCGACGTCTATTTCCGCGTGGAGAGCTTCCCGGCCTACGGCAAGCTCTCGGGACGCACCCTGGAGGACATGCGAGCGGGCGAGAGGGTGGAGGTGGACGAAAGGAAGGAACACCCCATGGACTTCGCCCTGTGGAAGGCGTCCAAGCCCGGCGAGCCCGCTTGGGACTCGCCCTGGGGCAAGGGGCGCCCGGGGTGGCACATCGAGTGCTCGGCCATGTCCCTCGGCTACCTGGGTATGGGTTTCGACATCCACGGCGGCGGGCAGGACCTCGTCTTCCCCCACCATGAGAACGAGATCGCCCAGTCCGAGGCCTACTCCGGGACGGCGCCCTTCGTGCGCTACTGGCTGCACAACGGTTTCGTCAATATCCAGGAGGAGAAGATGTCCAAGTCCCTGGGCAACATCGTCCTGGTGCGGGAGATCCTCAAGAGATACCCGGCGGACGCGGTCAGGCTCCTGGCCCTGCAGACTCATTACCGCAGCCCCATCGACTTCGGGCCCGACGCCCTGGACGAGGCGCGCCGCGCCCACGAGCGCCTGGAGAACTGCCTCTTCGCCCTGGACGCTTTCCTCGCCAGGCCTTTCGGGAGGACGGCGCCCCAGCGCACCCAGCGGGAGGTGGAGCTCTCCGACTCCTTCTTCGACTTCGAGCGGCGTTTCGAGGAGGCCATGGACGACGACTTCAACACCGCCCGCGCCCTGGGCGTGATCTTCGAGCTGACCAAGGAGCTCAACACTTACCTGAACGAGCAGGAGGCTTACCAGACCCCGGCCGCCCCCATGGTCGCCAGCCACGGACGGGACACGCTGCTCAAGCTCTGCCACACCCTGGGGCTGTTCTCCCCCGATGCGGCACCGGACGAGGTCTGCGAGACGGAGGCGGCGGCGGAGGGCACGGCCGGCGGCATGCCCACGGCGGATGCCCTGGTGGAGCTGCTCCTGGAGGTGAGGACCGTGGCCCGGGACAACAGGCAGTTCGAGACCGCCGACCTCATCCGCGCCCGCTTGCGCGAGCTGGGGATACGCGTGGACGACCTGCGCGAGGGCCAGCGCTGGAAGTTCGTGGGACCCCCAGAATGAACCTGCCGCCGGTGGCATTTCCGCCGATCATCCGCGATAAGAAATGGAGGAGTTGAGAGCCTTTGAGATATGAACAGGTGGAGGGAAGGCGCGCCGTCTTGGAGGCCTTGCGCGGCGACCGCGAGGTCTACGAGCTGCTGCTGGCCGAGGGCATGCAGCCGAACCGGGTATTGGAGGACATCCAGGCGGCGGCGCGGCAGCGGCGCCTGGCGGTGAGCTACCTGCCGCGCCGCGAGATCGAGCGCCTGGCCATATCCGAAAGCCACCAGGGGGTCATCCTCAGGGTGGAGCCCTACCGTTACGCCAGTTTCAAGCATGTCTACCAATCCCTGGAGGGGAAAGAGGAACCTTTCGTGGTCCTCCTGGACAGCGTAACCGACCCCCGCAACGTGGGGAGCGTGGCCAGGACCTGCGAGGCGGCGGGGGTGGACGCTCTACTGCTGCCGCGCAGCCGCTCCGCCCCGGTCACCCCCGCGGTCTTCCATTCCTCGTCCGGTGCGGTGGAGAACCTGGCCATCGCCACCGTGCCCAACCTGGTCAGCGTGATGAAGGAGTTGAAAAAACTGGGCATGTGGGTGGTGGGCGCCGACGTGCGGGCCGAGAAGACCTGCTTCGAGTCCGACCTCACCGGACCCCTCGCCCTGGTCATGGGCTCGGAGGGGGAGGGATTGCACCGCCTGTCCCGCGAGACCTGCGACATACTGGTGAACATACCCATGTTCGGGAAGGTGTCTTCCCTCAACGTCTCCGTCGCGGCGGGGATCATCGTCTACGAGGCCTTGCGCCAGAGGAAGGGGCTATGAAGGCGCTGCTGGTGGACGGGTACAACCTCATCTACGCCCACCCCCGGCTGGCGGACGCCATGCGGCACGACCAGGAGAAAGCGCGGCAAGACCTGGTGCGGGAGCTGTCATCCCTGGCCAACCCCGGCCGTTATGACCTGGTGGTGGTGGTCTTCGACGCTGCCGGGTCGGACCAGGCCGAGCCGGTGGCGCAGCGCAGCGAGGGGATGACGGTGGTCTTCACCCGCCGGCGCCAGTCCGCCGACGCCTTCATCGAGGGCCTGGCGAGGCGCCTGCTGCCGGGAAACGAGGTGGTGGTGGCCAGCTCCGACCGCATGCTGGCGAACCTGGTGGGCGGTTTCGGGGCACGCGTGGTGGAGGGGCCGGCTCTGCTGGAGGCGGCGGGAGAAGCACGCCAGGACACCCGCGAGGAGCTGCGGAGGAGGGCGGGGAGCGGCCGCTCCCCCCTGGAGGAGCGCATAAGCGACGAGGTGCGCCGCCTCCTCGACGAGATGCGCTACCGTTAAAGGGTCTCGTTTTTGGAAAAAGTGGGGTCGTGTCTTCAGAATTCAATTTCTTCGCAGGCAGGCGGGAAGACCGGCCGTCTCCTGAAACGGAATTCGTGAAGACACTCGTGAATGAAAAAGTGGGGTCGTGTCTTCAGAATTCAATTTCCTCGCGCCGTATCCGAGATTGCGCAACAGGCTCCTGACCCCACCTACGGGGAACAGAACGAGCGTAATATAATAGAAACGAGCCGGTGTAGCTCAATGGTAGAGCACCCGCCTTGTAAGCGGACGGTTGGAGGTTCGATTCCTCTCACCGGCTCCATTCTGTAAGTCCGCCCATGGCAGCCCATCTCTCATCGCCGGGACGCCGGTTCCGCCGCTTTTCTGAACCTGGCGAGGTGGGGGCGGTCCGAGGGCGCGCGCGGCTTTTTCTCTTTGCTCTCGCTACGGCGCAGCGAGAGGATGATCGAGCCCCCCACGATAAACACGAAGGACAGTATGCGCAGCAGGAACATGCCACCGCTGGAGGGCATGGGCTCGTGCATGGCCACGATGCCGATGATGATGGGGATGAGGTTGGACATGCCGGTGATGATGGGCACCACCACGATGGCCTTGCCCCGCTGCATGGCGATCTGGTCCAGCACCAGGGTGATGATGGGCAGCAGGATGATCAGGTAGATGTAAGGGGAGAGCAGGGCGTGGCGGAAGCCGTGCTCCCAGAAACGAGCCCCGATGTCGTTCCAGGCCAGTTTGATGAGGACGGCGGTGAGGCCGATGAGGATTCCCGACGCGGTGGCGATGAGGTTGGGGGCCTGGGCGTGCTTCTTCGTGAACCCGTTGAACAGGGAGAACCCGGCTACGGCGAAGAAGAAGATGACGAAGAACCACAGGATATAAGCGTTGTAGCTGAAGGCCTTGGTGGCGACTCCGAAAAGGCTGATGCCGAGCATGAACAGGCCCGCGATGATGGCGCCGATGCCCAGCCAGTCGGACCAGCTGGGTTTCTCCCCCAGCTTGGTGATGGCCAGCCAGGCGAGCAGGGCTATCCCTGCGGTGTTGATGGGCTGCACCACGGAGAGGGGGGCCAGCCCCACGGCGATACCCTTGATGAAGGTGCCCCCGAACTGCAGCCCCTGGGCCTCGAGCCACGGGCGGCAGCGAAGGAACGCCTTCACCGTCTCCAGGGTTTTCTCTGACCCGATGAGCGGGAGCGTGTCCAGCTCCCTCTTCTGCATATAACCGCTGTAGTTGATCATGCAGGTAGCGATCACGGCCAGCACAACAGCAACAATGATCATGTCCTCAGCCTCCTGGCGTTATTCTAAAGGTTGGAGGCGACGGGGATAAAGGAGGAGAGGGGTCAGGACTTGTTCTTCTCGCATACTGGAGTATTGATCAGCCCTGAAATCCACTGTTCATGAGGGGTTCAATTGATAATTCATACAAGATACCGGGGCATCTAAGAAACAGGACGCGCCGTATCCGAGATTGCGCAACAGGCTCCTGACCCCAAATGATAAAAAGAGGAGCCGGACCGCGGTCCGGCTCCAGCTTCGTTGTAATTATCAGATGGGCTCACTCCTCGGCGGAGGCCGCAGGAACAGGCGGGGCTTCCAGGCGCTGGTGGTTGCGGCGCTTGGTGACGATGGCCAGCACGCTGGGAAGCACGAGTATGGCCCCGATGAGCGCGCCGAACAGGCCTATGGCGGTGGTCCAGCCGAACCTCTGCATCATCCCCATTCCGGAGAAACCCAGGATGGCGAAGACACCGCAGGTGGTGAAGGCCGCGGCCACCAGGGCCCGCCCCACGTTCTTCACGGTGCCCCGGATGGATTCCTCGGTGGTGGAGCCCTTACTCCACTCTTCGCGGAAGCGGTGGGTGATATGGATGCCGAAGTCTATTCCCGCCCCGATGACCAGGGAGGCCACCATCACCGTCATCAGGTCCAGGGGCCAGTTCATGGCGAAGAGGAAGACGATCTCCATGGCCATGCCGCAGACCACCACCACCAGGGTGACAAAGCCGTAGATGAACGACTTGAAGACGACGACGAGGATAAACAGGCACAACAGCAGCGCCAGGCCGGAGGTCTGGAGCTGGGTGGGGACGATGTTCCCCAGCAGGTCGCCGACGAGGACGGACATGCCCGTGGCGCTCAGGTCGAGGTTTGTCTCCTCCTCGGTCACGCCGGCATGGTCACGCATGATTTCCGACTTGAGGATCATCTCGTCCTCGGTCTCCGGATACCCCGACTTGAGCATGATCATGGCCGCGGTACCGTCTTCGGTCACGAAGGTGTCCACGGGCATAAGCGCGCTCAACTGGGCCACGGCGTCCTGCACGTCCTCTCTTGACTGGGGCAGGGCACCGTCGGGGGAGAACTGGACGATATAGTCCGCTATCGAGCTTATCCTGTCGCGGGAGAAGTAGGCCTCGTCGCCAGGGATATTGCGCGCATCGATGGGGATGGCCTCCTCCAGCTCCAGCAGGGCGGCAAGGTTGGCGGGGTCGTAGATGTCCCCCTCCACCAGGATGATGTCGCTGCTCTGGGGGCCGAAGATGTCGGTGATCATCTCGCCGGCCTTCATGCTGTCCATGGACTCGGGGAACATCTTGCGGATGTCCGCACCCGTCCTCACGTTGAAGAGCGCGAAGACGGCGAAGGCCACCAGGACCAAGGTGACGATGGCCACCGTCCAGTGGTGGTGGTTGGCCACCGTGGCCATGCGCACCAGGGCGCGGTCGATGAAGACGCCGTAGCGGGCGTCGCGGCGCCTGCGCCGCATCTTCTCCAGGTGGTCCTCCAGCTTGGCTTCCTTCTTGCGGCGGTCCCTGAGGACGATGATGGCGGGCAGCAGGGTCAGCGAGAGTAGGAAGCTGAAGGCGATGCCCAGCATGCACAGCAGGCCGAAGTCCCGCATGGGCGGGATATCGGTGATCATGAAGGACGAGAACCCGAACACCGTGGTGATGGCGGTGAGGAACACCGCCACCCCCACCGTCTTGATGGAGGTGGTAGCGGAGAGGTCCACGCTGAGGCCGTCCTCCCGCTCCTCGTAGTAGCGGCTGAGGATGTGGATGACGTAGGCGATGTTGATGCCCAGCATCAGGGGCATGATAGCCACGCTCATGGTGGTGTAGGTGATGCCCACCCAGCCCATAAGACCGAGGATCCAGAAGATGCCCACGAAGATGATGAGCAGCGGCAGGCCAACGTCGGAGATGCGGCGGAAGGTGAGATAGAGGATGAGCATGATGAAGACGAGGGCGATGAGCATCAGCTTGCTCGTCTCCTTCTCCATGAACTCGTTGGACTCCAGCTCCATGGTGGCGTCGCCGGTCAGGTAGTATTCCAGTCCTGTGATGTCGCCGAACTCCTCGGAGGCGAAATCCCGCAGCTCTCTCCCCACCCCCATCAACTCGTTCTGGGTCATGTCGGGGTTGAGCTGGAAGGAGATGATGGTCGCGTCCCCGTTCTCGGAGACGCTTTTCTCCAGGTTCTCGGCGTTCTCCTCGAAGACGGCCAGGAACTGCTGCTGCATCTCCGGCGTGAAACCATCACCGAAATAACCCGCCAGCAGGTCCATGACCGGGGATTCCGGGTCAGGGTCGAGGTAGAACCGCAGGAACTGCTGGAGCATGGCATCGTCGACGGTGCTAAGGTCGATGGCACCCTCCACGCCCGCCATCTGCATCATCTCGGGCAGCCGGTATTTCACGAAATCCAGGTAAGTATCGATCTTGAGGATGTCCCCCTCCTCGAAACCGGCCTCCACCATGCCTTCCACGCTCAGCCCGTAGACTGCCCTGGCGACCTCGGGGTCGGTAAGGTCCCCTTTGAGCAGGATGGTGTCGGTGGTGATGCCGCCGAAGACCTCCTTCACCTTGTCGAAGGCGATGATCGACTCGTAGTCCTTGGGCATCATGGCTTCCTGGCTCAGCTCCGTGCTGATACGTGGGATGCCGAATGCCAGGAATATAGATACCAGGGTGACCACGGTCACCACCAGCCAGGGCCGCTTCTCCGATTGACTTGCGAAAAACTCAAATATCTTCACTGCGTCCAAACCCCACTTTCTGACTTCCCGGCCTCATCCGTCTCCCGAATTCACCGTCCAGGTCGCACCATCCCGGGCACCGTTCCAGCCTCATTCTTGTCTATTGATAGATCCGTCGTGCATCAACGGTTTAAGCCGTTCCTTCTTTTTCGAACTGCCGCTGCAGGCCCTTTAGGAATCCCAACAGGAATTCCTTGTCCTTCTCGGGGACGGCGGCCAGCATCTCCGCCATCTTTTCCTGGTTATACTCCTCGACCTGCTGCGCGATGCCTGCGCCCTTCCTGGAGAGGCCTACGAAGACCACCCGGCGGTCTTCCTTGTCTCTGCTCCTCTCCACCAGCTTCTTTTCCAGCAGGAGGTCCACCATGCGTGTGGTCACCCCCTGGGTGATGTGCAGCCGCTGAGAGAGTTCCCCCATGCTGAGGCGGCCGCCCCTGCGCAGTTCTATCAGGAGCATGGTCTGGGGAAAGGTGAGCCCCATCTCCTCCCAAACCCCCATGCCGGTGCGGAAGCTGTGGATGATACGCATGATGGTATCCCACAGCTCTTGCGTATAGCGTTCCAGTTCGGGGTCGTTCGTCTTTGCCATTGTTAATATTTGCTCCTGCTAAATAATCGGCCGTTCCCACAAGATACTTAACGGTCTCCGCGGTGTCAAGGGCGGTCGCCGGTTATAGGCACGACCTATAATAGATAGATGAACTTGAAACAGGGGAGCGTCGTGGTGGCCATGAGCGGCGGGGTGGACTCGTCCGCCGCCGCCGCGGCGCTGCTGCGCGAGGGTTGGCGGGTGACGGGGGTTACCTTCCGCATGTGGGAGGAGGGCCCGCCATCGCCGCCACCTGCCCGGAGCCGCTGTTCGCTCCTGGCCGTGGAGGAGGCGGCGGAGGCGGCGCGGAAGCTGGGTATCGAGCACGCCGTCATCGACCTGCGCGAGCGCTTCCTGGCCCTGGTGGTCGAGCCCTTCGCCCGGGAATACCTGCGTGGGCGCACCCCCAATCCCTGCGTGGAATGCAACCGCCTGGTCAAGTTCCCCACCCTGGTGGAAGTGGCGGACGAGCTGGGGGCCGACGCCGTGGCAACGGGCCATTATGCCCGCGTCTGTAGCGATGAGACGGGCTCCTTCGCCCTCACCAGGGCTGCATGGCCGCAAAAAGACCAGTCGTACGCCCTCTACGGCCTGAGCGTAGAGCATCTCTCGCGCTGCCTCTTCCCCAACGGCGAGCGGTCCAAGGAAGAGGTGAGAAGGGCGGCCTCCTCCCTCGGCCTCACCTCGCAGGGTTCGAAGGAGAGCCAGGACATATGTTTCCTGTGTGGGGGTGACTACCGGGAGCTGGTGGCGCGTCTCCACCCGGAAGCCGCGTCGCCAGGCCCCATACTGGACGCCGGCGGGAAGGTGTTGGGGGAGCATCGCGGCATCGCCTTCTACACCGTGGGCCAGAGGCGGGGGCTGGGCCTCTCCGCCCCCTGCCCTCTTTATGTGGTAGCCCTGGACGCCGCGAACAACGCGGTCATCGTGGGGGGGAAGGGAGAGGTGCCGGGGGAGTGGCTGCGGGCGGAAGAGCCCCACTGGACAAAGGGCTCAACCCCGGCCGGCGCATTCGAGGCGCAGGCCATGGTACGCTACAACACCGCACTCGAGGCCTGCCGCGTGGAGCCGGGCAAGGATGCCTTCGAGCTCTCCTTCGCCGCCAGGGTCTGGGCTCTGACGCCGGGACAGCACGCCGTGCTCTACCGTGGCGATGAGGTCCTGGGGGGCGGCGTCATCTCCTCTGTGGGGTCACCCCCCGATGGGGTCAGCCCCTGACATGTGACATGCTAGGTAAGCTCGAAGCTCTGGTTGCTGCTACGCAACCCAATGTCACATGTCAGAGGCTGACCCCATCTCTACCCCATTTCTATCTTCAGGCCCTTGATTTTGCGGAATGCGCTCAGTTCGTACATCGTGTTATATAGCTCCACGTGGAAACTGCCCGGCAGCCTTCCCGACGATCCCGCCGCCTTCTCTCCAGCGAGGCCGAACAGGCCAAGGGCCCCGGCCGCCGCCTCCAGGTAAGGCTCGCCCGCAGCCAGCAGCACGGCGATGGCGGTGGTGGCCATGCACCCTGTTCCGGTAACCTTACCCAGCAGGGGGTGGCCGTTACGTACGTGGAAGGTTCGCCGGCCGTCGCTCACCACGTCCACCTCGCCGGTAATGGCCGCCACGCAGCCCAGCGATTCGGCCAGGTCTGCCGCGATCTTCTCCACGTCACCCGCCACGCCCAGGGAATCCACGCCGCGGATCTCGGCCTCCACGCCGGCGAGCACCGCCATCTCGGCCGCGTTGCCGCGCACAACCGCGAAGTGCACCCGGTCGAGCAGCTCTTTCGCGATGCGTGTGCGGTAGGCGGTGGCTCCCGCCCCCACCGGGTCGAAGACCACGGGCACGCCGGCGCGGTTGGCGGCCTTACCCGCCGCCAGCATGGCCGTCTCCAGGTCCGGGTACGGGGTACCCATGTTGAGGACCAGGGCTCCGGCTACCGCGGCCATCTCCTCCACTTCCTCCACGGCGTGGGCCATGACCGGCGAGGCGCCGAGGCAGAGGGTGGCGTTGGCCGTCTCGTTCATCACTACATAATTGGTGATATGGTGCACCAGCGGTTTGTTGGCCTCGATCCACTCCAGCCGCGCCACGAGAAAGCCCTCCATGTCGAACCCCTCAGCCATTGCCATCCTCCAGTCCTGTTAGCCGTTAGAAACATCTCCCGCGACACCACAGCCTTGCCCGCTCACGGATGTTCTGCAATGTTTCCGTAGCTTGTATCGCATGAACGGCTGGTGCCCGATAACGACAATAATAATACATGACGGCGAAGGTTACAGCATGGAGAGGGTATGAGGTAGCTGTCAACGAAAAGCAGGCACCCTCATCCTGGTGAAAGCAATCATGCCGGGTATGAGGGTGTGTAGTGAAGCCGCCACTGCCCATATGCCCCCCACGACCGCATAACAGCGGAATATGGTGATGAACGGCGGGAGCCCGCCGCGCTGCCGTCCCGGACCCGGACGCCCCCCTTTCACTGATCCCTTCCCTGTTCAGCCGTGGCGGAAACTATATATACTTGTCTTGACATGCCGATACCCATAGAGGCATGGGCACAGTTGCCTGCATGGTGGTAAAAGGAGCTGGAGGAAGATGTTCTCGTCGCAGCAGAGAAAGGACCACATCGAGACTGCCAGGGGCAAGGTCTTCGATATTCTGATCATCGGGGGAGGGATAACCGGCGCCTGCGCGGCGCGGGACGCGGCCCGCCGGGGCTATTCCACCGCCGTCGTGGAGAAGAAAGACTGGGCTTTCGGCACCAGTTCCCGTTCGTCCAAGCTGGTGCACGGCGGCCTGCGTTACCTGGAGCTCTTCGATTTCAAATTGGTCTTCGAGGCCTGCCGTGAGAGGAGGCGCCTGCTCCTCAACGCCCCCCACGTGGTGTGGCCGCAGTCCTTCATGTTCCCGGTCTATAAGGGGGACAAGAACCCGCTCTTCCTCATCGCCATGGGCCTGTGGATGTACGATTTCCTGGCCCTCTTCCGCAACGTGCAGAGCCATCAGTTGCATGGCCCCAAGCGTATCCTCGAGGTGGAGCCGGAGCTGGACCGGGAGCGCCTAACCGGCGGGGGACAGTTCTACGACTGCTCCACCGACGACGCGCGCCTGACCCTATCGCACGTGCAGTCGGCTAACCTGGAGGGCGCCTGCTGCCTCAGTTATGCACGGGTGCTCGACATCCTGCACGACAAGGGCAAGGCATGCGGGGTGCGGGTGAGGGACGAGGTTGGCGGGGAGGAGTTCGACATCGAGGCCAGGATGGTGCTCAACTGCACCGGACCCTGGACCGACGTGGTCTGCCGCCTCGATGAGCCGGAAGCGACCCCGAAGCTGCGCCCCACCAAGGGCGCGCACGTCATCGTGCCCTGGGAGAGGGCGAGGGCCACAAACGCTCTTCCTATCATCTCGCCGGCCGACGGGCGCCTGATGTTCCTCATCCCGTGGGGGGACTACGTCCTCATCGGCACCACGGACACCGATTACGATGAGGACTACGACACCGTCCACGCCACGCGTGACGATGTGCAGTACGTCCTGGACGCGGCTAACCGCTCCCTCCCCGAGGCGCATCTGACCCCGAACGATGTCATCAGCACCTATGCCGGCCTGCGGCCCCTGGTGGTCGAGGGCGGGGGGAAGGACGTAAAGGAGAGCCAGGTCTCGCGGGAGCACAGCATCTACGAGAGCCACTCCGGCCTCATCTCCATCGCCGGGGGCAAGTTGACCACCGCCCGCTCCATGGCCCAGGAACTGGTGGACCTGGCGGCCACGCGAATGGAGGAGCGCTTCGGGGTCCAGGCTGCGAGGTGCACCACCAGGAGAGCGCCGGTGTTCGGGGTGGACGGGGTCGACTTCCGCAAGCGCCTGGAGAGGCTGGCCGGGGACCTGCGCCTGGACCCGGACATCGTCTCAAAGCTGCAGCTCCTGGGCACGGGCGCGGTGCGGGTGCTGGCCATGCTCGCCGAGGGCGGTTCCCTGGCGGAGCGCCTGGGACCCGACGTTCCTTATATCGAGGCCGAGGTCATATATTCAGCCCGCGAGGAGATGGTCATGAGTCTCAGCGACTACATGGTGCGGCGCAGCCTCATATACTACGAGGACGGCGAGCAGGGGTTGGGTTGCGCGGAGAAAGTGGCCGGAATCCTTGCCGGAGAGCTCGGCTGGGACGAGGAGGAGAAGCGGCGCCAGGTGGAAGAGTACCGCGACGTGGTCGGTCTCTCTCGCACTTACAGAGAGGTCTAAGGGGTTCAGGTCTTGTATTTTGGATTACGGGGTCGTGGAACCATCCTTAATGTTGCTCCTCAGAGGGGTTCTTTTAACAGCATTTGCCATTACATACCACGGTATCCAAAATACAAGACCTGACCCCTGGATGGGAGGTGGACATGGGATACTGGGACGATTACATGGGGGACTACGACACCCTCTTCGCCAAGGACCCCATGTATGCCGATGCCATGCGCATCATGATCGAGCTCATGGGGGACGCCAACCGCAAGCGCGTCCTCGACCTTGGGTGCGGCTCGGGGACCCTCATCTCCCGCATCACGGAGGAATATCCCGATGCGGAGATATACGGGGTGGACCCCTCCGAAGTCATGGTCCAGAGGAGTGCGGACAGGTTCAAGGACCAGCCCAACGTGCATGTCGCCATCGGCAACGGGGTGCAGATGCCCATGCCCCCCGACTACATCCACTGCATGCTATCCAACCTCGCCCTGCATCACGTCAAGCCGGAGGAGAGGGCGGCCTGTGCGTCGGAGATAGCCCGCGTGCTCAAGCTGGGGGGAAGGTTGGTCTATGCCGATATGTTCTGCGACGTGACCGGCCCCATCGACGATCCAGCGCGTTGCCGCGACATCATCGAGAAGATGGTGGGCAAATCCCTATACGACCTGGACCACGGCGCCCTGGAGACAGCGCTCCTGCACATCGGGGACATCCCCTCCGTGATCAGGGAAGAGGGGGAGTACTTCACCACCGACGCGCTATGGATGGAGCACCTGGCGGCGGCCGGACTGGGCCGCCTCGAGGTCATCCCCGTCCCCCCGCAAGACTTCGGCTACCGCATCATCACCGGGACGAGGATGACTTAGGATCTATCTCGCCCGTCTGTAGGATTGCATCGCGCAAGCGACAGCACCTTTACGCTCGGACGCGCATCAAACGCGGGATGCTCGTTCCTCTCGCAACGACGTACTTTCGCGACACATTCTCTCAGGCAGTGCTAGTCTTCGAGGCCCTCCACGCTGCAGCTGCATACCTTCCCCAGCACCTTGGCCTCGGCGAGGTTCCCGGCGATCACCGGGAGATCGAAGGGGTGAGAGAAGGGCGGGGCATAAGCCAGGTCCAGGAAGGATAAGTCGGTCACGTCCAGCCCTCCCCTGACCGCGGTTGCCATGATGTCCAGGCGCTTATCCACGGCGGCATGGTGATCGCCGACCGCCTGCGCGCCCAGCACCTTACCGGTGGTCTTTTCGACCGTGACCCGCATCGCGATGTCGCCCTCACCGCGGTAGTAGCCCGGCCGCGAGGTGTCCTCGACGTCTACGGTGGCGGCATCGAAACCGGCTTCAACAGCCTCTCTCAGGCTCAGGCCGGTCTTGCCCGCGGTCATGTCGAAGGCCTTGATGATGAACGTCCCCTGGGTGCCGGGAAAATAGGACTCGTTCCCGGCCGCGGTCTCGGCGGCGACCCGCGCCTGCTTTCGCGCCGTCGAGCCCATGGGCATCCACCCCTCTTTGCCCGAGACCAGGTTATGGGTGGTGGCGCAGTCTCCGCAGGACAGCACGTCGGGGGCGCTGGTGCGCATGCGTTCATCAACCCGAATGGCCCCCTTCGCGCCCAGGACTATCCCGGCCTTCTCGGCCAGCGCGCTAGCCGGCCTGATGCCGATGGAAAGGAGGACCATGTCCGTATCAATCTCCGCTCCACCCGCGGCCACCCCGGCGACGGTGCCGCCCCTTTCGTGGATGCCCTCGAGCGCAGCGCCAAGGTGGAGGGTCACCCCGTTCTTCTCCAGGTGCGCGGCAACCCTGGAGGCGAAGTCCGCATCAAGAGGTGGGAGCACCTGGTCCGCCAGCTCGACCAGGTGGACCTCCAGCCCCAGCCGCCGCAGGGCCTCGCACATCTCCAGCCCGATGGCCCCCGCGCCGACGATGGCCGCCCGCTGCGGCGCCCGCAGGTCGATAAAAGACTTCATCTCCAGGGCGTGGGTGATGGAACGCAGAACGAAAACCCCCTCCAGTCCCACGCCGTCTATGGGGGGGACGAAGGGAAAGGCGCCGGTGCCGATTACCAGCGTGTCGTAGGGGATTGAGGACTCGCTCACCCCCTCCAGGTCCGCCACGCGGATGGTCTTGTTCCCGGTGTCTATCGCGTTTACGCGGTGGCGCAGGAATACGCGAATGTTGCTGCGGGACTCGAACTCCTCGGGCAGACGCGCCAGCAGCCGGCGCCAGTTGGGACTGTGTCCCCCGATAAAATAGGGCAGGCCGCACCCGACGTAGGAGATGAACTCGTCCTGGTCGTAAATCTCGATCTCCGCGTCGGGGCAACAGCGCCGCGCCTTGGCGGCGAAGGTGGCACCTCCCGCTACCCCACCGATAACGACCAACCTTCTTGCTCCTCCCATGGCAGATCACCCTCCCGCTGTAAATGGCAAATGGTCAAGTATATAATTCCCCTAGGGAAGAAAGGGAAACCACATGCGCGAAGCCTACATCGTCGGCGTGGCCATGACCGATATCGGGTGGCACGAACGCGACCCCCACGAGATGGGAGTGCAGGTGTGCTGCGAAGCGCTGCGCGACGCCGGGCTGGAAGCCTCACGGGTCCAGGGCCTGCTCTCCACCCCCCACGGCTACATGGCCGAGACGCGCAAGATGGTCACCCAGAGGATGGCCGACTACCTGGGCATCACCTGCGGACTGATGATGGACATCGACAGCGGCGGCAATTCCACCTCCGTTGCCGTGCATATCGCCTGCGACCGTATCAGGATGGGCGAGATCGACTCGTGCCTGGTTTTCGCCGCCCAGAGGGAGGCGCCGCCCAAGCAGATAAAGAACGATATCATCGGCCACTTTCACCTCATCAAGGCCGCCAATTCCCTCTACGATTCCTACCAGGCAGCTTACGGGGTGATCAGTCCGCTGCCCTTCTACGCCATGGCTATTCAGAGGTACATGTACCTTAACGACATCGCGCCCGAGGACATCGCCAGGGTGGCGGTGCTCCTGCGCGAACACGCCCTCAAGCATCCGCAGGCGGCCTACAAGGAGCCGCTGACCCTGGAGCGGGTGCTCTCGGACAAGCTCATCTCGCCCCCCATCCACCGCTTCGAGAGTTCGGAGATGCACGACGGGGCGGCGGCGGTGCTGCTGGTCTCGCGGGAATTGGTGCGCGACCGGGAGAGGGCGGTGCGCGTTGCGGGCATCGCCGAGGCCCACGACCCCACCAGCTTCGTCCCCTACCGGGGAGAGATCTCCAGGTTCCCCTGTGTGGGGAGGGCCGCACGCGCCGCCCTGGACCGCTGCGGCTACGCCACGGCCGATATCGATGTGGCCGAGGTCTATGGCGCCTTCGCGGGCATGGAGCCCATGATGTACGAGGAGCTGGGCTTCTTCGCGCCAGGGGAGGCACCCGCCGCCATCCGGGATGGTCGAACCACCCACGGCGGGGACGTCCTCCTCAACCCCAGCGGAGGCCGGCTCTCCCTGGGACACCCCGCCTATGTCACCCCCCTGCTGGAGTTCACGGAGGTGGTGCGCCAGCTCAGGGGGGAAGCGGGGGAGCGGCAGAGGCCGGGGGCCGCGGTGGGTCTCGTCCATACCGAGCAGGGCTTCATCAACGGTTCCATCGTCGCCGTCCTCGACCTGGAGGGTGAGTAGATGGACACCAGGCCCTACCTGCAGGACCGGGCCGCGGAGGAGTTCTTCTCACTCCTGGAGCGGGGGGAGTTCAAGACCACGCGTTGCGCCGCCTGTGGCGAGACCCATTGCCCGCCGCGTGTCGTCTGCCCTCACTGCCTGGGCGAGGATATGGAGTGGGTTGACCTGCCGCGCCAGGGCACGCTCGTCGCCTTCACCCAGCAGACCGACGCCATCCGCTGCCGTATGCCGGACGTCCTGGGCATGGTGGAGCTGGAGGGCATAGGCAACCTCTTCACCCGCATCGACGCCCCTTTCGAGGAGCTGAGCATCGGGATGAAGGTCGCCTTTTCCACTTGGACGTCCCCGGACGGCGTGCTGCTCCACCAGTTCCGCCCTGTATAGGGGTCAGGTCTTGGATTTTGGATACCAGGGTATCTTAACCGTTTCTCCGCTATTTTGCCCTATCTGAGCAGGATCCATGCACTACTTACCATATTATGGTATCCAAAATCCAAGACCTGACCCCCTAGATGGATGTTAAACTTCAACTATGATCGAGGAAATCGTTGATGGCCTGTACCTGGTCCACGGCGCCAACCGGGGCCGTTTCCCCTGGTCCAATTCCGTCCTGGCCGTGGGCGACCGCACCGTCCTCTTCGACACCGGCTGCGGCGCGGAGGCGATAGGGGAGGTCCAGAGTAGCTTTGATATAGACCTTGTCATCAATTCGCACACCCACCCCGACCATTTCTCAGGCAACCACCTCTTCCGCGGAAGCGAGCTATGGGTGCCGGACATCTTCGCCCCCATCCTGCCCGACCTAGAGAGGATGTCCCTGCGCCTCGCCGGCGGCGGGGAGCCCGCGCGCGAGTGGCTGCACCTGGTGCGGGACGTACTGGGACACGTCCCCGTGGAGCCCACCGGCACCTTCTGGGAGGGGGACGTCATCGACCTTGGGAGCATGCGCTTCCGGGCGGTCTATACGCCGGGGCATACCCTTGACCACTTCTGTTTCCTGGAAGAGGAGCGCCGGATAGTGCTCTCCTTCGATATCGACCTCACCCCCTTCGGGCCCTGGTACGGGCACGCGGAGTGCGACCTCGACCTCTTCTGCGATTCACTCCACCGCGTCCTGGGCCTGCGGCCGGGGATGGTCGTCTCCTCGCACCGCCGCCCTATCCGCGAAGGCATCGAGGAGGAGGTCGCGGCCTGGAGCGATATCTTCGTGAGCCGCAATGAAAAGATAATGCGCATGCTGGAGGAGGGGCCGGCGACGCCGGAGGGACTGGCCGGGCGGTCGCCGTTCTACGGCGTGCCGGAAAACAGCTTCGCCCTGGCCCGCTACTTCGAGGCGCGCATGGTCGAGAAGCACCTGGAGCTGCTGGTGCGGCAGGGCCTGGCCACCAGGCGCGAAGACGGTTCCTATACAAGCGGGGAAGGGCCCGGATCCACCGGGAGCTAGGGATCGAACAGCGCTCTGATTGAATGCCCTGAGCGGGATTTGCGCACGGAGAATCAGATATCGGTGCCATGCCGCCGCGTACCCGTTGCGGCATTAACAGTTCTGCTCGAAACCCCATTCGTATTGACAGAAACAACGTTATTGTCTAGAATCACAAACCAAGCAAAGAACCCGTTGGGTTCGTAATAAAGGCTCTCCGAGTCCTCTCGTCCTAAGGCCTAACGGCTATGGCGAAGGACCGATAGGGTGCAGATGGAAACGCCTGTGCCTCCCGTGTCTTGGAAAGGAGAGGGATGAAAGAGTATATGGTCATACCTCCATAACCGATTCATGCGGTATGTGCTGTTAACATCTGGATTATCCGGTATCACCGGGATAATGGAGGGCTTTACGCCAAATCCAGTGTGGTCAGCATGGCCGGGCAATCGCCATCATCGGCAGAAAGCGTTCCGAGATGACGGCAGGGAAGACAGGTTGAACTGCTGGAGGATTAATGAATGCAGCGCCCGAAGAAGGGAATGCGCAGTCCGCTGCGAACTCGGCTTTTGGAACCCCCCACTTTCCTGGGTCGAAACCTCTCCTTCGGGCGCTACCTATTTGCTATGGATGCAATGTGAGTCTCAGGAGGTGAATGGTCAATGGAAGAAAAGGGAGTAACCAGGCGCCAGTTCATAAAATACGCTGGTGCCACCGCGGCCCTACTGGGCTTGAGCCAGGCCTTGGTCCCCGAGATCGCCCGGGCGTTGGAGGAGATGGCCGCTTCCGGAAAGCCCCCGGTACTGTGGATCCAGGGGCAGAACTGCACCGGGTGTTCGGTCTCCTTCCTCAACACCAACTATCCAGACGCCGCCGAGGTGGTGCTGGATAAACTTTCCGTGCGCTATCAGCCCACGGTTATGGCTGCCGCCGGATACCAGGCTTTCGGCGTGATCGAGGACACCGCCAAGGAACTCGCGGGCAAGTACGTGCTGGTGGTGGAGGGACCTATCCCCACCGCCGAGGGAGGCGAGTTCTGCACCTTCGGCCTGGAGGAGGGCACCAAAGACCTCTTGGGCAACAAGGTGCCCAAGGACAAGCCCATCGAGGTATGGATGGAGCAGCTCGTGCCTGGCGCCGCCGCGGTCATCGCCCTGGGTAACTGCGCTTCCTTCGGCGGCATCCCGGCCGCCAATGCGGAGGTGACCGGCACCACGGCGGTTCTGGACGTGGTCAAGAAGATAGATAAGGACAAGCCGGTCATCAACGTCAGCGGATGCCCGTCCCACCCGGACTGGTTTATCGGTACCGTTCTCTATTACCTTCTCAACGGCAAGGTACCCGAACTGGACAGGTACAACCGCCCTACCATGTTCTTCGGCAAGCTCATCCACGAGAACTGCGAGAGGAGGGCTTCCTTCGATGCCGGTCTCTTCCTCGAGGACTGGAACGACAACAATCCGGACATGAAACTCTGCCTCTTCAAGATGGGCTGCAAGGGTCCGGTAACCTACGCGGACTGCCCGACCCGCCGCTGGAACTCGGCGGTCAACTGGTGCGTTGGCGCGAACGCTCCATGCCACGGTTGCGCCGAGCCCGCCTTCTACAAGGACCTGTCCCCCCTGTACGAGCCCCTGCCCGATATCAACTTCATGGGTATAAATAACGCGGAGACCCTGGGGTGGATCGCGGCCGGCGCAACCGCAGCGGGCATCGTGGGGCATTACCTCTACAAACAGCTGGGCAAGAAAGCACCCGAGGGAGGTGAGGAGTGATGGCGCAGATAGTCACCATCGACCCCGTGACCCGAATCGAAGGCCACCTGCGCATCGACGTGGAGGTGGAAGACGGCGTGGTCAAGGACGCCTGGTCCTCGGGGACCATGTTCCGGGGTATAGAGATGCTCCTCAAGGACAAGCACCCCTGGGACGCACAGCAGGTGACGGAGCGTATCTGCGGCGTATGTCCCCTGGTGCACGGTACCGCCTCATCCTACAATCTCGACGATGCCATGGGAGTGGAGCTGCCGGACAACGCCAGGCTCATCCGCAATCTCTGCCTGGGAGCCAACTTCATCCAGTCCCACATCCTGCACTTCTACCACTTGGCAGCGCTTGATTACGTTGACGTCACCGCGGTGCTCAATTACGCGGGGAACAACCCCGGCCTTAAGGCCTTGAAGGGCAAGATCGCCGGCCTGGCAAAGGCAAACGATCTCTACCCCTTCATGCCGCGTTACGAGTCGGACGACTACGTCAGCGATCCGGAGGTGGCCACGACCCTGGTGGGCCACTACGTCGAAGCGCTGGAGGCGCGTAAGAAGGCCCAGGAGATGCTGTCCATCTTCTATGGCAGGATGCCCAGCTTCGTGGGGACCATACCCGGTGGAGTGACCGTGCAACCCACGGTTTCGAACATCGCCGCTTTCCGCTCGCGGCTGGCCGAGCTGAGGTTCTGGATAGACAACGTCTACGTTCAGGACATCATGACCGTGGCCGGGGTTCCGGCGTACTCCATCTTCTTCACCGCGGGTGACTCGGGTGGGAATTACCTGGCTTACGGAGGTTTCGACGAGAACTCCCAAGGCACGGAGAAGTTCCTGCCCAGCGGGTATATACTCGCTAATGGCGTCTCCGCGGTAAAGACTTTCGACGAGCAGCAGATCATCGAGTCCGTCAAGCACTCCTGGTACACGGAGGACTGCGAAGGCAGGCAGCCGAGCGATGGTAAGACCGATCCCGATCTTGAGAAGGACGGTGCGTACTCCTTCCTCAAGGCGCCGCGCTACGAAGGCAAGCCCATGGAGGTCGGCCCCATGGCACGCATGCTGGTGCTGGCCGGCCTGGAGCTCTCGGGAAAGATACCCGAGAACAAGCAACTGCTCGTCCCGCTCATCAAGCAGCTGGGCCTGGACGCCAAGGTGACCGAACTGGTGACGGCCGGGAAATTCGGCATCCTTCCCCGCCATGCCATGCGCGCCCTGGAATGCAAGCTACTCGCGGATCAGATGGACGTATGGCTGGATCAGCTCAAGCCCGGCGAGCCGATCTGGGACCCTAAGGGAAAGGACATCCCGAGCGATTCGCAGGGGATGGGCCTTGTGGAGGGCCCGCGCGGTGCGCTCGGTCACTGGATCACCATCTCGGGGAAGAAGATCGCCAACTACCAGTGCGTTGTCCCCACCACCTGGAACGCATCGCCGCGGGACAAGGAAGGGAACCGGGGCCCCATCGAGACTTCTCTGCTGGGCCTTCCCGTCCCCGACCCGGAGAATCCTATCAACGTCGTCCGCTGCGTGCGGTCTTTCGATCCGTGCCTGGCCTGTGCCATCCATGTGATCCACCCGGAGCATAACGGCGTCAAAGAATTCCGCGTCGTCTAAGGGGGGATCCGGATGAAAGAAAAGATAAAGATCCCGGGTCCGGCGAAGGTGATATACGCGACCTACCTGAGCGCCCTCGCTATCTCCATCTACCTGGGCTTCAACAACCTGCACCCTTTTCTTGAGGGCTGGAGATACCCCTGGCAGATGAGCGTTGCCCAGGGCTTCGGCTTGATCTCCATATGGATCGTAGTCCTGACCAGCGTCACCTATATCTACTATGCGACTCTCGGCAGGCCCACGGGATGGAACGAGCCTCTGGGGTGGTACAGGATAGTCCTGGCTCTGCTGGCCATCTGGTACTTCCTGCTCTCCTACGCGGTTTACCTGCCCAACAGCTGGATGAAATGGCTGAACGACGCCTTCGGCGGCATAGCCTACACCTGGAAGGTATATGATGTCTTCCTCTGGGTCATGTTGCTGGCCAACGTGATCTACATATACGCCCGTTGGACCAAGTCGCGGGCGTTCCCGCGCTTCCGGACGGTCAAGAAGGAAGGGGGGGTGTAGCGATGTCCGGAAAGACGGCCTACAAGACCTTCAAGGGCGGCATCCATCCTCCTTACAACAAGGAGCTGGCCAGGGAAAGCGCGATCACGCCCTGCCCGGTGCCGGCGGAGGTGCTCATCCCCCTCACGCAGCACATCGGCGCCCCCAACGAGCCCCTGGTCGCGGCGGGAGACCGCGTCGAGGTGGGGCAGAAGATCGGCGGCAGCGAGGCCTTCGTGTCGGCGCCGGTGCATTCCTCTGTGGCTGGCACGGTGAAAGGAATAAAGGAGATCACCGGCTTCACCGGGGCCAAGGTGAAGGTGGTGGCGATAACCCCCGATGCCGAGCAGCCTGATTTCGCCAAGCAGCCCGGCAAGGACGTGGATTCCTACAGCGACGAGGAGGTGCGCGCCATCGCCCGCGAGGCTGGGCTTGTGGGTATGGGAGGGGCCGCCTTCCCGACCCACGTCAAGCTGGCACCACCCAAGGACAAGCCGGTGGACATGGTGATCATCAACGCCTGCGAGTGCGAACCCTTCCTCACCTGCGACCATCGCCTCATGCTGGAGAGGCCCACCGACCTTGTGCACGGACTCAAGCTGCTCCTCAAGGCCGTCGGGGCAAGAAAAGGTATCATCGGCGTCGAGGCCAACAAGATGGACGCGGTGGAAGCCGTGCGCGCGGCGGCGCAGGGCGAGACGGATATAACGGTGGAGATACTCGACGTCAAGTACCCGGAGGGAGCGGAGAAGATGCTCATCTTCGCCCTCACGCGACGCAAGGTGCCGCCAGGCAAGCTCCCCTCGGAGGTGGGCTGCGTGGTGCAGAACGTGGGCACGGCCGTCGCCCTCTATGAGGCCGCGTCCTGGGGCAAGCCCCTCTACGAGAGGGTGATCACCGTCAGCGGTCCCGGCATCAAGGAGCCGGGTAACCTGCTGGTTAGGATCGGCACCCCCATGTCCGCGCTCATAGACGCCTGCGGGGGTCTCCAGGGCGAGCCCGGCAAGGTGATCATGGGCGGTCCCATGACCGGCTGGGCCCAGCCCGATACCGCCACCCCGGTGGTCAAGGGCACCTCGGGCGTGCTGGCCTTCACCGCCGACCTCATCGACGTGGCGGACGAGCACGAATGCGTGCGCTGCGGCAAATGCATAGATGCGTGCCCCATGTTCCTGCAGCCCAACTTCATCGTGCAGGCAGTGAAGAAGGAGCTCTGGGACAAGGCGGAGATGTGGGGGGCCATGGACTGTTTCGAGTGCGGCTGCTGTTCCTTCACCTGCCCCGCCTACATCCCCCACGTGACCTATGTCCGCGAAGCCAAGGCCGACATAGCGGCCCTGAAGAAAAGATAAGGAGGTGATGCAAGTGGCAGACAAGATGCTTTTAAACGTCTCACCTCACCTGCACAAGAAGAACGAGACCATCTCACGCGCCATGCGGGACGTGCTCATCGCGCTGACGCCCGCCGCCATCTGGGCCATGGTGGTCTTCGGCTTCAACGTGGTGCTGATCATCGCAGTGAGCTGCGCCACCGCTGCCCTCACCGAGTTCGTGATGCGCAAGATCTTGCGGCGCAAGGTGACCCTGGGCGATTACAGCGCCATGGTGACGGGGGTCCTCTTCGCCTTCCTGCTCCCCCCGACCACCCCCCTATGGGTCGTGGCCATCGGGGCCTTCATCGCCATCGCGGTCTTCAAGGAGCTCTTCGGGGGCCTGGGCAAGAACATCTTCAACCCGGCCATCACCGCCAGGTTGCTGTTGTGGATCACCCCCCTGGCTATCTACACCACCAAGTTCGTGAGGCCGTTCTACTGGCGGGACAGCGGTTTCTTCACCCCTATAGCCACCAGCATCTCGAACGGGGTCACCACCTTCAAGACCCTGGCGGGCAACGTCTCCGCCGATGTGGTGGTACACGCCACGCCGCTGTCCCTGCTCAAGTCGGGACGGTGGGGGGTGAGCGCGGTGACCGGCCCCACCCCCGTCGGGGCGACCTGGACCACCTCCAGCGGCAGGCCCAGCCTCGGCTCCCTGTTCCTGGGGCTCAAGAGCGGCAGCATAGGCGAGATATCAGTGCTGCTCCTGCTCCTGGGCGGCCTCTATCTCATCTGGCGTGGGACCATAGACTGGCGCATCCCCACGGCGATCATCGGCAGTTTTCTCGTGCTGAACCTCATCGCCTGGAACCAGCCGTTCTACAACCTCTTCTCCGGCGGCCTCTTCCTGGGCGCCTTTTTCATGGCCACCGACTGGGTGACCAGCCCGGTGACGCGAAGAGGCAAATGGATCTATGGCATCGGGATAGGGGTGACCATCTTCCTGATACGGTTCGTTTATATATGGCCTGAGGGCGTAGCCGTGTCCATCTTCATATGGAACATCCTGACCCTGGCAATCGACAGGTATATCGCGGTGCCGAAGTTCGGCGAGGTGGGAACAACGGTGTTCAACAAGCTTCCCGTCCTTCCCGGGCCCGCTCCGCAGCCTGCCAAGAAGGAGGCGTGACCCGAACTGACACAGATAATGGGCGACCCTCGCGGGTCGCCCTCTGATTTGGACGGGCATCAAGCCCGGACAATGGGAATCTCCCGGGTGACTGACACGCCGATGAATAAGGTCGTTGTGCGGCGGTGGGCAAGTGCCTTACCATTACCTGATGTTACGGCCTTGCCTCCGAGGAGCATTTCGAGGCCTGACGCCCGAGGACATTAGGACGGAAGGATATGTCTGCGTGTGTGGTCATCGGCATCGGTAATACCCTCATGGGCGACGACGGGGTGGGTATCCACGCCGTCCGCTACCTCGCGGGAAAACTGCCGGACGGCGTGCCCCTCGTCGAGGGGGGCGTTTACGGACTGGATCTGCTGACCTGCCTGGAGAACCAGCACAAGGCCATCTTCATCGATGCCATTGACGTGGGCGACGAGCCGGGCGCCGTGTTCCGCTTCTCGCCGCGTGAGGTCAGGGAGAACCGGGACAGCCCCGCCGTCTCCCAGCACGATATCGGCCTCTACGATCTCATCGCCACCGCTCGACTGCTCGACCAGTGCCCGCAAGATATCGTGGTCATCGCGGTACAGGTGAAGAGCATAGAGGTGGGGATGGAGCTCTCGCCGGAGGTGCGCGGTTCCCTCCCCCACGTGCATCGCCTGGTCATGGAGGAGTTGAGTGGACGATAGGAACACCACATACCTGGCCATAGAGGTGTCCGGCATCGTGCAGGGCGTCGGTTTCCGCCCTTTTGTCTACCGCCTTGCAGAGGAGCGCGGCATCAGGGGCAGCGTGGTCAATACGCCTGACGGGGTGAAGATAGAGGCCGCCGCGGCGTCCGAGCACCTGCGCTCGTTCCTGGAGAGGCTGCTGGCGGAAGCGCCTCCCCAGGCCGTCATCGAGGACGTGCGCAGCGCGGAAGCACCCGCCTTCGACGCTACATCGTTTGTCATCCTGGAAAGCTCCAGCGAGGGGCGCAGGCAGGCTCTCATCTCGCCCGACCTGGCCACCTGCGACGACTGTTTGCACGAGCTATACGATCCCCGCGACCGCAGGTACCGCTACCCCTTCATCAACTGCACCAACTGTGGGCCCCGTTTCACCATCATCCGCGACATCCCCTACGACCGGCCTCTCACCACCATGTCCGCCTTCACCATGTGCGAGGAATGTGCTCGGGAGTACCACGACCCCGCCGACCGCCGCTTCCATGCCCAGCCCAACGCGTGCCCGGTATGCGGCCCCCGGCTGTGGCTTGCCGACGCGGACGGGAAGGAACTGGAGGCGGAAGCGGTGGAGGCGGCCGCCGTACGCATCAGGCGGGGGGAGATAGTCGCCCTCAAGGGGTTGGGGGGCTTCCACCTGGCCTGCGATGCCACTTCGGACGAGACGGTCTCCAGGTTGCGGGAGCGGAAAAGACGCTACGCCAAGCCCCTGGCGGTGATGGTCGGAGACCTGGACGAAGCCGGGAGATACTGCCGCGTGAGCGCCGGGGAGGCCCGGCTTCTCGCTTCTCCGCGCCGCCCCATCGTGCTGCTCGAGGAAAGGCGGGACTCGGGCCTCTCCCGCGAGCTGGCACCGGGGCTGCGGCACCAGGGCATCTTCCTCCCCTACACTCCCCTGCACCACCTGTTGATGGAGGAGGTGGGCGCCCCGCTGGTCATGACCAGCGGCAACCTCTCCGAGGAGCCCATCGCCAAAGACAACGGTGAAGCCCTCCGCCGCCTGGCGGGGATAGCGGATTGTTTTCTCCTCCACGACCGTGACATCCTGGTGAGGTACGACGATTCGGTGTCCATGGTGCTGGAGCAGTGTGAATACCCGTTGAGGAGGGCGCGGGGATACGCCCCTTATCCGGTAAGGCTCGAGAAGGATTCGCCACTGGAGGTGCTGGCGCTGGGGGCGGAGCTGAAGAATACCTTCTGTTTCCTGCGCGGAAAGCACGCTTTCGTCGGGCAGCATATCGGGGACATGGACGATCGCGAGGTGGTGGAGCACTACGAGGGGGCCATGCGGGCCATTCGCCGCCTCTTCTCCCTCTCCCCGCGGGTCATCGCGCACGACCTGCACCCGGAGTATCTGACCACCCAGATGGCGGCGGAATACGGCCTGCCCCTCGTCGGCGTCCAGCACCACCATGCGCATATAGTGAGCTGCATGGCCGACAACGGCCTGGAGGGCAGGGTGATCGGGGTCTCCTGGGACGGGACCGGCTATGGCTTGGACGGCACGGTGTGGGGCGGCGAGTTCCTGGTCTGCGACGAAAAGGACTTCGAGCGGGTTGCCCACCTCTCCATCTATCCCATGCCCGGCGGTGAGGCGTGCATAAAGGAACTTCACCGCATGGCATTCGGCGTGCTGTGGGAGGTATGCGCGGACGAGGCGGAAGCCATCGCCCGCTTCGGCGAGCTCTTCGCGGCGCGAGCAGCCGAGGCGGATACGCTTGCCGCGCAGGTCAGGAGCGGCTTCAACGTGCCCATGACCTCCAGCGCGGGCAGGGTCTTCGACGCCGCCGCGGCACTTATGGGCCTGCGGGACCGGGCCTTCTACGAGGGCCAGGCGGCGTGCGAGCTGGAGGCGGTGGCTGCCGGGGAGGTCACGCCCTATCCCTGCGAGCTGGATACCGGCTCCTCGCCTTGGCGCGTGAACACCCTTCCCCTCTTCGCGGCCATGCTCGAGGACGTCAGGAAGAACAGGTCCAGACCGGGGATGGCGGCGGCTTTCCACGCCGCCATGGCGGGGGCTGTGGTCGATACATGTAAGAGGCTGAGCCGGGAGACCGGGATCGTGGACGTGGCCTTGAGCGGCGGCGTTTTCCAGAACAGGCTCCTTGCCACTGCGGTGGTCGATGGCCTGCGGAACGAGGGCTTGGCACCTTTTCTGCACCGTCGGGTACCATGTAATGACGGGGGTATATCCCTGGGACAGGCGGTGGTGGCCGCCTGCCGCTTCACGGGGTGAAGTGCAGCGAGGTTCGAGCGAAAAAGCGCCGTACCCACTTGCGGGTACCGGGACGGGACGGGAAGAGAGGTAGAGGAGAGATGTGTCTTGCGGTACCGGCCGAAGTGCTGGAATTGAAGGAAGACGAAATCGCGCTGATAGAGATAGGCGGCGTGCGTAAAGACGTCAGCGTGATGCTGGTCGATGATGTGAGGGTAGGGGATTACGTACTGGTCCACGCCGGCTTCGCCATCGAGAAGATAGACGAGCATGAGGCGCACAAGACCCTGGAGCTGCTCACCGAATTCGCCCGGCTGCAGGACGAGTGACGGGGCCGGGTGGAGGGGTCCTATGAGATACATCGATGAGTTCCGCTCCCCCGGACTGCTGCGGGGGCAACTGGAGATGATAGAGGAGATGGGCTCGAACATCTCTATCATGGAGGTGTGCGGGACCCACACCATGGCCATCTCCAGGTCGGGACTGCGGCCACTGCTGGCCCCCCGGGTAGAGCTGGTCTCGGGTCCGGGATGCCCGGTGTGCGTGACCGCCGCCGACGACATCGCCAGGGCCATCGCTTTCGCTGGACTCGAGGGCGTGGTCCTCACCACCTTCGGGGACATGATGCGCGTGCCGGGTCCCCGGGGGACGCTGTCGGAGGCGAACTCGCGGGGGGCCTCGGTCAGGGTCGTGTACTCCCCCCTGGAGGCCCTGCGCATGGCGGCGGAAAGCGCACACACCAGGGTGGTCTTCCTCGGCGTGGGGTTCGAGACCACCGCTCCCGCCGTGGCGGCCTCCCTGGTGCAGGCCAGAAGGAAGGGGATCGACAACTTCTTCGTCCTCAGCCTGCACAAGCTGGTGCCGCCCGCCCTCCGGGCCCTGCTCGAGATGGAGGGGTTCTCCATCGACGCCTTTCTCCTGCCCGGACACGTCAGCGCCGTCCTGGGCTCCCAGGCCTATTCCTTCCTCAGTGAGGACTACGGTATCCCCAGCGTGATCGCGGGGTTTGAGGCCTCGGACATCCTGCGCTCCATATATGTCCTCATGCGCATGAGGGAGGAGGGCGCGGCGGTGGAGATCGAGTACTCCCGCGCCGTGAGGCCGGAGGGCAACCGCAAAGCCCGGGAGGTGATGGAGAGCGTCTTCGAGCCGGTGGACGCGGAGTGGAGGGGACTGGGGACCATCCCCGCCAGCGGCCTCGCTCTGCGGGACGAGTTCCGCGACCACGACGCCGGCGCCTGGGAGGTGGAGCTGCCCGCCACGGCCCGCGATACGGGATGCCGCTGTGGCGACATCCTGTGCGGCAGGATAAAGCCCATGCAGTGCCCGCTCTTCGCCCGTTCCTGCACGCCCGAGAACGCGGTGGGCCCCTGTATGGTCTCCACCGAGGGGACGTGCGCCTCCTATTACCTCTACGACTACCGGGAGGGGGAGAGACTTGACGGGTAAGGTCGTCACCATGGCCCACGGCGGAGGCGGCTCCCGCATGCTGGAGCTTCTGGAGGAGGTGGTCTTCCCCGCCTTCGGCGAGCCGATCCTGGCGGCGGCGGAGGACGCGGCGGCGGTCTCTCTCCCCGGCGACCGCGTCGCCTTCACCACCGATTCCTTCGTGGTCAAACCCGTCTTCTTTCCCGGCGGGGATATAGGGAAACTGGCCGTTTGCGGGACCGTCAACGACCTGGCCATGCGGGGCGCGAGGCCCCTCTATCTCACCATGGGCCTCATCCTGGAGGAGGGGCTGGAGTTCGCGGTGCTCGAGAGGGTGCTCGCTTCGGCGGTCTTCTGGTCCAGGAAGGCCGGGGTAAGAGTGGTGGCGGGAGATACCAAGGTGGTCGAGAAGGGGGCGGCGGACGCCATGTACATAAACACCTCGGGCCTGGGGGTCATCCAGGCGGGGAGGGAGGTGTCCATCCGCGGGGCGGAGCAGGGTGACGTGCTTCTGGTCAGCGGCTTCCTGGGAGACCACGAAGCCGCGGTCCTCAGCGTCAGGGAGGGCTTGGACTTTCAGGTGGACGTGGATTCCGACTGCGCTCCCCTGCATGGCCTGGTGGAGGTCATGCAGGGGGCGGGGGCTGTGCACGCCCTGCGCGATCCCACCCGCGGTGGCCTGGCAGCGTCCCTCAAGGAAATGGCCACCTCCTCCGGTATGACCATCGAACTGGTCGAGGAAGACATCCCGGTGAGGGAAGCGGTGAAGGCCTTCTGCGAGGTGCTGGGCCTGGACCCGCTGCTCCTGGCCAACGAGGGAAGGCTGGTGGCGGCGGTGCCGCCGCACGATGCGGGGGAGGTGCTCGCGGCCATGCACGATCATCCCCTTGGCCGTGACGCGGCGGTTATCGGGCGCGTCATCGATGGGCGCAAAGGCGAGGTGAGCCTGCTCACCCCCCTGGGTTCACACCGACTGCTGCGCATGCCCTCCGGCGAGCTTTTCCCGAGGATCTGCTAGGTCTCAATCCGCGGCGCAGCCCAGGGACGACTGCGCCGAGCGCCAGGACTGGCCGGCGGCGTTCCAGTACATCGCCCTCTCCGCCACCACCGGCACATCCGAGACCACTTTCGTCGCCACGCTCCAACTGCCGGGCAAGGTCTCCGCCACGGATACGGTGCTGCGGCTGCGCGCCGCCATCTCCAGCAGTGGCCCGTCCACCGGACCGCCGGGCGTCATGTAAGTGAGCCTGACCTCGGCGGGTCCGCCGTTCGGGTTCTGCACCAGGATCCAGGTATCGAATGACCCCTGGGCGTCGGCGCCGGTGGATCCCTCGGCCAGCAGCCACTCGTTGCGCGGGGAAGTTGCCCCGATGGAGGCATGGGCCGCCTGGCGGTAGGTCGCGGTGTTCCAGTAGGTGGCCCTCTCGACCACCACCGGCCCATCCGCTTCCACGAAGGCGGAGACGTCGAACTCGCCGGGCACGGTATCCCCCATGTAGACCGTCGCCCGGCTGAAGGGTGCCACCGTCACATCCGGCCCCTCCACCTGCCCGTACGGGAGCTGGTAATATATCTTCGCCTGCACCGAGTGTTCGGAGGGATTAGCGATGAGCACCCACGTCTCCAGGCTGCCCCGGGCATCGGTACCCGTGGAGCCCTCGGCCAGGTACCACTCGCGCGACGGTCCCGAGGTCCCGATGGAATTGCTCGCAGCCTGGCGGTAGACCTCCCCGTTCCAGTAGGTGGACCGCTCCGCCGCCACCGGCACGTTGCTGCTGATGGCGGTGGACACGCCCCATTCCCCGGGCACGGTATCGGCCACGCTCACCGTCTGCCTGGTGCGCGGCTGCAGCTCGAGGTGTGGCCCCGCCACGGCGCCACCTCCGGTCATGTAGGTGATGTTGACGTCAGCCACCTTGTCGGTGGGGTTCTGCACCAGCACCCAGGTCTCGAAGGACCCCCTGGCCTCGGCGCCGGTGGAGCCCTCGGCCAGGAACCAGTCGCGGGAGAGGTGGTCCAGCCCGATGGAGCCACCCGCGCTCTGCCGGTAGGCGCTCCCGGAGCTCCAGTACATGGCCCGCTCCGCCACCACCGGCGCGCTGGCCTCCACCCGGGTGGAAACGCTCCACTCATTCGGGACGCTGTCGGCCACGTTCACCGTCAGCCTGCTCTCGCCGGCCATGGTGATCTGCGGGCCGGCCACCTCGCCGCCCGGGGTCATGTAGGTGATGGTAACGTCGGCGGTGCCGGCGTTGGGGTTCTCCACCAGCACCCAGGTCTCGAAGGAGCCGGCGGCGCCGCTCCCCGTCGAGCCCTCCGGGAGGTACCAGGTGTTGGGGGAGGTAACCACGAAGCCGCCGGGCAGCCTGCCCTCCAGGCCGTTGGCGTTGCGGGCGACAACGTCGTAGATGCCCGCATCAGCCCCCGCCAGGTCGAAATCACATGTCGCCTCGTATGGGGACTTGACGGAGACGTTGGTCGCGTCGATGTGTACACCGTCCTTCTCCAGCCAGACCTGCATGCCCTCCCAGAAGAAGCTGCCCGCCAGGTCGGTTATGCTCGTGACCCCGGTGTCGGGCGCCGTGTGCGGAGATATCGAGAAGAGCGAGGGGCAGGTGCTGCGCTGGATGGTGCTGATGTATCCCACCGTCCAGGTGACCTGACCGTCCACGGTGTCCATATCGAAGAGGACGGTGCGGTGGAAGTTCTTGCCCGTGTTCCAGTTCTTGCCGCCGTCGCCCGTGTAGATGACCGTGGTGGGTTCGGTGTAGGCGTCGCCCCGCGCGCCGCAGGCCCAGATGTTCTCGCCGTCAACGGTGGCCATGCGGAAGAGGTTGCCGTTGGCCGATACGCGGACATCCACGAGCTTCCAGCTCTCCCCGCCGTCGGTGCTCTTGTACAGGTACTCGAAGCTGTCCAGCGCAGCCACGGTGGTCACCAGCGCCAGGCAGAGGTTCTCATCGATGGGCTTGATGTCCTCCACGCATGACACGTGCTGTATCGGTACCGGCGGGGCCAGTTCCCTGCGTGACCAGGACGCGCCAGCGTCTTCGGAGCGGTATATATAACCCTTGAAGAGGCCCCCGGCCTCCTCGACCGCTCCGAACCAGACCATGGCGCCGCCCATGGTCGTGATTGCGGAGACGCTGGCTCCGGCCAGTTCCAGGTCGGCCGTCCAGGTGCCGCCACCGTCGACGGTATGCAGTACGAATCCGTTATCCTGGTCGCTGCCGCAGGCCCAGGCTTCGCTGCCGCTGACCGCGGCGACGCGGTTGAGATCGGCGTCGGTGCCCGATACCTGCGGGGTCCAGGTGGTGCCGTAGTCGGCCGTCTTCACGATGGTGCCCTCGTCGCCGACGGCCCACGCGGTGGAGGAGTCGGCGGCGTCCACGCTGGAGAGCGTCTTGTTGACATGGGAAGACTGCTCTACCCAGGTCCTGCCGCCGTTAAAGGTCCGCAGTATCGTCCCGGCGGTTCCCACCGTCCACGCCCCCCGCGCGTCGACGGCGCAGACGCCGCTGAGGGTCTCCCTGGTCCACACGGTGTCGGAGCGGACCCAGCTCCCCCCGCCGTCTACGCTGCGCAGCAGGCCGCCGTCGACGGTGCAGGACCATATGGTGTCCGCGCCCGCGGCGCCGATGGAGGTGACGTTGCGCTCCCCCTCGAGCTGTGGGGGGTCGATCCGCGTCCAGTTCTGCCCCCCGTTGCCCGTCACGGCCATGTAACCGGCCTCGCCACTAAGGGTGCCGGATACCCATCCGTGCTGCGCATCACTGAAGGACATCCCGTAGAGTTCGGCGTTGACGCCCAGGTCGGCGAAGTCCCAGGTGTTTCCCCCGTTATCCGTGCTGAAGAATTCGCCACTGTCCCCGGCGGCGTAGACGTGGTCCAGGTCGAAGGCCTTGATGCGGGTGAGGGTGCAGTTGGTCCCGACCGCTGGGTCCCGCGGAGTCCAGGTGGCGCCGCCGTCCGTGGTCACCGCCGCCGTTCTGCCGTTGCCCGCTACCCATGCTTCCTGATTTCCCAGGGCTGAGACCGCGGTGATGTCCTTCGCAGCCCCCGGCAGCGGGCAGGGGGTCCAGTTGCCGCCGCCGTCGGAGGTTCGGTAAACGCTGTTATCCTGCCCGACGACCCAAGCCACGTTGCGGTTGAGGGCGGAGATGCCCAGGAGGCGGAAGCTCTGCATGGGCACGGCGATGCTCTTGTCCTGCCAGGTAGCGCCGCCGTCTTCGGTCAACAATACGGCGCCGCCGTCGCCGCAGATCCAGGCCACCTCGGCGTTGACCGCGCATATGTCGCGCAGCGGCGGCGCGTCCGGTGCTGCCTGCAGGTCCGACCACTGGTAGTCCCAGGTGGCGCCACCGTCGGCGGTCTTGACGATCAGCCCGCCCAGGGACACCGCCCAGGCGGTGTTCGCGTCGGCCGCCGCAAGCACCGGCCAGTCACTTGTGGGCAGCGGGTCCTGGTAGAAGAAATCGGGGCAGGGCGCGTCCGCGCCGTCGGCCGCGCCCCCCATGGCGGTCATGGCCAGCACGAGGTTCAATACGGCAAGCACGATCAGGATTGCCCTCAAACGTCCCATCATTCCACCCTCCCATCGATTTCCGTATTAGGGGTCAGGTCTTGGATTTTGGATACTCCGGTATGTTTGCCAAATGGCCCGAGTTTCAGGCATATCAATCAGGCAATTTACCTCCATACCCATATTATGGTATCCAAAATCCAAGACCTGACCCCTTACTTCTTCGCCTGCTCCCAGATCTTTATCCATTCGTCCTCGGGGAACTCCGCGTACTGCACGATGGTACCCATGGCCTCGCGGGGATGGATATAGCACTCCTTCCAGAGCGGGTTTTCGGTGTTGATGTCGAAGGGGTTAAGCCCCTGGGAGCGCAGGTGCGCGATCATCTCCTCGATGTCTCGCACCTTGAAGGTGAGGTGGTGCACTCCCTCGCCGCGCTTGTCTATGAAGCGGTTTACGAAGCTGTCGGGGTCGTCGGCGTATATCAGCTCGAGCATACTCCCCGAGCCCAGGAGGAAGGAGGTGAACCTGAAGCCGCCCCACTCCATGTCGAAGACCTCCTTGGCGCCCAGCACGTTGGTGAGGTAGGCGGCGGCTTTTTCCTTGTCCCTCACCGCGAATGCGACGTGGTCCAGTTTCTCCACCAGGTCCATACGGCTCCCTCCTTATTAATGGGGTCAGGTCTTGGATTTTGGATACTCCGGTATGTTTGCCAGATGGCCCTGAATACGGGCCTATAAACCAGGAGTTTTATTTCCGTAACCATATTATGGTATCCAAAATCCAAGACCTGACCCCCTAGGAATAGTCATGGACGAGCTTGACGGCCGAAACCATGATCACCGGCATGGTGGTGAAGAAGCCGATGAGCGCGACCTGGTTCATGCCGTCGTAGGCCCAGTTCATCTCCAGCGCCAGGAGGATGATAGCAAAGGAGATATAAATATAGACCAGGAGGGGCACCACGTTGACCAGGCTGCCGTTCACGCGGTTCTTCCTCTGGAAGAAGAGCATGAAGATGAAGACCACGAAGAAGGGGGCCAGCCACCACCCCACGAAGTTGCCGATGGGTATCCCGGGCATGCCCAGGCCGGGTCTGCCGGGCAGCTCCCTCAGGTAGGGGCCGCCGCCTGTCCAGTACCACCATGGATCCTTGCCGGTGACCGTCGTCCAGATCCCCGAAGACGCCATGGGGTCAACGATGAGGTCCCAGGCCGCCACCAGGGTCGCCGTGCAGGCCGCTACCAGGGCCGACCAGACGGCCTTTCCCCACCAGGTACGGGCCCCGACCCTGCCCCCCGCTCCCACCAGCCAGTCCACGATCATGAAGGAGGCGTAGATCACCATCGACCAGGTTATGGAGATGATGACCGGGACGCCCCCGATAGCCGGACCCAGGGTGCCGGTGTACTTGTAGTCTCCGAAGAACAGGCCCCAGTTGTGGCCGAGGAACTCGCAGAACCAGCTGATGAGGATGGACAGGATGAAGAAGGCCGCCGCCGGCCTGTCCCCCTTGACGACCACGGCGTTCCAGATGCAGATGACCAGCATGGAGGCCATTGCGTAGGAGAGTAGACAGACGTTCAAGGGGGGACTGTGCTGTCCCCAGGCGATGAGATGGGCGACGGCAGCCGAGGCGATGTAGAGGAGTATCAGCGCAAGCATGGCCTGGTGGGAGCGTGGCATCTTTCTCCAGGCGCCCGCCATGGATACCCGTTCCCTCTCCCCGGACTTCTCATTCCCTTCCAAACCCGCCTCTTCCTCTCTATGGGGTCAGGCCTTGGACTTTGGATACCAGGGTATGTATGCATAAAGACCAGAAATAACAGGCCTATCTATAAGGTAATTTACATGTAATGGCATATTATGGTATCCAAAATCCAAGACCTGACCCCTCACGTGTAGTCCCTGGCCAGCTTCACCGCCGAGACCATGATCACCGGCATCATGGTGAAGAAACCGATGAGCGCAACCTGGGTCATGCCGTTATAGGTCCAGTTCATCTCGAGCACTACCATGACGACGATGAAAAATATGTAAAAATATACCATGAGGGGCACGATGTCGAGGAGGGTCCCGCTGACGCGGTTCTTCCTCTGGAAGAAGAGCATGAAGACGAGGACCATGAAGAAGGGGGCCAGCCACCACCCCACCATGTTGCCTATGGGTATCCCGGGCATGCCCAGGTCCGGCTTGCCGGGCAGCTCCTTAAGATAGGGGCCACCATGGAACCAGTACCACCAGGGATCCTGGTGTCCCGCGGTCCACCACACCCCGGACGAGGCCATGGGGTCCACCATCATGTCCCAGGCGCAGACCAGGGTGGCCGTGGCCGCTGCCACCAGGGCCGACCATAGTGTCTTTCCCCACCAGGTGCGGGCGCGCACCTCGCCCCGCGCGCCCACCAGCCAGTCGATGAGCATGAAGGCGGCGTAAACGATATAGGCCCAGGTGATGGAGATGAGGATGGGGACCCCGCCGATGGCCGGCCCCAGGCTCTCGGTGTAGTTGTAACGGCCGAAGAACCAGCCGTAGTTGTGCCCGATGAACTCGCAGGACCAGCCGATGATGATGCAGATGGCGAAGAAAGCCACCGCCCGCGTCGTGCCCTTCACTACCACGGCGTGCCAGACGCAGATGGCCAGCATGGAGAGCATGGCGATGGCGACCCAATATACCTGCAGCGGTGCCTCGTGGCGGGCCCAGGCGATGAGGTGGACGACGCAGACCGAGAGGATGAACAGTGGGAACAGGGCCACCATCACCCTGTGCGATGCCGGCATCTCCTTCCATGTCTTCACGATGGAGACCCGTTCTCGTTCCTCGATAAGAGCGTTCTCCTCCATGCCGTCCCTCCCCATGACTAGGATATCCCTGCCTCGTACTCCCTAACAATATTCAGCCGCGGCGGACCAAACACCTTTGAACCCCGTTTGCGTGCGTGGGCGTAGAAACGGCATGGAAATGGGCATATTAGAGGTTGTCCATACGCAAGACCGTCGAAGGGAGGATGCGGCCATGAAGGTGATGATAGTATTGAACGACGCTCCATACGGCAGCGAGAAGGCCTTCAACGCCCTGCGCCTGGCCTTGTTCCTGCAGAAGGAGCAGAAAGACCTGGACCTGAGGATATTCCTGCTGCAGGACGGCCCCTACTGCGCTCTGCCCGGCCAGGCTCCTCCCACCGGCTTCTACAACGTGGAGGAAATGCTCGCGCGGGTGATCGAGGGCGGGGCGGTGGTGGAGGCGTGCGGGACCTGCGCGGGGGCCCGGGGGCTGAAAGGACTGCCGCTTGTCAGGGGCGTGAAGATAACCTCCGCCAAGAGGATGGCGGAGTGGACCGCCGACTCCGACCGGGTCATCACCTTCTAGCCTCCAGGGCCGCCGATCCAATCCCGCGTTGGGGCGGCCAGCGCTCCGGAGAGCCGTTCCCGCCCGGGTCGAGGCGCGGGCGGTATCATGTCCAGGGCGGGATCGCCCATCATTCCCGGGGAGAGAGCGGCGCTGTCGACGGGAGGACGGGGATGGAGACCTGAGAGACCTGCGAGGACCGCCCCTGGTGGATCGTGGCCGCAAGTGACCTGGTCGCGCAAGCCATATACGGTCTGGGCGCTTACCTCGTCTGTCGGCTGGGATGGACCTGGATGGTCCTCCGCCTCGCCTATGCCCCATCCTGAAGGTCAGGCTGCTGGGGCGGCGCGCTCCTCGCTGGCCTGCGTACGCTGCCATCAGCGCGAACAGGGCTGTCCCGCGGAACGGCTGTTCGATCGCACCGAGGCCCGGGAAGGGTGGAAGGGCCGGTCATCCCTCGGGCTGCTCGGGCTGCTGCTCCAGGTACTTCATCAGCTGCATGGTGAGCATGTAGGACTGGTTGCGGTTCTCCATCATCAGGGCCTCGTCCATGCTCGCGGCGTTGAGGCCGGCGTTGAGGGCCTCCTTGGTCAGGTGCAGCGCGAAGGGGCTCTTGTACGCGAGGTTCTGGGAGAGCGCGCCGGCCTTGGCCAGGAGCTCATCCCTTTCGTATAGATGGTCGGTGAGGCCGATGCGGTAAGCCTCCTCCGCGGGGATGCGGTCGCCGGTGTAGCACATCTCCGCCGCTTTTCCGAAGCCCACCAGGCGCCACAACAGGTAGCTGGAAGCCAGGTCCGCCCCGCCCACCCCGATGTTGATATAGGCGGCGCAGAAGACGGCGTCATGGCTGGCCAGGCGGATGTCAGAGGCCATGGCGAAGGACATCCCGGCCCCCATGGCATAGCCGTGCACGGCGGCGATGATGGGCTGGGGGCAGGTGCGCATGAGCTTGAGGATGGTCGAGAAGCGGGCCTGCTTGCGGTAGATGTTCTCTGGCGTCATCCCCTCCTGCGAGTAGCCCTCGGTGGCGTCCTTCATGTCGAAACCCGCGCAGAAACCCTTCTCGCCCGCGCCGGTGAGGATGATCACGCTGGTGTCGAAATCGGTGTGGCGCTGCTCCCAGAAATCGATGAGTTCCTCCATCATCCGCCGGTTTACGGCGTTCACCGACTTGGGACGGTTGAGGGTCAGCGTCCCCACCGCCCCCTCCACCTCGTACAGAATCGTTTCATATTCCATAACTCCACCTCCTCGCATCGGACCAAACAATAAAAACACAAGCCGCTGGCTTGATGGCTCGGCAAGCCTTATAGTCGATAGGCCACAAGTCCGAGAACCGGGTGTCGGTCTGAAGCGAATTCGTCTGCCCTGCCGCCAGCCCGAGAACTACCGGGTCGGTCTCCGCGAGGCTTTGCGAGCGGGACCGTTACCCGGAGGCTCGGGCCGCCGAAGAAACCAGGAGCGAAGACCGTTACCACCGGGCCCGGGCCTAAAGACAATAAACAATCGGTCATGGCAATCAGTCCAGCGACTCCAGGAACGCCTGGATGGTCTGCTTTACCTGCGCCTCGGAGTAGAACTTGGGGTCCACCATGTCCGCCTCCAGGACGATGCCGCGCACCCCCGTCTCGGCGGTTATCCTGCGCGCTATCTCATACTCCCCCAGGCAGTAGGACTTGCAGGAGTGGTTGGAATGGATGACGTAGCCGTCGATGCCGTAGTCACGGATGTAGTCAACGTACATGGCCGCGCGCAGGGGCAGGCGCAGGTTGGGCATGATCATCTGGTAGCAGTCCGCGATGCTCTCCAGGGGACGCGCCACGTCGAACTCGCCCTGCCACACGTTGGTGTAGGTGTCCACGGCGAAACAGGCTCCCAAATCGGCGCAGAAATCGAAGAGATCGCGCAGCGCGTACCAGGGGGGGATGTGGTCCCAGAGCAGGCGGTACCTCTCGTCTTCCACCGCCCCCTCGCCCCGCTCCACCCTTTCGCGCACCTGCTCCAGCATCTCCTGGTAATACCTGTAGGCGGTTTCCGTACCCCGCAGGGTGACGATGAGCGCCATGTGCACGAACATGTCCGGGGAGTTCAGGGGAGAGGGGCGCGCTCGCCGCAGGCCCTGGATCTCCGTCCACAGCTTGGCAGTATCGCTGGAGATCTGCAGGGTCTCCCACAGGCGGTCGCGGTCCACCTCCCTGCCCAGGATACCGCCCAGCTCCGCGAGGATGCGCTCCAGCTGGCGCACCAGGTAGGCGCGGTCCTGCGGGGTGGGCTCTCCGGCGCAGTAGGGGGTGTCGAAGAAGAGTAGTGGCACCCCGAAGCGGCGGCTCAGCACCTCGTACCACTTGAACATGGTGCCGCAGCCGTTGTTGCACGCGAGCAGGAGGTCTGGAACCGGCAGGGCTCCCAGGGGTCCCTCCCCCCGCTCGGTGGAGGCGATGGTGCAGCGGGCGTAGGAGCAGACACAGTCGTCGAACCCCATGTCGCCGGCGGCGGAGCAAAGGTCCCCGCCCAGGTGCTGCGCTCCGATCATGGCGCCATAGTTCTCGGGGAAGATGGGGATGATGTCGGCGGCCAGCAGCAACTCCACCGGGGCGCCAGAGGTCACCCAGGCCTTGGGTTTGTCCGAGGTGAAGACATCGGTATAATAGGCGGTCATCACCTCTTTCATGGTCTTCTCGCAGGGCAGTTTCAGCCTCCTTGCCATACGCCATCACATCCCTTCCGAGAGGATCTCCGACAAGGCCTGCAAGCGCGTGCGCATCTGGCCGGAAGGCTGGAAGGGATGCTCAAGGTCCAGCCGCACCGAGGGGATGCCCTCCGCGTCCAGGCGTTTCTTCAGGCCCGGGTAGTCGAAGGAGTGGAATTCACAGAAGGCCTGCTGGGCGAAGACGACGCCCTCGGCCCCGCTCTCCCCGATGCCCCGCATCATCTCCTCCTCCCGCCGGTTGGCGGGATCGCGCTTGGTGGGGCAGGGCTGTCTGGAGAGGTAGCGTTCGGCCAGGGCGCGCAGGGGATCACCGTCCTTGGCCACCAGGCCCGCGGCGAAACGAGAGGCGGTGCAAAGGTCGTCCCATACCACCTGCATGCCGTATTCCTCCAGGAGCTCGAAGACGTCCAGTTGGGGTACCGGTCCGCCGACAACCGCGACGCGCCTGTCGCCGGCCTTTTCCTCACCGGTTTCAAGGGACGTTGCCAGGCCGAGGAAATCCTCGGGGGCGGTCAGTTGCAGGGCGAGGTAGGCGGCGTAGAGCATGCGGTCTCCCGTATTCAGCCCGCGCAGTCCTTCCAGGACGGAGCGGCAGCGGTTGTAAAGCGCGATGCTCTCGCGCAGGGCGCTTTCAGTGACGTCCCTCCCGGCAACCTCCCCGAGCGACTGCTTGAGCACCGCCAGCTCCTCCACCATGAAGTCCGCCGCCTCGGGGGTGTGGGTGGTGGTGGGGACCATGAGGCGCAGCACGCGCAGGCCAGGGGACGCCGTCTCCACCAGGTCCGATAGGTTGCGGATTGTATCGCAGGTGTGGGGCATGACCACCGCCGCGAGGTGATCGTAGGTGCCGTCCCCCAATCCTTCCAGGAGGCTGCGGGCGAAAGAACAGCAGAACGGCTGCATGTACGCTCCCGCCACGTCGCCGGGGGCGGGACCCTGCAGCATGCGCAGCGGGATCAGGCCCGCCGCGTGGATGAGTTCCACCGGCACGTAAGAGCAGAAGTAACCCACGACCTTGCCGCCCGCCTCTTTTGCGGCCCTCAGCGGGGTATGGGGGTCGCGCACGATCCCTATCATCTTCTCAGCTGCC
Organism: Actinomycetota bacterium; assembly: GCA_040757835.1. Lineage (NCBI taxonomy): Bacteria > Bacillati > Actinomycetota > Actinomycetota bacterium. The sequence continues at coordinate 44,536 of JBFLWJ010000011.1, forward strand.
TTCGCGTGCTCCATGATCCCTCCTTGGGTCAGGTCTTGGATTTTGGATGCTCCGGTATGTCTGCGGGATCTCTCTGAAAACAGGCCTGTCTTGCAGGCATTTTGTCCGACATACCATATTATGGGAACCAAAATCCAAGGCCTGACCCCCTAATATGAGTTTCGACCTATCCTCTACCTCTCTATCTCGAATACGCACCTGTCGGCTCCAGCGGCCCGGCATTCCACCTCGCGGGCGCGCAGCTCCTCTCCGCTTATGGCGCTGGCGTAGCCGGCCACGATCCCCGCATAGAGGTGGCAGACCGGCTCCGGTGATGGTCCCAGCCATGCCGCCTCCTGGGAGTTGGTGAGGATGACCCGCAGCGGCGTGGATTCCACCTCGAACTCCAGGTGTCCCCACCCCCCCTCGTCGGTGATGAGCCGCGACACCTCGCCCATCACTTTGAGGAAGAAACGGGCCAGAAGAGGGTCGGAGCGCACGCCGTCGATGATGGTGCTGTTCCTGATCAGGGGCACCAGCAAGGCCGGGGCCCACTGCCCGCTCTCCAGGGCGGTGGAAACCTCCCACCGGCACAGGTTGTAGCCCATCTCGTAGAGGGCCGCGCGCTTCTCCGCTGCGGGGAGCCTCTTTTCCAGCACGCGGTGCATCTGTTCGATGACCTTTGAGCCGAAGAGGATCTCCTCAACCCCGCCGATGCCGATGCGCCCGCGTCCGCGGTCCACGTCGTGCATCTCCAGGGCCCCGTGCCCCAGGAAGGCCTTGATGAGCACCATGAGCCTGCGGGAGAGGAAGGGGACCCGCGAGAGCGGCCGCAGCAGGAACCTCACCAGCAGCGGGTGCGCGTCCAGGAACTCCATTCCCGCCAGCAGTATTCTCAGTTGGGCTTTCCTAAACAACGGTCCTCCTTTTTGTGGGGTCAGGTCTTGGATTTTAGATCCCATAATATGGCAAGGCGGACAAAGTGCCTGCAAGACAGGCCTGTTTTTCGAGAGATCCGGCAAACATACCGGAGTATCCAAAACCCAAGACCTGACCCCTTATACTAATAGCTGGTTTGGTCGGAGAGCATGCGCACCAGGTCCTTCTTGACGATCTTGCCGATGGGGTTGCGCGGCAGCGCGTCCATGATCACCACCCTGCGCGGCACCTTGAAGCGGGCCAGCTTGTCCGAGAGGAACTCCACCAGCTCCCCCTCGGAGAGGGTTGCCCCTGGCTTCAGCGCCACCACCGCCACGGGTATCTCGCCCAGCCTGGCGTCGGGCTGGGGCACCAGGGCCGCCTCGGCGATGGCCGGGTGGGTGTACATCAGCTCCTCTACCTCGCGGGGGAAGACCTTCTCGCCCCCCACGTTGACCATCTCCTTCTTGCGGTCCACCATGAAGAAGTAGCCCTCGTCGTCGTAGTACCCCATGTCCCCGGTGTGCAGCCATCCTCCCCGCAGCGTGGCCTCCGTCTCCTCGGGGCGCTTGTAATAGCCCTTCATCACCAGCGGCCCCCTGATCACCAGCTCCCCCACCTCGTTCGGACCCAGCAGGTTGCCGGCGTCGTCCATGGCCCCCACCTCAACGCCGGGATGGGCTAGGCCCACGCTGCCCTCCTTGTAGGGCATGTCCATGCGCTGGATGGTGGCGGAGGCGGAGCACTCGGTGAGGCCCCACGCCTCCAGGATGGTGATGTTCAAGGCCGTCGAGCAGTCGTGCATCAGCTGCGCCGGCATGGCCGAGGCGCCGGAGATGCCGATGCGCAGGGAGGAGAGGTCGTACTTCTCCCGCTCCGGGTGGTGATAGACCATGAAGTACATGGCCACCACCATGGGCAGGAAGGTGACCCTGTACTTCTCCACCACCCGGAAGACCTCCTCGGCGTCGAAGGGGTCGAGGAGCACGAAGGAGGTGCCCACCCGGAAGCAGCACAGCATGACGGTGATGCCGTAGCCGTGGAACATGGGCACCACCATGAGGGCGCGGTCATCGTCGTTCAGTTTCAGCACCTGGATGATGGCGTCGGCGTGGAAGAAGAGGTTGCCCTGGGTGAGCATGGTGCCCTTGGGCGCCCCGGTGGTGCCGGAGGTATACAATATCTCCGCCACGTCGTCCTCGCCGACCTCCACCGGCAACAGCCGGTCGGAGCCCCCGGCCTCCACCTCGCTGAACTGCAGCCCCTCCCCGTAATCCCCGTTGACGATGAGCCACTTGAAGAGGGGCGGCTTATCCGCGATCTTCGAGAAGAACTCCGCGAAGGTGGGGGTGGCCACCAGGGCCACGGCGTCCGAGTCGCGCAGCAGGAACTCCAGCTCCCTCTCCTTGTAGAAGATGTTCACGGGCACGGCCACCGCCCCCAGGTAAGAACAGGCGAAGAAGGTGATGATGAACTCCGGGCAGTTGTTGAGCATCACCGCCACCTTGTCGCCGCGTTCCACTCCCAGGTCCGAAAGGGCGTTGGCGAAGCGCGTCACCCGCTCTTCCAGCTCCGCATAGGAGATGGGCTCATCCCGGTAGATGACCGCCGGGCTGTCGCCCATATCGGCCGCGCGCGACTGCAGCAGCTCCTTCAGGGTCAAGGCCACCACCTACCCGATCTTTAAGAGTATCTTTAGGTACTTGCGGCGGTTCTCCTCGAAGTTGTCGAAGAACTCCACGATCTGGTCGAAGGGGATGACGTTGCTTATCACGTCGCCGGGGTGCAGGCCGCCCGAGCCCACCAGGTCCACGACCTCCTTCATCTCCACGTTGTAGCCCATGGTGGCGAAGAAGTTGTATTCGCAGGCGAAGGCGGCCAGCAGCACCATGGGGTAGACGGGCGATTCATAGAACGCGAAGCCCAGCAGCCCGATGCGCCCGTTCTTGCGCGTGGAATACACGGCGGTGTCGATGCTGGCCTGCAGCCCCACGCAGTCGAAGCTCACGTCCGCCCCCATGCCGCCGTTGATCTCCGAGACCCGGCTGATGGGGTCCTCGGTCTCCGGGTTGAGGACGTGGGTGGCCCCCATCTCAAGCGCCTTCTGCCGCCGCGACTCCAGGGGCTCGCTGACGATGATGTTGCCCGCCCCCTTGTACTTCGCCACCATGGCCATGAGCAGTCCCACCGGCCCCGCGCCGACGATGAAGACGTTCTCGCCGGGCTGGAGGCCGGAGCGCTTGATGGCCCGGTAGCACACCGAGGTGGGCTCGATGGTGGCCGCTTCCTCCAGGCTGACGCCCTCGGGGAGCTTGTAGACCCCACGGTGATGCAGGGGAACGTACTCGGCGAAGGTGCCATGGATGTGCATGCCGTGGGCCTTGGGGTTCAGGCACAGGTTCCAGTTGTCCTCCTGGCAGTAGACGCACTCGTAACACGGGTAATAGGGGAGCCCGGTCACCGGGTCGCCCTTCTGCAGGCCGGTCACCGCTTCACCGACTTCCTCCACCACGCCCGAGAACTCGTGTCCGAGGGCGATGGGAGGGTTGAAGATGGTCTGCGGGCCGTACAGGTACTCGAAGACGTCGGTGTGGCAGATGCCCGCGTAAGCCACCTTGATCTTCACGTCCTCGGGTCCCACCTCTGGTTCCGGGATGTCCTCCAACCTCATGTCGCGCTGTGCGTGCCAGATCGCCGCTTTCATGGCGTCCCCCTTTCCTCTCTCGCTTCTAAACCTCCACCGCGGGGTCTCTCCCGCGGATCTGCCCGCTGGTGGCAGCGGATCCACCGGCCCCCGCCTCCAGACCCGGGCCGGGGCTTCGCGCCCTCCCTACCGCCGACCGGTAATAATTCATTCTTTGAACTATATTCAAACCCAGAGGCCACCTCACCAGGGACGGTTGAGGTGCTCCAGGTAGGTGACGCGGTCCTCCAGCGTCTCCACCACCGTGCGCAGTACGGTCATGAACCCCTCGATATCCTCCACGCTCACCTTCTCCCACACCGGGAAGAACAGCGCCTGGCGGTGGCTGACGATGTTGTCGATGAGCTTCCTGCCCTTGGGGGTGAACCTGAGCATGGTCTCACGGCGGTCGTTGGGGTTCTTTTCCCTCTTTACAAGGCCTTTTCTCTCGCATCTCTGGGCGATCTGGGTGAGGGTAGAGCTGTTGAGCGAGAGCAGCTCGGCCACGTCCTTCATGCGCATGTCCTCGCGGAAGCGCATGAGCAGCAGGAGATAGAACTCCACCTTGTCGATGTGGTACAGTGACAGCTCCTTGGCCTCCCACAGGGTGGTGGTGTAATCGAAGAGGGTATAGAGCCTCTCGATCTCGGACAGGTGGGAGAAGATCTCCTTGCGCTTCATGCCAGGCCCCCCGGATTAATTCACAATGTGAATTATCCTGCGTTCTCCGCCCGCTGTCAATGGTGCCGTGCGAGGAGACGGGTTAACCGCCGACATTTCACCTCGCATCAGGGATGGGTTAAACTTTTGTCCTGGACGGTTAATCGGAGAAAGGGGACCGCGATGAAGATAGACAGCCCGGAAGCATATATCGACAGCCTGCGCAAGCTGGAGCGCAGGATATACGTCATGGGGGAGCGGGTGGACAACCCCACCGACCACCCCATGATCAGGCCGTCGATAAACGCCGTCGCCGAGACCTACGACCTTGGCGAGGAGCCCGAGGCGGAGAACCTGCTCTTCGTGAAGTCCCATCTCAGCGGGGAGAGGGTCAGCCGTTTCACCCATATCCACCAGTCCACGGACGACCTGGTGAACAAGGTACTCATGCAGCGCATGCTGGGCCGGCGCACCTCCACCTGTTTCCAGCGCTGCGTGGGCATGGACGGAATCAACGCCCTGTACTCCGTCACCTACGAGTGCGACCAGGCGTGCGGCTCGGAGTACCACGAACGGCTCAAGGACTATCTCCGCTTCATCCAGTCCGAGAACGTGGTGGTGGACGGGGCCATGACCGACGTCAAGGGCGACCGCGGCCTGCGCCCCGCCGACCAGGCCGACCCCGACATGTTCGTGCGCGTGGTGGAGCGCCAGGCGGACGGCATCGTGGTGCGGGGGGCCAAGGCCCACCAGACCGGCTCCCTCAACTCCCACGAGATCCTGGTCATGCCCACCACCGCCATGCGCGCCAGCGAGGGCGACTACGCAGTCTCCTTCGCGGTGCCGGCGGACACGGAGGGCATAACCTTCATACTGGGGCGGCAGCCCTCTGACACCCGCAAGATGGAGGGCAGCCCAATGGACGTGGGCAACCCCAGGTACGGCAGCCAGGAGGCGCTGGTCGTCTTCGACGACGTCTTCGTCCCCTGGGAGCGGGTGTTCATGTGCGGGGAGCACGAGCAGAGCGGCAAGGTGGTGGAGCGCTTCGCGGCCTACCACCGCCAGAGCTACGGCGGCTGCAAGGTGGGCGTCGGCGACGTACTGGCGGGGGCGGCACAGCTGGCGGCGTTCTACAGCGGGGTGGACCGGGTCAGCCACGTCAGGGACAAGATCACCGAGATGGTCCACCTGAACGAGACCCTCTTCTCCTGCGGCATCGCCTGTTCTGCACGGGGGGAAGCCACGCCCTCGGGGTGCTACATGGTGGACGTGCTGCTGGCGAACATCTGCAAGCACAACGTCACCCGCTACCCTTTCGAGATCTCCCGCCTGCTGCAGGACATCGCCGGCGGGCTGGTGGTCACCATGCCCTCGCAGAAGGACTTCGAGAACCCCGAGGTCGCGCCCTACCTGGAGAAATACCTTAAGGGATCGGCCGATGTCCCCACCCTGGACCGCATGAAGGTGCTCAAGTTCATCGAGAACATGACCATGGGCTGCGGCGCGGCGGCCTACCTCACCGAGAGCATCCACGGGGCCGGATCGCCCCAGGCGCAGCGTATCATGATCTACCGCATGGCCGACCTCGACGAAAAAGTAAAATACGCCAAAAAACTCGCGGACATAGAATAAGGTGTGATCTGCGCACCCCCGCCCGTTCCATAACCCGCTGGAAAGGCTCACGCGTTGCGTTTCGCGCCTGCGGCGCGAAACGTCAAGGCTGAGCCACCGACCTCCTGCCGGAGCAGAGCGACGCGTAGCGCCGAGGCCAGCATTTATACTGGCCCCAGTCGCCGTTTCCAGAGACCGACGTCTTAATGTATGGTCTTCCCTGTCGCTTGAGACCAACGCCTCTTCCAGCGGCGAGGTATGCCAGGACACCCCCATCGCCCCGTCCTGCTATTATATTGTTTGTACGTTTCTGGTTCGCATGTTGCTGAAATACCCGGGAACAAAGATGGAAGAAGAGGCAGGGCAACCGTTTACCTTCAGGGGTCGCTGGAGAGGGCGCAGGCTCTGGATACTGCTGTGCTCGTCTATTCTGGCGGCCGCTGCGGTGTTCGTCCTGGTGTGGATACCCGCTTCCGATAACGGTGCCGAAGAGGCCGCGTCGGCGACACAAGGGGAAGCCCGACTGCAGGCCTCTGACGAACTTACCAGCGGAAACACGGGCGGCGAAGGGAGCGGGCAGGCACAACAGCCCGCCGGCGAAGCGGGACAGCAGCCGACCATCACGCCTGGGCCGGGAGGAGATACATCCAGCATAGTGGTGCAGTTTCCCGATCCCGCGGGCAGCGCGCCCGAGGAGCCCCCGCCCGGCGGGTACCGGGACGTCTACGGCCACTGGGTCCTGGACATGACCGGTTCCGCCTACGGCCTCACCAACTGCCACCTCGTCCTCAACCAGGACGGCACCATATCCTCGCCACCCGACTACGACCAGGTCTTCCAGATCGCGGCCAGCACGTTCACCTGGCGGCAGGGCGACCCCGCTTTCTCGGCCACCCTGCAGCTCACCCTGAAGATGGGGGGCGGCCAGATGCTCATACCGCTCAGCGTCGAGCTGACGGGGAGTGTCGCGGCTTCCTGCGCGGAGATAACCGGGGAGTTCATCGCCGAGCCCCAGGGCGAGGCCTATGCTCCCTACGCCCAGCAGGGCCCCTTCACCATGCGCCGCTGAGCTGCCCCCCGGACCACCTCTCCGCAGTCTGTCGTCACCGGGACGGATCGTGATGCTGCATGCGCGGTCATGGCGGCGGGCGGAAGGACAACCAGTACAGGCAAAGAATAATAATATGAAGCGCACTAGCGTATGCGGGCGGCCAGTATCCGGTCCGGTCCCGATCGAACGGTCACCCGCCCGTGATATACTGATAACGAGGGCGTTAGCGAGCTTCCGCAAATGGGTATAAATAAGGGCATCAACCGGCGAGTTGCGTTGCGGGGGAGGTGATGTCAGAGCAAAAAATCCGGGAGCGTACCAGCAGGACAAATCTCTCGAAGCAGTTGATCCAGACACTTTACGCCGTACAAGATCCACCACATCGTCCATCGCCAGACCAAGCACAGAACGACTCTCACAGCACAGGTATGCCCGCAAGGCTCCCATAAGCCGGGGATACACCTTTAACCTCGTACTGCCGGAGTACAGCAAGATCTTGAGACGGGACCGTAAGGTAAGAAGAGAGATCAAGGACAAGGGGGGTTGAGAAAATGCGTCTGAAAGCGATCATCGTGCTGATCGTGGCCCTGATGATGGTCACCCTGGGACTGGCCTCGTGCGGAGAAAGCGGGGGCGGCGGTGAGAAGACCACCAAGAAGATAGGGCTGACCGCTCCGCTCAGCGGCGTTGCGGCAGCCTACGGGCAGGACATCAAGGACGGACTGGAAATGGCCATCAACAGGATCAACCAGGAAGGTGGAATCACCATCGGCGACACCACCTACGTCTTTGAGCTGCTCGCCGCGGACGATGAGGCAACGCCGGAGCCGGCCCTCTCCAACGCGCAGCGCTTCATCCTCGAGGAGGACATCCAGGCCATCTTCGATCCCGTGGCCACCTCCATCCAGCCGCTCATCGGCATCAACGAGAAGCCTGGCGAGGAGTTCCTGGTAATGGCCTACACCAGCGTGCCCCTGTACACGCAGAAGGTCAACAAGTACATGATCACCTTGCCCCCGCCCTTCTCCGTCTATATCCCGGAGTGGATCAAGCTGGCCATGGGCAAGGGCTGGATGAAGATGGGCATGCTGCAGACCACCGGGGCCTACGGTGACCTGTGGGGTTCGAGTATGGAAAAAGCCTGGACAGCCGCGGGAGGAACGGTAGTGGCAAAGGCTCCCGCCAGCTACTACACGGAGTCCGACTTCACGCCTTACCTGACCACGGTCCTCGCTGCCAACCCCGACGTCATCTTCTGCGGCGGTCCCTCGGACCCGACCGCACTGGTGATAGACCAGGCCAGGAGCCTGGGCTTCAAGGGAGGCTTTATCGTCATCGACCAGGCCAAGCTGGACGTCATCGCCGACACCACGGGCATGGAGAAGCTCGAGGGCGCCATCGGCGTGCTGCCGGTGGAGGACGCCTTCGACCTGTGGCCATACCTCAAGACCTTCAACGATGACTACGTGGCCGAATTCGGCGGCGAGAGGACGACCTGGGAGAGCGCCATCGCCTATTCCGGGATGATGATCCTGGCCAGGGCCATGGAAGCGGCGGAGAGCGTGGACGACGTGGCGGCCATCAGGGAAGGCTTCGACCAGAGCGGCGTCGCGGTGCTAGATCCCGAGCAATACCCCGTGGGCTACCAGGGTATCGATACCACCACCGGGGCCCTGTGGATGCCGGGAACCGCCACCATGGTGGAGGGGGGCGTGTTCGTGGAGATGGAACCGATTGAGTGGTGGCTGAAATAGCCCGATCATCAGGGCAAGCCTGAAAGAAGCGAATGTATTGAGGGAAGCCCCCCCCGCGGGGGCTTCCCGCTAAATAATCGTACCGGCGATGACGAAGCAATAGGAACGGTTGTTGCGGTAACGCGAGGAGGTCCCTGGGGGAGGGGAATTGTCCTTTTTCTTGAACCAGTTGGTGATAGGCATCCAGCTCGGCAGCCAGTACGTGATGGTCGCCCTCGGCCTGACCCTGATCTTCGGTATCCTGGACATCTCCCACTTCGCCCACGGCCACATGTACATGATCGGCGCCTACCTGCTGTACATACTCATGGTCCTCGCCGGCATCAATTACTGGATCGCCTTCCTCATCTGCATGGCCGCGCTGGCCGTGGCCGGGACGGTGGTCGAGAGGACCGTCTACCGGCCCCTGCGGGGGCAGCCGCACATCAACACCTTCATCGCGGCCATCGGCCTCATCCTGGTGCTGGAGACCCTGGTCAGGGGCATCCAGCCCAACGCCCTCAGCGTCTCCAAGCCCATTGACAGGACACTGGAGTTCGCGGGCATCACCATGGAGGCGCAGCGCCTCATCGTCATCGTCGGCGCCATCGTCCTCATCATCCTGCTGCAGTTGTTCATCAAGCGCACCCGCCTGGGCACGGCCATCGAGGCGGTGGCCCAGGACCGCGAGGGCGCCTCGCTGGTGGGGATAAGCGTCAACCGCATCTCCGCCCTCACCTTCGCCATTGCCACCGCGCTGGCCGCCGCGGCCGCGGTGCTCATGGCCCCGCTGGCCTTCATCTCCCCCGAGATGGGCAGCGTGCTCATCCTCAAGGCCTTCGTCATCGTGGTCATCGGCGGCCTGGGCAGCATGAAGGGGGCCATCGTGGGCGGGTACCTGCTGGGCATCATCGAGGCCATGGCCATCGCCTATATCTCATCCGCCTACAAGGACGTCTTCGCCTTCGCGGTGCTCATCATCATCCTGGCCATCCGGCCCACCGGCCTCTTCCGGGGGAGGGATTGAGGTGGCCAAGTACGTTAAGGCCATCGCCCTCTTCATCCTCCTGGGACTGGCCGCGGCCATACCCTGGATCACCAGCAAGTACAACGTCCGTATCCTGACCCTGGCCATGGCCTGGGCCATCGCCACCCTCAGCCTCAACCTCATCCTGGGTTACACCGGGCAGGCCTCCCTGGCCCATGGCGCCCTCATGGGCATCGGGGCCTATGCCTTCGGCATCCTGGCGCAGCGGGTCGGGCTGAACTTCTGGCTGGCCCTGCCCCTGGCCTGCCTCATCACCGCCTTCATCGGCCTGCTCATCGGGCTTCCATCGCTGCGCACCAAGGGCCCCTATTTCGCCATCGTCACCCTCTGCTTCAACGTCATCGTCTACAAGGTCTTCGACAACTGGAAGTGGCTATCCGGCGGCATCCAGGGGCAGGTGGTGCCGCAGCCGGTTTTCCTGCAGCAGAGGTGGGCGCGCTACTACTTCGTGCTGGGCTGCCTGATCCTTACGCTGATCATCATGCGCTTCATCGTCAAGTCGCTGCTCGGGGTGACTTTCATGTCCATCCGCAGTAACGAGAACCTGGCGGAGGCGACGGGCATAAACTCTTTCCGCACCAAGCTGCTCTCCTTTGTTGTGAGCTGCTTCTTCGTGGGGCTGGCGGGCTCCATGCTGGCCCTCGAGAACGGCCAGCTGGACCCGACCATCACCATGCACCTGAACTCGTTCTACATCCTCATCTTCCTGCTCATCGGAGGGGCGGCGACCCTCTCGGGGCCGGTGATAGGGGCCGTCGGGCTGTACTGGCTGCTGGACTACATGAAGAAGATCGGCATCAAGGGCATCGAGGAGTTCCGCTACCTCTTCTTCGGGCTCATCCTCATCGTGGTCATCATCTATATGCCCCGCGGCCTGGTGGGCGGCGCCAGACAGTTCTGGGATTGGGCGAAATCCAAATACAAGGGGCGCAAGACGCAAGAGGTGCTGGAATGACGACGCTGCTGCGCGTAGAGGGACTGACCAGGTTGTTCGGCGGCCTCGTGGCCGTGAACAAGGTGGACTTCGAGGTGCCCGAGGGCAAGATCATGGCCATCATCGGCCCCAACGGCGCGGGCAAGAGCACCCTCTTCAACCTCATCGGCGGCACCATCCCGCCCTCCTCGGGAAGGATAGTGTTCACGGAGAAGGAAACGGCGAACGGCGAGGACGTGTTCACGGAGAGAGATATAACCGGCTGGAAGCCGTACCGGGTCGCGCGCGAGGGCATCGCCCGCACCTTCCAGACCACGGCGCTCTTCGAGGAGTTGCCCGTCTACGTCAACCTGGTCATCGGGCGGCGCATGCGCACCCGCTCCGGCCTCTGGGACGTCATCCTGCATACTCCCCGGCAGAAGCGGGAGAAGAACGAGACCACCGCCAAGGTGCTGGAGGTACTGGAGTTCACAGGGCTGGGGCAGTACGCCAACGCGCCGGCCGGCTCCATTCCCCAGGAGGCCCAGAAGCGGCTGGCCATTGGCATCGCCCTCATGGGCGACCCCAGGCTGTTGCTGCTGGACGAGCCCACGGGCGGGGTGGGGATGGAGGAGACGGATAATATCATAGCGCTTATCGACCGCATCCGCGCCAAGGGGATAACCGTCTGCGTCATCGAACACAAGATGCGCATGATCATGACCCTGGCGGACAGTATCGTGGCGTTGAACTTCGGGGTGAAGATAGCCGAGGGCGACCCGCAGCGGGTGTGCGACGACCCCTCGGTGATCGAGGCTTACCTGGGTGAGTGCATTGCTTGAGATGAAAGACGTCCGCAGCTTCATAGGCAAACACGAGGTCCTGAGCGGGGTCTCCCTGGACCTGCAAGAGGGAGAACTCATCTGCCTGCTCGGCGCCAACGGCGCCGGCAAGTCCAGCCTCTTCAAGACCGTCAGCGGCCTGATCAAGGCCAGCGAGGGGACCATAACCTTCGAGGGGGATGTCATCAGCAAGAGGCCGGCGGACAGGATAGTGCGCATGGGCATCTCACTGTGCCCGGAGGGACGCAAGCTCTTCCCGCGCCTCTCGGTGAAGAAAAACCTCATGATGGGCGCCTATTCCCGCCACCGCGAGAAGGCGGACATCGCCGCCGCCCTCAAGGAGGTGTACGAGCTCTTTCCCATCCTGGGGGAACGCAGCGACCAGGACGCCGGCACGCTCTCCGGCGGCGAGCAGCAGATGCTGGCCATCGGGCGCGCCCTCATGAGCCGGCCGCGCCTGCTGCTGCTGGACGAGCCGTCGCTGGGGTTGGCGCCGCTCATCGTAACCAAGATCATGGAGACCATCACCGGCATCAACCGCAAGGGGGTCACCGTCTTCCTCTCGGAACAGAACGCAAGGATGGCGCTGGAGATCTCCTCGCGGGGCTACGTGCTGGAGAACGGGCGTATCGCGCTGCAGGGCACGGCGGAGGAACTCGCGGACAACGAGGAAGTGAAGAAGGCCTATATCGGGGCCTGAGAGCGGCCCGGAGGGCGCCGTCCGGAGGACCTGACCTGAGACCACCGTCAGCGGCGCTGATATAGAGGCGGACAAGGGCCTTTCGATGTTGGCGAAAGCTGTTGGGTAGACCTGTTTGGGGGGATGCGGTTATGAAGATCACCAGGACCTGTGGGGAGTGCGGAGTCCCCCTGGGCATCGCGCGCAGTCTCAGCTGGAACACCAACGGCACCATCACCCAGCAAAACGACCCCATGCACCGCCTTATCTTCTTCGAGTGCGACAACCTGGACCGCCTGTGGAGCCGGCTCTCGGAGCAGCTCGGGGTGACCACCGAGCACATCTGGGAGGTGGTCATCGATTCCAAGAGCCGCGCCACCCGCGCTTTTCTGCACCGCACCCTGCCGTGGGGGATCAACCTGCTGGCCCATTTCATCGGCTACCGTTCCATGATCAAGACCATCGAGTCCCAGGGGCTGGTCATGGGCTACGGCAAGATAACCGTGGGCGGACAGTACCCGCGCCGCGGGCGCCCCGAGCGGGTCACCGTCTACATCGAGGACCCCTACTCCCTGCCCTTCTTCTGCGGCGACTTCAAGGGCGCCGCGGAGGTGCTGGAGAAGCGGCCCGCCTCCACCACCATGCAGGCGCTGGACTCACGGCGGCACCAGATCGACGTGACCGTCCGCCACGAACACCTTACGGAGGAGTCCTTCCACATCAAAGAGGAGGCCGCGGGCAAGGATGGGGACATGTCCTTCAAGCGGTGCTCCGCCTGCGGCACCCCCCTGGAGATAAAGGAATTCGCCTGGGACCTGGAGCGGGGGATCATCAAGGACGGCAGGAGCGGACGCAGGCTGGCTTTCTTCGGGACCTCGGGGATGCGGGCCGTCTTCGCTGAACTCGCCCACGAGCTGGGGGAGCGCGTCTCCGACGCCATCATCGAGGTGGAGAGGGAGAACGGCCTTGCCGCCCTCAGCGCGGAGGAGGCCCGCAGCGGCTACGAGGGCCTGCGCTTCCTGGCGGCCATCCGCGGCCTGGGCCTCATCACCAGCCTGGAGGTGAGCGAGGAGAACCTGCAGCTCCGCATGTCCAATCCCTCCGTCCCCGAGTACATCGTCGGCCTGGCCCTGGCCGTCTTCGAGCTGGTGACCGGCAAGCGGGGACACCACGCCTGGAGCATCGAACCCGATGGCGACCTGGTGGCGGAGATAACCCCCTAGGGCTCCCTAGGGCATCGCCGCTTCTACGTTCGCCTCTATCTGCGCGAGGGCTGAGGCGTACCCGGACACCAGCGACTTTATGGAGGAGGCGAGTTGCTGCTGGGCCTGGGTAATCGCCGCGGGCAGGTTCTCCAGCCTCTCCACGGGGCCTTCGGCCTGCTCCAGTTCCTGCATGGTCGGGACCAGGGCCAGCAGGTTCTCCATCTCACTTACGGCCTGCTCGGTGAGGCCGTAGAGGTATTCGTAATAGTCGTTGATGTAGGCGTAAAGCTCCTCATAGTCCTCCGACACCTCTATGGCGGCGTTGGCGGCCTCGTCCAGGTCCGCCAGGAGCTGATCGTAGGCGGTCAGCGCCTCCTCCAGTTCCTGTTCGTATGCATCGGGGTCCGAGGCCGCCTCCTGCGACTCCAGGTCCTCCATCTCGGCCACGGCGGCATCCGCATCCTGTTTTATCTCCTCGTAGGTCTCGATCATCTCCTCCTCGGCGTCGGTCATCTCCCCGGCGCCGGCCGTGTCCCCACTCGCCTCCTCCTTGCCGCCCCCGTCTCCCAGCACCAGGGCCAGGGTCACCACGGTGGCGATGACGGCCACGCAAACAGGGATGACCACGGCGAGTATCCTACCCGTGGTCCAGGTCCTCTCCTTGGCGGTATCCATCGCTGCCTTGCCTCCTTCTCGTTCGCATCCGCTTCCGGTTATCTATGGATAGTTATAGGTCGGAAGTGTTAGTTGCCGGTAATGTCCCTGTTAAGTTTCTGTTAATGGCGTTCTTTCGGTTTTCACTACGGAAGGCCGCATGGAGGATGCGCTCCACCGCGGCCAAGCCGGTCCTCGAGCCGGCTACATAATCGAGACAGGTCCTGGCTGACCGGGCGCTTCAAGACCCGGCGGGTCTGACCTCCAGCTCCAGCCTGCCGCCGCCGGATAATTCCCACTCCATGCGTGACGTGGTGCCGGTGGCCGCCTCGAAGGCTCCCTGCATGTATCCCACGACGATGAGGTGGAGGACGGCGTTGTCCAGGCGCATTCCCAGGCCGTTCTTCCTCGCCTTGACCTCCTTCACGTTACCCAGTCCCCGCAGGGCGAACTGGGCGCGGAAGTCATCCTCGTCCATGATGTTCCACCGGGCGTGGAAGTTCTCGCGGGTGTAGCGGCGCTGTGACTCGACGACCATGCCGGGGATGGTCTCGCCCAGCTCTTCCTCCAGCTCCTGGAAGACCGGGTCCAGTTCGAAGGGCGTGGTCATGACCATGCGCCGCTGCGTGGACGCGTCGACGATGACCCCCCGGTCCTGGTGCCACTTAAAGGCGGCGAGGGCCCGGGGCCCCCCGCACGACGGGCACCTCTCCAGCTCGACGCCGCCGCCGCGGTGCTGGTAGTCGTCGCGGAACATACGGTCCTGCTGTCCCTCGCAGTCGCGGGCGGGGGTGATGGTGATGTCGTATACCTTGGGCGAGACCTGCTCGTAGGTGACGTCGTGGGCGTAGCCCAGGATGGCCTCGATGCTGGCGGCGCGGGAGCCGCAGGTGAGGGGGAGGGAGAAGGGCTCCGAGATGCGGAAGGTGCAGAAGTCGTCCGCGTCCCCCTGGTAGCGCAGGTCCACCACCTCCAGCTTACCCCGCCCCATGTCGCGGGAGATGACCAGGAAGGTGTCCAGGACGGGCCGGTAGTCCGTCTCCCGGCTGCGTATGCGTTCGCGCGTTTCGTGGGGGATAAAGAGCCCGAAGCGCATGCGGTCGTTCTCCTGTACGCAGGCGATGACGATGCGCTCTATGGATACCCCGATGAGCTCTTCGATGCCGATGAACAGCGGGTCGATGTTCTCGCTCTCAATGAAGACGAGGCGGCGCTCCTTATCCCGGCTGTGCACGATATCACCATTGTCCAGCCAGCTGTGCTCCCGGGTGAAATACGCGGGCACGCCGCATTCCGGACATCTCTCCCATTCGCCCATCTTGGTCACCGTCCCCTTCCGCTTAAAGCCGTATACCATATCTATCGATGGTGCCTGCTCTTCTCTTGAGCCGGTACGGCAACGCCCGTCTCGCTTGGGGTATAGTAGTGAGAAAGCCGCTGCGTGGCGGACAACGCCCATGAGCAGGAGGTAAAAATGGGTAGAAGATTTGTGGACCTCAGCATCACCATCGAGGACGGCCTTCCCTCCGACCCACCGGCCATGATCCCCAGAGTCCTGTACATGGAACACGAGGCCGGGGCCGCCTCCATGGCCGAGTATTTCCCCGGCATAGACCCCGCCAAAGACCTTCCGGGAGGTCTGGGATGGGCGGTGGAGATCCTCACCCTGGCCACCCACTCCGGCACCCACCTCGACGCCCCCTGGCACTACCACCCCACCATGGACCGGGGGCGCCCCGCCTTCACCATCGAGGAGATCCCCCTGGAGTGGTGCATGGCCCCCGGGGTAGTGCTCGACTTCCGCCACTTCCCGGACGGGTACCGCGTCATGGCCGCGGACATGGAGGAGGCCTTCGAGAAGATGGGCTACGAGCTGGCGGAAGGGGACATCGTGCTGGTGATGACCGGCGCGGATAAATACTGGGGCAAGCCGGATTACCTCCTCAAGGGCTGCGGCATGGGCAAGGAGGCCACGCTGTGGCTGCTGGACCGCGGGGTCAAGATAACCGGCACCGACGCCTGGTCCTGGGATCGCCCCCTGCCCCTCATCGCCAAAGACTTCGAGGAGACCCACGACTCCTCGCTCATCTGGGAGGGCCACTTCGCGTCCATCGAGAAGGGCTACTGCCATATCGAGAAGCTGACCAACCTGGACCAGCTGCCGCCCCACGGCTTTACCTTCTTCTGCTTCCCCATCAAGATAAAGAAGGCCAGCGCGGGCTGGATACGTGCCGTGGCCCTCATCGAGGACTGACGGCGGTCTGTTATATAATGTCCAGCAGCGGGCGGACCGAGAGCTGGAGGAGGCGTTGGACGAGGTCAGGGAAGTAGACGAGCAGCTTGCACAGATGATGGAGAGGATCGCCGAGATTCACTCGTCCCATCCCGCCGCCATCTACCTGCCCTGCTTCTACCGCTCCGCGCCGCCGCGTATCTTCCTCTACCGTGACGCGGTGCGCATCCTCACCAAGGGCTCGACGGTACTCCATTACGAGGTGGAGCCCTTGGACCTGGAGCGGGGCGGGTACCGGGAGGCCGAATCCGGGCGTTACCGCCTGGTCTACGAGTTCCTCCCCGGCAGGCGCTTCGAGCTGGAGCTGCAGGGGACGGTGATGGAGAAGGCCATCGCCCCCGGGGAGCTCATCGAGGAAGTCCGCGTCCTCCGCGAATACCTGGGCATATACGGCCTGGTGCCCATGGTGGAGATAGAGCGGACCGTGAAACCGGCCGGCGGCGGCGTGCCGCTGCGCATCCGCAAGCTCGACCCGGAGGTGGCCACCCCCGCATACGCCCACGCGGGCGACGCCGGCCTGGATATATGCAGCGCGGAGGACCTGGTGCTGGAGCCGGGGGAGAGGGCCCTGGTGTCCACCGGGTTCGCCATGGCCCTGCCCGAGGGCTACGCCGCCTTCGTGCAGCCGCGCAGCGGGCTGGCTGCCCGCAGCGGCATCAGCATCGTCAACACCCCGGGCCTCATAGACTGCCATTACCGCGGTGAGGTCAAGGTCGTCCTGGTCAACCTGGGGAAAGAGCCCTTCACGGTGAAGAAGGGCGACCGCATCGCCCAGATGGTGGTGCAACAGGTGGAGACGGCCCGGATAGATGTGGTGGACGAGCTTGACGATACCGCGCGCGGCGAGGGAGGATTCGGCTCCACCGGCCTCTAATAATAGGGTGAGGCCGCTTATCGCATGTTTATCGCGGGTGCAGGACGGCCCTCCTTTACATGCTCTGTGGAGTGTTCATATAATTGTCTGGGAAAGTCGACAGCAGACAACCGAGCCGGTAAACGGAGGGGGTGAATTCCTACCTAATACATCCGCTCGTTATCCACTCAGCATCGCACGCGGTGATGCGTGAATTCCGGGGACCTCTACCGGATGAAGGGGGTGAGAGCAAGGATTGTATTTCAAATATGTGACTTGCACGAAAGGTATTCCTGAAAAAGTGTGGGAGAGACTCTAGCAAGGAGGTCATGCATGAGAAAAGGCAAACTATTCGCAATCCTGCTGTTGGTGACGGTCCTGGCTGCTACCATGGCCATCATGTACAGCGGATGCGGCGAGGAAGAGGGAGGAGGCGGCGGCAAGGCGCAGCAGGGCGGTACTTTCTACTATTGCCTCAACGCCGAGCCCGTTTCCCTCGACCCAGCCCAGTTGCAGGAGTCGGAGGGCATCGCCGTGGGCAAGGCGATCTTCGACGGCCTCATGGACAACGACCCGGAGACCATGGAGCTCACGCCCGCCATGGCGGAGTCCTACGAGATCAACGACGACGCCACCGAGATCACCTTCAACCTGAAGAAGGGCGTCAAGTTCCACAACGGCCGCGAGTGTACGGCGGAAGACTTCGTCTATTCCTGGAACCGCGTCTGCGACCCGGCGACGGCCAGCGAGGTGGCCTACCACCTGGCGCCGGTCAAGGGCTTCGACGAGTTCCAGGCCGGCACGGCCACGTCCCTGGAAGGCGTCGAGGCGGTGGACGACTACACCTTCAAGGTGACCCTCGCCTACCCCTACGCCGACTTCGTGTACCATACCGCTCACCCCGTTACCTCGCCCATCCCCAAGGAGGTAGTCGAGGAGGTCGGTAGCGAGAACTTCAGCGAGAACCCGGTGGGGACCGGCCCCTTCATGTTCGACTCGTGGACGCACGAGCAGCAGGTGGTGACCAGCAGGTTCGACGACTACTACGGCGACGCGGCCTACCTGGACTCCGTGGTCTGGAAGATCTACATGGAGGAGGAGACTGCCTGGCAGGACTTCAAAGCCGGCACCCTCAACGACTGCCAAATCCCGCAGGGGCAGTTCGAGGCCGCGGCAGCGGAATACGGCGACCGCGCCCTCTTCGTGCCCATGATGGGCATCTACTACTACGGCTACAACATGACCGCCGCGCCGTGGGCCAACAACCGCGACCTGCGCCAGGCGCTGAACTACGCGGTTGACCGCCAGACCCTGTGCGATGTGGTCATGGAGGGCCAGCGCATCCCGGCTTCTGGCATTGTGCCCCCATCCATCCCCGGCTACCAGGAGGACGCCTCGGATTACACCTACGATGTGACCAAGGCCAACGAGCTGCTCACCAGCGCCGGTTTCCCCGGCGGCCAGGGGCTTCCCGCGCTCACGCTGGGATACAACACCGGCGGCGGGCACGAGGACCCGGCCCAGTTCATCCAGGGCAACCTGGCCGAGGTGGGCGTGAACGTCACCCTCGAAGGCTATGAGTGGGGCAGCTACCTCGACCTCATCCAGGCCGGGCAGGTGACCTTCTTCCGCATGGGCTGGCTGACGGACTACCCGATCATGGACAACTTCCTCTACCCATTGTTCCAGTCGGAGTCCGTTGACAACTTCACCATGTATAACAACCCCGAGGTAGACTCGATGCTGGAGGAGGCGCGCAGCACGGCCGAGGAGGCCGCGAGGCTTAACCTCTACCAGCAGGTGGAGCGCATGGTCCTCGAGGACGCCCCCATCATCCCCCTGATGTACTACAAGACGTCGCGGGTCTACGGGGACGGGATCGGTGGATACATCCGCAGCGCCGACGACCTCACTCCCATGGAGCGGGTGTACTTCATCGCGGAATAGCAGGAAAAACGGCTGATGTAGGTCAGTTGGGGGCTCGCGAGAATCCTTGCGAGCCCCCTTTCCGTGTGCTAACTTAACAATGCTCTCATAGTAACAGGGAGAGGTCGTTCGATTTAGATGCTTATTTTCATTCTGCGCCGGCTCTACCAGACGGTTATCGTCGTGATCGGCGTCGTTTTTCTCATCTCCCTGCTCATGTCCATCCTCCCCGGGGACGTGGCTCTGATGCGCGCGCCCAAGGGGGCCACAGAGGAGATGCTCCAGAACATCCGCGATAAGTACAACCTGGACGAGCCGTTCATGACCCGGTTCTGGCTCTATCTCAAGGGCCTCCCCACCTTCGACCTCGGCGAGTCCTACACTTACAAGCGCCCGGTCATGGACATCATCGCGGAGAGCCTGCCCTGGTCCATCAAGCTGGCCCTCGTCGCCGAGGTCATCATCGTCATCTTCGGCCTTCTGGCCGGCATCATCTCCGCCATATCGCGCTATTCCTTCTGGGACGTGCTGGTGACCATAACCACCTCGGTCCTGGTCGCTTTCCCTATCTTCTGGATCGGGCGATTACTCCAGCTCGTCTTCGCCCAGTGGCTGGGCTGGCTGCCGGCTGCCGGGGCCCCGCCTCCAGGCACCGGTTTCCCCGCATCCATGCAGTACTACATCATGCCCGCCGTCGCCCTGGCGGCCATCTCCACCGCCTACGTGGCCCGCATGCAGCGATCGTCGCTGCTGGAGGTGATGCGCCAGGACTATATCCAGACCGCCCGCGCCAAGGGGCTCTCCAACCGCAGGGTCACCTACAAGCACGCACTGAAGAACGGGCTCATCCCCGTGGTTACCTACATAGGAATCGACTTCGGGGTGCTCATCGGGGCCGCCGTGCTCACCGAGTTCATCTTCAACTGGCCGGGGGTGGGGCACAAGCTCTACAACGCGGTCCTGCAGAGGGACGCCCCCATGGTGCTGGGCCTGGTCTTCGTGCTGGTGCTCATCTTCGTCTTCATCAACCTGGTGGTGGACATATCGTATGCCTTCCTCGACCCACGCATCCGCCTGGGCGGGGGGGAGGAGGTGACCTGATATGCCCGACCGCAAGGATATCGACGACCTCGGCATGGGGAGGGAGCAGCCCGACTTTCTCGGACCCGAGATCGAGGAGTTCGAGCAGGAGCTGGAGAAGGAGAAGGTGCACGGACGCACCGCCCTTTGGAGCGACGTCTGGTACCGTCTGCGCCATAACGTCCTGGCCATGATCGGGCTGGGCATCATCGTCGTCATGCTCCTGGTGGCCATCTTCGCTCCCCTGCTGGCCAACTGGGACCCCTTGTACCAGACCATTCAAGACCAGTCGAAGACCGCGGCGGAGAAGGCGGAGGCGGTGAAACAGCCACCATCGAGTGAGCACTGGCTGGGCACGGACCAGCTGGGGCGCGACATCTACTCGCGCCTTATCTATGGCAGCCGGGTCTCGGTGGAGGTGGGCATCGTAGCCGTGGCCATCTCCCTGGTCATCGGCCTCTTTTTCGGAGCCCTGGCGGGCTACTTCGGGGGCTGGGGCGACTCGGTGATCATGCGCTCCGCCGACGTCTTCTTCGCCTTTCCCACCGTGCTGGGGGCCATCGCCATCATGACCGTGCTGGGTGCGGGTCTGATAAACGTCTTTATCGCCATCGGGGTGCTGGGCTGGGCGACCATCGCCAGGATCTTCCGCGGTTCCATCCTCTCGGTGAAGGAGAACGAATACACCGAGGCTGCGCGGGCCATGGGGGCGGGGCACACACGCATCATCCGCAAGCACATCATGCCCAACGCCATCCAGCCCATCATCGTCTACGCCACCATGGGGGTGGGAGGGGCGATCCTGGCCGAGGCCTGGCTGGCCTTCCTGGGCCTGGGCCAGCAGCTGCCCGCGCCGAGTTGGGGTAACATGCTCACCGAATACCTGGATTTCTACACCACCGACCCGTGGATGATGTTCATCCCCGGGACGGCGATAGTCATCAGCGTCCTGGCCTTCATCCTCCTGGGTGACGGGCTGCGGGACGCCCTGGACCCGCGCCTGAAGGGGAGCGTCTGAGAGTGGATACGAACGGCGGCAAGCTGCTTGAGGTCAAGGACTTGAAGACCTATTTCCACACCCAGGAGGGAGTGGTCAAGGCGGTGGACGGCGTCTCCTTCGACCTGCACCGGGGCGAGGCCCTGGCCGTGGTGGGGGAGTCGGGGTGCGGAAAGTCCGTCACCGCCCTCTCCATCCTGAACCTCGTCCCCGACCCGCCCGGAAAGATCGAGCAGGGGGAGGTCATCTTCGAGGGCAGGAACCTGCTGGAGATGGAGGACAAGGAGATCCGCCAGGTACGCGGCAACAACATCGGCATGATCTTCCAGGACCCCATGACCTTCCTCAACCCGGTGTTCACCATCGGCAACCAGATCAGGGAGCCCATCATGGTCCACCTGGGCCTGGACCGCAAGCAGGCGAAACAGCGCGCCATCGAGCTACTGGAGATGGTGGAGATCCCCCAGGCCGAGAAGCGCTACAAGATGTACCCGCACGAGTTCTCGGGCGGCATGCGCCAGCGGGCCATGATCGCCATGGCCCTCTCCTGCGAGCCCAAGATGCTCATCGCGGACGAGCCCTCCACCGCCCTGGACGTGACCATCCAGGCCCAGATCATGGAGCTCATCGGGCGGCTGCGCATGGAGAAGAACCTCGCGGTGATGCTCATCACCCACGACCTGGGGGTGGTCGCCGGGGTGGCGGAGACGGTGCTGGTCATGTACGCCGGCAAGGTTGTGGAGTACGCGAAGATAGACCGCATCTATTACAATTCGCGCCACCCCTACGCCTGGAGCCTGATGCGCTCCGTGCCCCGCCTCGACGAGAAGAGGGACCGCCTGATGACCATCGGGGGCTCGCCGCCCAGCCTCATCAACCTGCCGCCGGCATGCAGCTTCGCGCCGCGCTGCCCCTTCGCCGAGGAAATCTGCGACAACGAGGAGCCCCCCCTGGTGGAGGCGGAGCCGGACCACTTCTCCGCCTGCCATTTCGCCATGGACTTCGAGCAGCACGGGCGGGAGGTGGCGAAGTGACGGAGACACTTGTCGAGGCGCGCGGGCTGGTCAAGCATTTCCCGGTGGGAAAGGGCATCATACTCTCGAAGCTTGGGGGGACGGTAAAGGCGGTGGACGGGGTCTCCCTGGACGTGAAGGAGGGGACCACCCTGGGGCTGGTCGGGGAATCGGGGTGCGGGAAGTCCACCATGGCCAGGCTCATGCTCCGCCTCATCCCGGCGGACCAGGGAGAGGTCATCTTCGGTGGCCGGGACATCCTCAAGCTCAAACGCAAGGACATGCAGGCGGTGCGCCGGTCCATGCAGATCATCTTCCAGGACCCCTACGCCTCCCTCAACCCCCGCATGAGCGTGGGCGCCATCATCATGGAGCCCATGATAATCCATGGGGAGGGGACCAAGGAGGAGAGGGTGAACCGTGCCAAGGAACTACTGGACGTGGTGGGGCTGCAGCCGGAGCACCTCTTCCGCTATCCCCACGAGTTCTCCGGTGGGCAGAGGCAGCGCATCGGGGTAGCAAGAGCTTTGGCTCTCAATCCAAGCCTGATCATCTGCGACGAGCCCGTTTCAGCCCTGGATGTCTCCATCCAGGCCCAGATACTCAACCTGCTCAAGGAGCTGCAGGAGGACTTCCAACTCACCTATATCTTCATCGCCCACGACCTCTCGGTGGTGCGGCACATCAGCGAGGAGGTGGCGGTGATGTACCTGGGCAAGATCGCGGAGAGGGCCGAACACGACCTCCTCTATAGCAGCCCCAAACACCCCTACACCGTGGCCCTGATGTCGGCGGTGCCCCTGCCCGATCCGGTGAAGGAGAGGGAGAGGAAGCGCATCATCCTCGAGGGCGACGTGCCCAGCCCCATCGATCCCCCCACCGGCTGCCGCTTCCACACCCGGTGCTGGAAAAAGCAGGACATCTGCTCCGAGCAGGAGCCGCCCCTGGAGGAGAAGTCACCCGGCCACCTCGCCGCCTGCTTCTTTCCGGAGAACGCATAACGGCAGATGTTGCGCAGGAAGCTCCTTCCATCGGAACGCGCGCCAGGCCTGAGACAAGTTCTATGAAGTCAATCGTAGAAATCCTCGCGCTGGCCTGAACTTGTCCAGGCGACTGGCACCGTACCGCCGCCCTCCGGGCGTCGCCGCGCTTCCGCGCTGCAAACCACGAAGCTTAGTTCGCTGAATATAGGGGTCCAGGTCTTGGATTTTGGGTACCCCGGTATGTTGACGGCTTTCACCTGATTAACGCCTCTGTATACTACACTTTTGCAATATATACCATAATATGGAATCCAAGATCCAAGACCTGAATCCTAGCCGCCCAGCTCTTCTTTCAGCTCGGGGAGGTTACGGGTGAGGGGGAAGCACAGCAAGGCCAGGACGAACCCGATGGCGCTGAGCCAGATGCCGATGGTGGTGATGCTGGTCCTCTCGGCGAAGTAACCCACCACCAGGTATCCCAGGGGCATGGGCAGCAGCACCATGGCGTCCATGATCGCGAACACCCGTCCCCGGTAGGCAGAGGGCACCACGCGCTGCCGCAGGTACTCGTAGGTGGTGAAGCCAAAGCCGTCCACTATCCCCATGACCAGGCACACCAGCAGGGCCAGGACGAGCGTACCGCTGCCCGAGAGCAGCAACATGCACACCGCGTATCCCAGGAAGCTCACGAAGACCAGGTTCAGAGGCTTTAAACGTCCGAGGAGGCGGTAGGTGAAGATGCTGCCCAGGGCCAGCCCCGCCCCCAGGCTGGCACTGACCAGGGTATAGTAATTCACCTGCCCCAGTTTGTCCTCGCAGAAGAGAGGGAGGAAGACCTCGAAGGCCCCGAAGATGGGCATGAACATCACGTGCATGAGGGTGAGACTGCGCATATGGCGGTCCCTCCAGATGATCCTGAGGGCTTCCCTGAAGCCGCCGGGCACGTGCTCGCGGCCCCCTGGCGTTGCCGCCTTCCGCTCGACGCGGTCCCTCCTCAGCGCCAGGCAACCGAGCCCGGCCACGGCTATCAGGGCGGCGGAGACGAAGAAGATGTCGGCCTTTCCCATGGCCTTGATGAGGAAGTAGGCCGCGAGGGTGCTCACCAGGAAATCTACGGAGCGTAAAAATGAATACGCGGAGTTGGCCCTGGCCAGCTGGGTTATATCCACCAGCTCGGGGATGAGCGCGGAGATGCTGTTGGCGATGACCACCCCGTAGAGGGAGGCGGTGAAGGCGATGATGTAGATGAGCCATGCGGCGTGCACGAAAGGCAGGACGAACAGGAAGGCCGCATAGAGGAGGTTGCCCACGATGAGCAGGTCCCGGCGGGAGAACCTGTCCACGATGGCCCCCGCGAAGGGCCCGGCGATGGTGAAGGGCGCGAAACCCAGCAGCAGGGAGATGCTCATGGAGAAGGCGGAGCCGGTGCGCTCCAGCACGAATAGCGGCAACCCCACGAAGTAGATGCCACGGGCGATGTAGCCGATGCTCTGCGTGGTCAGCAGGACCATCAGCTGGCGGTTGGCCCTCAAGGGAGCTTTGGCGGCGGCGGTCGCGCTCATGCTAACGGGGGAAGACCATGGCGGCGAAGGTCACGGCCGAGCCCTCGCCGGCGTCGAACCAGTGCCCGTAGTCGATGAGTTCTCCCCGCCTGCCGTCCAGGGCCTTGACGAGGGTATAGATGGGGGAGAGCCCGCATATGTGCCGCGCGTCCTTCTCGGCCGCGACGTAGGAATAGAAACCATCGGCGTCCCCTTCCTCCACCTCAGCCAGCATCTCCTTGTCCTTGCCGGTGGTGGAGGATAGCAGCACGGCGTCCAGCGGCATGAGGCTGCCGAAACGGGCCCCCACGTGGGCCAGGTCGGCGGAGGCCATCAGAAGCACGCCTCCCTCCATGGCCGAGAGCAGCCCCTTGAGGGCGGCGATGAACGCGCCCACCTGCGGGTCCTCCGCGGGTGAGCGGCCGTCCGCCAGGAAGGGATGGAAGGAGTTGCAGGTGATGGGGAGCAGGCGGAAGCGGTCCGCCCCGCCGAAGACCATGCTCAGCAGGGGGAGCTGCATCTCGATGGAATGCTCGGAGCGGTGGGACAGCTCGTCCCCCAGGCCGTCCATGCCCGCCGCGCGCGCGATGCCCTCGGCCAGGCCGGCATCGGTCTCCACCATGCCGAAGGGGGTGAGGTAGTTCTTGCGCGTGAGGGCGAAGGGGCCCTGCATCTCGCCGTGGCAGGTGCCGAGGATGACCACCAGGGGGCGCTGGTCCCGGTCGGCGGCCGCTGCCAGGGCCGCGTACAGCCTGCCGTAGCACTGGCGGCCACGCTCCAGGTCGATGTGGGGCGCGATGACGCCGAGGGGCATACCGCTCAGCTCGCGCGGCTCCCCCGCCTCCTCCAGCATGGCGCGCAGATGCTGCACCAGCTCGCGCGGGTCGGCGGCGTAACCGCTCCCCGCGCTGGTCATGGGGCGGTTGGGGAGGGTGAGGTACTCCTCGTCCAGCCGCCTCTTGTAGTCGCGGAAAGCGGCCGAGTCCAGGAGCAGCTTGCCCTCGAGTTCGGCGATGATGGCGGCCACCTGGTCGCTGGTGATGATATCGCCGAAGCGGCGCACGTAAGCCGCCTGCAGGTCACGCAGCGAACGGGTGCCGTCGCACAGGGAGGCGACGTAATAGATGGGGGGCGGCAATGCCACCATGCCCCTGATATATCCCTCGGGGTCTCGCAGGACGATCATGTCCCGTCCCTGCTGTTTGGCGGGAAATGCTTCCAGGCGCCGCAATAAAGGGAATTCGGATGCTTCCATGGGAGGTTAACCTATTTCCAGTCGGTGCGTTTCTTCGACTCCCGCTCGATCCCCACATCCAGGGCCAGCCACGCCTTGGCCCGGATGAGGTCTCTGGTGGACGCGTCGGCCACCAGCGTCATCATCGCCTCGATGCCCCGGGGGTCGCCGATGCGGGTCAAGGCCTCGATGGCCTCGAAGACGACGTTTTCGTCCTCGTCGTAGAGGAACTCGACGATGCCGTCTATGTCGCGTTCCCGCTCCATTTTCTTGATGTCGCGTTTGCCCAATCCGAATTTTGGCATATTATCACCGCATCCAATTCTAACGAGTTTTTCGCTGCCTCGCTACCGTGCGAACAGGCTTTCGAGTAGATCTTCTATTGACGCAACGGTCCGCGCACATCAGGCCGCGTTGCCTCTTCTCAACCCCCCGCCTTTATGCCGGAGAGGCGGTAGAGGTCCACCAGGACCTTGCCCATCTTCTCGGGAGTGCTCAGGGCTATGGCCCCTCCCTTCTGGGCGTCCGCTATCTCCTGCACCAGGGCGCAGGGGGTGATGAGGCAGATGAAGACCGGCTTGCCGTGGCGGCGCCCGATCTCGGCATATTCCCGGGCGGGAAAGGCCGGCCCCGCCCCGCCGCCGGTGACGAAGACCGCCACGGCGCAGTGGATGTCGTCCTGGGCCAGGGCCAGGTCGGTGGCCCGCAGATAGAGGTCTGTGTCGGTCCAGGCGAAGGCGAACATGTCCAGGGGGTTGGCGGCGACGGAGTGCTCGGGGAGGAACTCGGCTATGGCCGCGGCGATCTCCGGCCTCAAGGGAGGGAAGCGCAGCCCTCCCCGCTCGCAGATGTCGCAGATGGCCACCACCGGGCCGGCGGAATGGGTGGAGATGAAGACCCCGGGGCCCGCTAACTCGCCGCCCAGGGAGATGGCCTTGGCGGCGGCGGCCATCTCGGAGCTGGAGCGCACCTGCAGCAGCCCCGCCTGGCGGAAGGCGCCCTCGTAGACGGCCTCGGAGCTGGCCACCGACCCGGTATGGGAGAGGGCGGCCCGCGAGGAGCTCTCGGTATAGCCGCGCGTGTAGACCAGGATAGGCTTCGTGCGCGAGGCTTCCCGCGCCCTGGCCAGGAAGGCGGCGCCGTCGTCCAGGCCCTCGATGAAGAGGCAGATGACGCCGGTGTCGGGGTCCGCGGCGAGGTATTCCAGCATGTCCGCGAACTCCACGTTGGCGCGGTTGCCGATGCTCACGAACTTCGCCAGGCCCACCTGCTCGTCCATGATCTCGTTGAGGATGCTGTTGCCCATGCCGCCGCTTTGGCTGACCACCGAGACGTTTCCGCGCGGGAACCAGACCAGGGGGCTGGCGAAGGTGGCGTTTAGCCCGGCGTGCATGTTTACCACCCCGATGCAATTGGGGCCGATGAGTTTCATGTCCCCCGCGTCCGCGATCTCGATCAGTTCCCGCTGCAGGCGCCCGCCCTCGGGACCCGTCTCGCGGAAGCCGCCGGCGAAGATGACCCCCGCTTTCCCCCCCATCTCCACCGCCTCGCGCACGGAGGGGACGACCTGCCTCTCCGGGATGGCGTAGACGAAGAGGTCGACCCCGTGGGGCAGCTCCGATATGGAGCGGTAGGCGCGCAGCCCCTGGATGCTCTCCCCGGCCCTGGGATTGACGGGATAGACCTCGCCCCGGAACCCGGCCGAGGTGACGGCGGTCAGGGAATGGAACCCCAGCTTGAAGGGATTGTCCGTCGCTCCCACCACGGCTATGCTGCGGGGCTCGAAGAGCGGGCGGAAGCGCTCCAGCACTTCTGAGGACATATATATCACCGCTCCGGATCGCGTTTTTCGGGGCCGCGATGTGCCGTGACCCCGCGCTCGTACAAGGCCCCTCCATACTATCACCAAAGAGAGCGGTCTGTTGCCCCCCGGTGTAATCGGTGACGTGGCGTGCGGCCCGGTTGACGTCCGTGCCGACATCACCGCACGAGCGGCCGCTGCGCGCCGACGATAGTGCGGGCCTCCGGACGGATCCGGAGGCCCAAAAGCCGACTGCCGAGAACCTTGAGTTCTCCCTCTATATATACCACGAAGTACCCTCCATGAAACCCCCGAAAAAGGAAAAACCCGCCTGCGTTGTGCAAGCGGGTTTACCATCCGAAACTGGCTTTCCGGCCCCCTATTCGTCGCTGGGGGACAGGAGATTGGGGCGGTAGGTGGCCTTGCGCATCTTGTTGAAGACCACGTTCACGGAGCGCGAGAATACGTTGGGGTCGGTGTTCTCGATGAGCTGGGTCACGAAGCGCTGGTTGCTGTTCATGGCCTTGGCGATGGCGGCCGCGTCCAGGTTGCGCATGAGCTTGGCGATGAAGTCGGGGTTGCTGCTCATGACCTCCGCCAGGACCGCGGGGTCGAGATGGTTCATGGTCTGGATCAGCAGGTCCTTGTTGTCGTTGACGGCACCGGCAACGACCTTGGGATCCACGGCTGACATCATGCCCGAGATAAGGTCCTTGTTGTTGGCCAGCTTACCGGCCATGGCGCCCAGTTTGCGTTGCAGCTCGCTCATTGTTACCCCCTTGGTAATCAGTATTGACTAACCGGTTCTTGCAGATAACGTAACCTCATACATATTCTACAATAAAATACGCTATGATTTGAACCGCTATTTAGCTGGCAATATGAAATCAGCCACTAATAATGACCAAACTGGACTACCTACTAGCTGTAATTATGGATGCGTTTGATACTGCGGTTTCCTCCCTGTGGATGCTCCCGGAACGTGCAGGTGGCGTTCCCTGGCCTGCCTTTCGGTGGAAGCCCACGGCGCCGTCGGGGAACGCGGAGCGGCGTGGCGGCCTGCCCCCTCTGATTGCGGTAGCGGATCCCGCTCGGGCCCGGCGATCATGCCGGGCAACGCCAGGTTATCCGAGAGCGGACCGCATGTGATCCGGTTTGGGCCGCGAGGACCGTCCGGAGGGGGCACCATCAGAATTAAGGATGTTCACGTTTATGCCCCATGGCGGCGGGAATAATGTGCAATTGAGGCAAGGGCGCCCGAGGAAGAAGGAGATAGGTATGTACGAGGAGCACTTGGAGATCGTGGAGGGTGAAGAAGGTGGGCACGAGCTGGTCCTCTTCGCTCTTTCCACCTGCGGCTGGTGCCGCAAGGCAAGGTCTTTCCTGGACGAGAACAAGCTGAAGTACCGCTACGTGTACGTCGACCTCCTGGAGGGTGACGCCCAGAAGGAGGTGTTCGAGGAGGTCAAGACGCGCAACCCGCGCAAGACGTTCCCGACCCTTATCGTGGACGGCGAGGAAGTGATCGCGGGCTTCAACGAGGACAAGTACAAGGAGTCGCTTCTTTGAGTCCTGGGTACACGCCGGAGGTCCTGGCCCTCTACGAGCGCCTCAACGAGGACGCCGAGGCGGGAGGGTACCACCTGAACCCCGACCGCGACTTCGTGCTCACGCTGGCCGAGGGCCTCAACACCAACCAGGACAGGTACGGCTATATGCTCTGTCCGTGCCGCATGGGCGAGGGGGACCGGGAGGCGGACCTGGACATCATCTGCCCCTGCGACTACCGCGACGCCGACCTCGAGGAGTATGACCAGTGCTACTGAGGCCTATACGTTACCCAGGAGGTCCTGGAAGGCAGGAAAGAGGTCGAGGGGCAGGTGCCGGAGAGAAGGCCCGAGCCCGAGGAACTGGAGAGGATGCGGTCCGAGAAGAAGACCGCCGCGGGCAAGGGCGGAGACGGTATGCCCGTATGGCGCTGCAAGGTCTGCGGCTACCTGGCCGCGCGGGACAGCGCTCCCAAGGTCTGTCCCATCTGCAAGGCGACCCAGGACCGCTTCGAACCCTTCCCCCTGCGGGCGGGACCGTCCCTGCCCGTATGGCGCTGCAGGGTCTGCGGCTACCTGGCCGCGCGTGACAGTGCCCCCAAGGTCTGTCCCATCTGCAAGGCGGCCCAGGACCGCTTCGAACCCTTCCCGCTATAACGGGGTCAGTCACGGACGGGGTCAGCCCCTGACATGCGACATAGAGCAAAGATCCGTAAAACCGCTCATGACGAAGATCGAACAGCCCACCTTTAACAGCAGGCACTTTATTAACGGCAGGCCTCCCTCTCTTCTCAGGCCTTTTTGTCACATGTCAGGGGCTGACCCCATTACTCCTCCAGGAGGAGGGTTATGTCCCCGCTGGATACCTCCACGTCGATCTGGAGAGTGATGATGGAGCGGCGGAAGGCGTCGTTCACGTATACCGCGCCCTCTCCGTCCTCGGAGTCCACGGTCATGCCAGGAGCGTTTATATCGCCGGAGCGCGTCCGGGCTCGCACGCGCACCCCCACGTCCCTGGGCAGGCGCAGGGTGACGTCGCCGGAGCTGTTGGTGATGGTCGCCCCCAGGGCGCTTACCCACTCTCCGAGCAGGTCCACGTCGATCTCGCCGCTCGAGTTCTCGACATCCATCTCGATGTAGGTGCTGTACCGGCCCTTAAGCTCCACGCTCACGTCTCCGCTGCTGGAATCGATCTCCACCCGCCTCAGCTCGGGCTTGTCCCCGGAGAGGTCGACGGCGATGTCCCCGGAGCTGGCGTCCACCTTCAGGCTGCGCAGCGCCAGGGGCCGCAGGTCGAACTCCCCGTCGCCGCTGGAGAGGGTGGCGCCCAGGTCCAGGGGAACGCTGTCCGCGAAGCGCAGGTCCCAGTCGTTGTGGATGAACCAGAAGGCGGGGACCCACCAGTCGCCGCCCTGCCGCACGCTCAGCTCGCCCACGCCCTGCTTCACGCTGTAGTCGATCTCGGGCTCCCAGCGCCTGATGTTATAGGTGAAGGTGCCCTCGAACATGAGGTCCGCGCCGCCGCCTACGTTTAGGTTGCCCGAGTCTATCTCCAGTTCGGCGGAGACGCTCTGCGCCCCCTGCAGTGACACCGAGCGCTCGACCGTCTCGGTGTCGCCGATGTTGATGATCATCCACGGCACCATGGCCGCCACGAATATGAGCAGCAGGGCCAGGTTGACGATGCCCAGGACGATGCCCGCCGTGGCCAGGCCGGAGCCGCCCATCTCGCCGCGGGAGCGCTTGATGCCGCTCCTGGCGATGGCCCCGAAGACGATGGCCAACGCGGCCGCGATGAAGGGCAGGCACATGAAGGAGAGGATGCCCAGGACCAGGGAGGCCACCGCCCAGCCGCTGGTCCTCGCCGGTGCGGGACGGGGCGCCAACGGCGGGGGATAGGGCGGGGGAGGCATGGCCGGGGCGGCCGGAGGCGGGACGAACGCGGCCGCCGCTCCCTCCGGCGCGGTCCCGGCTTCCGGAGCCTCCGCTTCCGCTGCAGGCCCTGCTTCCTCCCCGACGGGCCCTTCCACAACCGGCTCCCAGGCCGTCTCCCCGGCCCCCGCGGCGGCGGCTTCCCCTTCCCCGGGTTCCCAGGCCGTCTCCGCGCTCGCGGCCGTGCCGTCCCCCGTGCCCTCCGCGGCTGCGGGGCCCTCCCCGCCCGCGAGCCTGGCTCCGCACTGGCGGCAGAAGACGTCGCCGGGGCGGGCTTCCTTTCCGCAGTCCTCACAGAGCATCTTTAACACCCTTTCACGCATCCTGACGGCGCTGCAGCCTGTCCATCTCTTTCTGGATCATGCGCTGCCGTCTCGACTCGCCGTGTACGTCCATGAAGTAGTGCATGAGGTGGAAGGCCACACCGATGCCCCAGCCGATCATCACCCACACGAACCAGGGGTAGCCGGCACCGGTGATGGCCCAGATGATGATGAGAAAGACGTTTACGATGACGTAGGAGCCAAGGTGCCACCACAGCTCCAGCTTCTGCTTCACCCGGCGCTCCGCTATCTCCTGCGGTGTCTCCGCCCGCGCCTGCTCTCCGTAGGGCTGCGCCGCCCGGGGAGGCATGGGCGCCGGCGGCGCCGTCGCGTCCGTGGCGGCAGCCGCTTCGCCAACGGCGACCCTGGCAGTGCCGGATATGGCGCTGCCGCAGGCATGGCAGAAGGCGTCTCCCGCCTCGACTTCCTTGCCGCATCTATGGCAGTAGGCCATGTCGTCCTCCTTCACCGGTGGCCGATATCCTTTCAGGCGCCGGCGCAGGTACTCGTTCCCGGGCGGTGCCGTCCGCGAATCCCCCATGCGGCGCCGTGCCGTTCGCTTGCCGCAGCGCCATCGTCTCCCGTGCGACGGTCGCCGCGAAGCTAGTCTTTCTTCCTGAGACCCGCCAGCTTCTTGTAGATCTTGTACAGGCCGTTCAGGTAGATGAGCGCGAAGGCGGCCAGCGCGGCGTAAAACCCCGCCGTGCTCTTCTCGCGCAGGGTGGCGAAGTTCACCGTCCAGCCCGCCCCGAAGACGCGCGGCACGATGACGCGGGGGTCGCCGGGGTTCCACATCCTCTCCCTGATCCTGGACGGGGTGGGAAACCTGAGATCGTAGGGTACGCCCAGGAACTTGCCGTATCTTTCCACGCCCTCACCTCCTCGGGCTCTAGGAAATGCCTCCGAGCATGAACGCCTCGATGAAGCCCACCACCAGGTCGGGGTACTCGTAGTTGGGGCAGTGGCCGCAGCCGGGCACCATCTGCAACTGGGCGTCCGGGATGAGGCCCCGCAGGCGTCCGGCCTCGGCTGGCCTCACCGAGGGGTCCCGGTCGCCGTAGATGATCAGGGTCGGGGCCATTATCCCCGGCAGCAGCGGGTCGAGGTCGAGCTGCGCCAGCATATGGGTGGTCTCCACCAGCGCCTGCTTCTTGACCTTGCTCCCCTGCTCCACCGCCTCCTCCAGGAAGGTCGGCGGGAGGTCGTCGGGGTAGAGCACCGAGGACTTGATTAGGCGGGCGGTTATGCGCGGCCCCCAGAAGATATGCAGGAGGCCGGCCAGGTGGTGGACCAGGGGCACCCGCGCCGGCCACCCCAGCGCGCTGCCCTTGCCGGGGGTGTCGATGAGCACCAGCCGCTCCACCATGTCGGGATGGGTCGCCGCGAAATGAACGCAGATGCTGCCGCCCATGGAGTGCCCCACCAGGCTGACCCGCTCCAGCCCCAGCTCCCGCAGCAGGTCCGCGAGGAACGCGGTGAAGCCCTCCAGGGTGAACCGGAAACCGTCCGGGATGCCGGAGTCGCCGTGGCCCGGCAGGTCGGGGGCGATGACGTGAAAACGCTCGGAGAGCCAGGGCGCCACCATGCCCCACAGGGCACCCGAGCCGATCCAGCCGTGCACCAGCAGCACCGCTTCGCCCTTGCCCATGGCGCCGTAGCTGATCTTCGCCCCGCCCATGCGTATCTCCGGCATGTGCCTCTCCTTTGCCCTCCCCGCAAGAGCCCCGCAGCAGCGTGAATATTCCTGTCTATAAGGTATCCGAGCGGGGGTTAGAATTCAACGGCGGCGTAGCGCCCCGGCCGCCTCGAACGGGCAGCTGATGCGCCTGCACAGTATTTTGACCGGGGGTAATCAAAACAAGGCAACGATGATATAATGGCGTCACCTCGTTTCTTCCCCACTATATTAATAAACTAGTACAACATTATCATCTTGACAGATAAATATTTATTGTATAGAATTTCAGAGCTTGCTTTAACTCGGGGCAATGTGCTGGTAAGCGATGGAGCGAGGGG
Organism: Actinomycetota bacterium; assembly: GCA_040757835.1. Taxonomy (NCBI): domain Bacteria; kingdom Bacillati; phylum Actinomycetota; species Actinomycetota bacterium. The sequence continues at coordinate 78,051 of JBFLWJ010000011.1, forward strand.
CATATGGGCGGAGACATCATCGCCGAGAAGTTCGCTCTACTCAAGACAAGGGGCAGCAACGGGGTGGCCTGCACCCATATCGTGGAGGATACCCTGTTGGGCCAGCGGGCCGTGGTCAAGGTCAGCGACGCCGTCGAGGACCTCGGGTTCGATTATCTCAAGGCGGTCAACCTGGCGCGCGAGTGTTCCATACCCGGCCTGCTCGTGCCCTTCGAGGGGGGCATCCTGGAGGAAGAGGCCGGTTACTATCTCGCCTTCCCCGAACTGGGGGAGCCTTCCCTGGAGAACTACCTGCGCATGGGGGCGCCCATCACCGCCTGCGATGTCCTCGGCATAGGCGAGAAGGTGCTGCGCATACTGGAGGAGATGCACGGGGCGGGCTTCTGTCACCTCTTCATCAACACCCGCAACGTCTTCTACCGCCCGCGCGGCGAGGTCACCCTCAAGGACCCGGCCCTCAAACGGGAGTTCTTCCATCCCCTGCTCGAGCTGGTGGCGGCGCCGGACTTCTCCTACTTCAGTCCCGAGGTCATGGACGGCGGCATGCCGGGAGAGGAAGCCGACCTCTATGCCCTGGGAAGGCTCATCGAGAGGTGTCTCGAACAGGCCGACGGTTCCCCGGGGTCTCGCGGGGAGCGCCTCGCGCGCTGGCTGGCGGAGAGGTGCCGGGCGGCCGGGGCGGGCGAGGGCTCTACCGCGATGGAGATCAGGAGCGGGTTGGAGCACGGGCCCATGGCTGACGGGGACGCCGCGGAAGCGGACATCGCCAGCGCCCGCCGGACGGGCGGATGGAGGGAGGAGCCCGCGGGGCGTATGGAGGAGGAGGCAAGCGCCCCCGCCATGCGGGCACTCCGCTCACCCCCTGCCCGGAGGGGCGGCAAGGGCAGGGCGGCCAGGGCCGTGCTCGCCCTGGTTCTGGTCTTGGTCCTGCTGGGCGGGATCGCCGGCGCGTACCTCTTCGGCGTCGGTGGAGACGCGCCGCCCGCGCAGGCGCGCGGGGGCGGCTCGCAGGTGGGGGAGGAGGCCTCGGGGGAGGCGTCTCGTAACATAAGAGGCGTCTGCGCGGCGGGGGCGGCGGCCGATAGCGCCGGGGACGGCGGCGACACGCAACAGGTCCAGGCGGCGGAAAGCGCGGCTGGCGACGCCGCATCAAGCGGCAAAGGCTCGGGAGGAACCGAGGAGGCGGGGGCGGTCCAGACCCCCGCGGCCGCCCCTCCGGCCGATCCCAGCGCGGCGGCGCCGGTGGCCGCGTTCACGCTGTCGCCGGGCGAGGGGGAGTCACCGCTGCGCGTTTACCTGGACGCCTCCGCCAGTTACGACCCGGACGGGAGCATCGTCTCCTACGCCTGGAGCTGCGGCGGCAGCGGCGCGGGCGTCTACCACGTCTTCGAGAGCAACATCATCCCCGCCGTCATCCCCGTGACCCTGACGGTCACCGACGACGGCGGCCACAGCGCACAGGCCACCCTGTGCGTGACCTTGTACTAGAGGGATGTTCCGCCGCGGCGGCGCGTGCGGCATGAGGGACCGCCCCGCGGCGGGCGGGAAAGGAGAGGCGCGATGCAGGTGATCATTGTGAGCCCGGGGAAGGTGCTGGTGGCGGGGGCGGTCGCGGCCGTGCTCGTCGCGTCGAGCATGCTGGGGGCCCTGGCCCTGGCCGGGGCCTTCCGCGGGGAGACGGCCCAGGCCTACGGGACGGACGGCGTGGGCGCCAGGACGTGGTTCTTCGCCGAGGGCTACACCGGCCCCGGCTTCGACGAATGGATCCTCGTGTATAATCCCCCGGCCAATAAGGGCGGCGTGGGAGTGACCATCGCTCCGGTGATTAACATGTACAGCAATACTGGTCCTATAGGGTTCTATACTGTTGGTAGTGTCTCCCCGGGCCAGAGGCGCTCGGTGAACATCAACGCCGCCGCCGCCTACTACGGCTACGCCGGGGACGTCTCCATCGTGGTCTACGACGACCAGCCCTTCATCTGCGAGCGCGCCATGTACTTCGACTACGCGGGGCGCATAAGCGGGGGCAGCCAGGTCTTCGGCTACCAGGAAGGCGCGGCGGAGTAGGGGGAGCGGGAAGATGCATGCCGGGATGAAGAAGGCCGCTCTCCCCGTGCTCGCGCTGGCCCTCTGCCTCGCCGCCTGCGCCGCGGGCACCCGGACGGCGCACTCCTACCCCGCCGAGACGGAGTCGCAGACGGGCTGGACGGGGGAGAGCGACTGCGGGCCCAACAACCCCCGCCACGCGCAAATGGACCGCGGCGCGGGCTTCCTGCACCTGGTCGCGGACAACGGCGGCAACGTCTACTACCTGCGCGCCGCCGACGGGGACATCCTCGACTGGGGGTCCGCGCGCTGCCTGGACCTGAAGAAGGAGCGCAAGGCGGCGGACCCCTACGTCGAGGCCGCGGGGAGCTACGTCGTCGTCTCCTGGAAGGAGCTGGTGGGCTCCACCTGGGCCCTGGCCCTGGCCGTCTCCGCCGACCGCGGGGAGACCTGGGCCACCTGGGCCGACCCCAACCCCGCCTGCAACAACTACGAGGCCCACGTGGCCTTCGCGGGCAACAAGGTACACGCCGCCTACGTCTCCGACTACGACGCCGGGCAGGGGCGCCGCAACGAGGTCTACTACCGCCGCTTCTCCGCCGCCCTGGTGCCGGAGGCCGTCTCCTGCCCCTCGGGTCAGCTCGACGGCACCGCCGCCTCCTTCCCCTGCCTCGAGGCCGCCTCGGCCTCCGCCGTCAACGTCTTTTACCAGCACGGCGGCTCCGCCCCCCACCCCATCTACGAGTCCTGTACCGCCGACGCCGGCGTGAGCTGGGTCCGGTCGGAGCTTATCCCGACGGGGGGCTGCGTCGATCTCTCCCACCCGGAGGTGGGGGTGTGGATGGACGGCGCCGACCGCCGCAAGATGGTGGTTGCTTCAGGTGCCAATGCTGGCAGCTACGAAGTCTGGTACCGAAGGTATATTAACTCAAAGTGGGACATGGAAGAGCAACTCGTAGACAAGTGCACAGTACGCCCCTACCCGCAGATAGCCACCTGCGGCAGCGACATCCTGGTGGTCTACCGCCAGGCGGGCGAGTCCCTCGACCGCGGCGTCGCCGGCAAGGTCAACCGCAACTCCGGCGTGGATGCCTGGAGCCACATCGAGGGCCTCTTCTACTCGAACCTCTCCTTCGACGACTGCGGCTCCGTGGACTGCTGCTCCGACGGCACCAGGTTCTACGCCGCCTCGGCGGGCACCGGCGCGGTCAACCGCGTCCTCACCAAGCGCGAGGACACGCAGGACCCCACCGTGGTCATCGCCGACCCCGGCGCCTATCACAACGCCGACTTCGCGGTCACTGCGGCCGCCGCCGACGACTTCGGCCGCAGCGCCGACTGGCTGCTATCCCCCTCCCCCGAGCACTACGACGCCGGCATCCTCCACGCCGACTACTTCTACCGCAAGGCGGGGGCCCCGGGCTGGACGGAATGGCCCGGGGGCGCCCGGGACGCCGACGCCCCCTGGTCCAGGAACTTTCCCGGGGCGACGGTAAAGGAGGGCGCCTACGATTTCCGGGTGACGGTTGAGGACACGGCCGGGCACGTGGCCGAGAACGTGCTCACCGGGGTGATCGTGGACCGCACCCCTCCCGTGGATGTCAGGTTGCAGATATCGCCGCCGGACGGCGAGGACGGCTGGTACGTGGCGCAGCCTAAGGTGGGGCCGTCCGTGCTCGCCAGGGACGTCATCTCCGGCGTCAAGGCCACCTATTACCGCTTCGACGGCGCGGCGGACTGGACCGTGTACGCCGAGCCCTTCGACCTCCTGGAGGGGGAGCATGCCATCGGGTATTACGCCGAGGACAACGCCGGCAACGCCTCCGCCGCACAGGCCTTCTCCTACAAGGCCGATTTCACCGACCCGCGGGGGGAGATCGTCTCTCCACCGCCCGGTGAGTATTTCCAGATGAGGGTGGCGGCCGAGGTGTCCTGCGCGGACGCGGGTTCGGGGGTGGCCGCCATCACCTGGCTGGTGGACGGAGCACCCCTCGAGGAAGGGCCCGAGGCCAAAGCCGACCTGGACATCTCCGGCCTGGTGGACGGGCAACACTCGCTTCAGGCCGAGATCAGGGACAGGGCGGGAAGGAAGTGCCGCACCCAGGCCGTGCTCTTCTACAAGGACACCACTCCCCCCAGCGTGAGGGTGGAGGAGCCCACGGGGCTGGAGTGGGTGCGGGGCATTGTCGCCATCAAGGCCGATATAACGGACAACCTCAAGGTGGGCCGGGCGGAGTTCCGGGTGGACGGCGCCAGGGTGGACGGGCGCACCTCCGCCCCCTGGCTTGGCACCTGGGACACCTCGACGGCCGTGAACGGCTATCACGTGGTCCAGGTGGAAGCGTGGGACGAGGCGGGAAACCATGCGGAGCATACCGCCGCGAGCGAGGTGGCCGTGTACGTGGGCAACAACATCTCCGAGACCAACCATTTCGCGGAAGGGTGCACCCGCCCGGGTTTCGACACCTGGCTGTGCCTGCAGAACCCCGGGAGCGAGGCCGCCTCGGTGACCGTCAACTATTACCTGGGCGAGGGGCAGGGCACGGCCGCCCCGCGCACCTACTCGCTTCCGCCCCACTCCCGCAGCACCATCTACGTGAACGGAGAGGTGGGCACGGGCAAGGACGTGTCCATACAGGTCACGTCCTCCAGGCCCATCGTCTCCGAGCGTCCCATGTACTTCGATTATGCGGGCGCGGCGGACAACCACTGGAAGGGCTGCCATGTGGCGCAGGGGGCCCACTTCCCCCGCTCAGACTGGTACTTCGCCGAGGGCTGCACCCGCACGGGCTTCGACACCTGGCTGTGCCTGCAGAACCCCGAGGGACGCGAGGCCGGGGTCCGGGTGGAGTACATGATGGAAAACGGCGCTTCCCTGCAGCGCTACTACAGGGTGGCCCCCTGGAGCCGCGGTACGGTGCTGGTGAACGGCGAGGTGGGGTCGGGACACGACGTGTCCATGCATGTCTCCTCCGACGTGCCCATCGTGGCCGAGAGGCCGGTCTACTTCCTCTACCAGGGGATGTGGGACGGCGGCCACAACGTCATGGGCGCCGCCAGGCCGGAGACGGAGTGGTTCTTCGCGGAGGGGTGCACGCGCACCGGCTTCAACCAGTGGCTGTGCCTGCAGAACCCCAACGAGGAGGCGACGCTGGCGGAAATCACATATGTGATGGAGGACGGCGGCCGCATCGAGCGGGAATACCGGCTGGAGCCGCGCTCCCGCTTCACCGTCAACGTCAACAACGACGTGGCGCGGCAGCACGACGTCTCCGCCTGCGTCACCTCGGAGCTGCCCATCGTGGCCGAGAGGCCCATGTACTTCCTCTACGACTCGCGCATCGACGAGGGGTCCAACGCCATGGGGGTGTGCAGGCCCGGCTCATCCTGGTACCTGGCCGAGGGGTGCACGCGGTCGGGGTTCGAGGAGTACATATGCCTGCTCAACCCGGGTGAGGCCGCGGCGGAGGTGGTGCTGCGCTTCATGCTCGAGGACACCTCCCAGCGCGAGCACACGGTGAGGGTGCCGCCCTCGGCGCGGGTGACGGTGAGGGTGAACGACGTGGTGGGGTCCGAGCACGACGTCTCCTGCGAGGTGATGAGCGACCGGCCGGTGGTGGTGGAGCGGCCCATGTACTCCATGTACGGGGGCGCCTGGCCCTCCGGCGACACCCTCTCCGGCTACACCTTCAACCCCTAGGCCCTATCTCATAATATGTTGGGCGGAGGGCAACCCCCTCCGCCCGGTTCAGCCAGGTACCCTATCCCTTGCCGGGAACATGGCTGGTAGGGAATCTGCTAACATGGCATATACGGCAAGGGTCTGGCGGAAAGGCACCGGGCATGGGAACCGTTTATGTGGAAGAGAAGGATACCGCCGCGCGGGGCGCGGCACGGCGGGAAGCGGCGGGGGAGACGGCCGAAGCGTCTCCCGGTTCATCCCTGTGCGCCGCCGCCATGGTCCTCGGCATCGTGGCGGTGGTCGTCCCCCTCGCGGAGCTGCTGCTCGCCATACCCACCGTCGTCCTGGCCGCCGCCGCCCTTACGAGAGCCCGCAGGCAGCCGGGGCTCCGCGGCGGCAGGGGGATGGCGGTGGCCGGCCTCGTCCTCGGCCTCGTCGCCCTGGCCATGTGCGTCCCCGCGGTCATCATCCTCGTCCAGATAATCTAGGCGGCGGGCCCGTCCCCACCTCCCGCCGCGTGAAAGCGAGCAGGCCCCGGCCATTCCCGTTCACTCCCGCGCAAAGGTGCCGGCCTCCCCGTGCTTGAATATTCAAGTGTCCGGGCCGCTCCCCGGGCCGCCCGGGGAGCGTGCATGCGTAGCCGAAAGACGGAAGGGCGGAGGTGATCCCGATGAAAGACGGCAAGCTGTCCATCCTGTTCGCGTTGGTCCTCCTGGCGGGGTTCCTGCTGGCCGTGCTCTCGCCGCCGGAGCCCGCCGCCGCCGCGACCCTGGTCTGGGAGGCGACGGGGGGCATGGGCAACGTCAACAACGCCCAGGCCTGGTCCCAGGCGGTCTTCCAGTCCGGGCTCTACGTCGGCACGGTGAACGTCATCGACGGTCCCGAGATCTACCGCTTCGACGGCGAGACGTGGGAGACGCTGGTGGGCGCCGGGGCGCCCGAACCCTCCGGCTTCGGGGACCCGAACGCCGTCGCCATGGCCTGCATGGCCGTATACGACGGCCATCTCTACGTGGGCACGGGGACCATCGCGGGGGCCTGCGAGGTGTGGCGCTACGACGGAGCCGCATGGACCGCCGTGGTAGGGGGAGGCTCCGCGGTCCCCGCCGGATTCGGGGGCAACAACGTCGACGCCATGAGCATGGCGGTCTACGGCGGTGAGCTGTACCTGGCCACCAGGAACTACAGTGACGGCGTGGAGATCTGGGGTTACGACGGCACCACCTGGACGCAGTCGGTGGGCAACCTGCCGTCGGCCATCGTCGCCGCGGGCTTCGGCGATGTCAGAAACGCTGCCACGTTCGGGATGTTCGCTTACCGCGATAACCTCTATGCGGGCACGTTCAACATGATGAGCGGCTGCGAGGTATGGGCCTTCGACGGCACTGCCTGGACGCAGTCGGTGGGCAACCTCCCGCAGGCCCTCATCGCTTCCGGTTTCGGGAGCGCGAACAACACCATCGTCCTGAGCATGGAGGAATACGAGGGCTCGCTCTACGTGGGGACGCAGAACATGGCGGGCGGCTGCGAGGTGTGGTCCTTCGATACGGTCAACTGGACCCAGGAGGTTGGGGCCCTGCCTTCCGCCACCATTGGCCCCGGTTTCGGCGACGCCACCAACGATGCGGCCAGCAGCCTGCACGTCTACGATTCCAGGCTGTTCGTGGGGACGAACCGGGGGGGCGGCTGCGAGGTGTGGAGCTTCGACGGCACGGGGTGGAGGCAGGATGTGGGCGGGGGGGCGCCCGCGGACTACACCAGCGCCGGCTTCGGGGATGCCGCGAACACGACCGCCAACAGCACGGCGACCTTCGGCAACCGCATGTATTTCGGGACGTCGAACCCGACCGGCGGCTGCCAGCTCTATTCCTACAGCTCCTCCACCACCTGGTACCTGGCGGAGGGCTCCACCGCCACCGGCTTCGAGACCTGGGTGCTGGTGCAGAACCCCAACCCGAACCCCGTGAACGTGGAGCTGACCTTCCAGACCCGCGCGGGCCCGCTGCCCGGCCCCACCGACACCATCCCCGGGGACACACGCAAGAGCTACCTGGTGAACACCTATGTCCCCGACAACGACAACGTCTCCACCCGGGTGGAGGCCGACGCGGATATCTACTGCGAGCGGGCCATGTACTGGACCGAGCCGGGGACCACGCCGCGCCGCCTCGGCCACGACTCCATCGGGGTGGTCAACCCATCCCCCGTATGGTACCTGGCCGAGGGCGCCACCATCGGCGGCTTCGAGACCTGGGTGCTGGTACAGAACCCCAACCCCAACTCCGTCAACATCGACCTCGTGTTCCAGACCGACCTGGGGGAGGTACAGGGGCCCCAGGAGGCGCTGGGCGGCTACTCACGCAAGTCGTACCGCCTCAACGACTACGTCAGCACCTATGACGTCTCCACCACGGTCACCTCCTACATGGGGGACGTGGTGTGCGAGCGGGCGGTCTACTACACCCCGCCCGTGCCCGGGTTCGACGGCTGGGAACTGGGCACCGATTCCATCGGCGTGGTCAGCCCCTCCACCACCTGGTACCTGGCCGAGGGGGCCACGGCCGGGGGGTTCCAGACCTGGATACTGGTGCAGAACCCCAACGACGACCCGGTCGATGTCACCCTGACCTACCAGACCGGCGGCGGGGAGGTGCCGGGTCCGGTGGACAACATCCCCGGCGGGGAGCGCAGGTCGTACCTCGCCGATGCCACCGTTCCCGCTTCCTACGACGTCTCCACCATGGTCACCTCCACCGGGGGCCCTGTGGTCTGCGAACGGGCCATGTACGAGGCGCCCAGCGCGTCCGGGGTGCTCACCATCGGCCACGACTCCATCGGGGCCACCGTGGGCGGGCTCGAGTGGTTCCTGCCGGAGGGCGCTACCCTGGGCGGCTTCACCACCTACGTGCTGGTGCAGAACCCCAACGCCTTCCCCGTCACCATAACCCTGACCTTCCAGACGGAGCGTGGCGAGGTGGCGGGGCCCACCGACACCCTTGACCCGGAGTCCCGCAAGACCTACGCCGTGAACACCTACGTCCCCGATACCTACGACGTCTCCACCAGGGTGACCTCGGCGGGAGGATACATCATCTGCGAGCGGGCCATGTACTGGCGGCCGTTCCCCGGCGCCCTGGACTACCTGGGCACCGACTCCATCGGTTATCGCCCCTGAGCCGGGCTTTACGCTGGTAATACGGCGGCGGGCGGGGGCAGCGTCCCCCGCCCGCTTTCGCGCGGCTGGCGGACCGTCCCAAGGAAACCTTCAAGCATGGCGGAGTATTTCCGATAATGAATATGTCCGGGTGGGTTTCCCCTTCTTCGAAAACGGTGGTTATGGAAGCAGAACGAGGCGACGAGCAGATCAGAAAAGAACTCGAGGAGTTGCGCCAGCGCGTGGCCGAGCTGGAGGCGGCCGAACCCTCGCACAGGAAGGAAGACACCCCCGGGTTGAGCGACGGCTACTTCCGCCACCTGGTCGAGAACGCCTACGAACTCATCCTGGTCATCAACCGCGACTTCAGCCTGCGCTTCGTCAGCCCTTCGGCGAAGCGCATGACCGGGTACGAGCCCGAGGAAGTGTTGAGCATGAACGCCTTCGAGTTCGTGCACCCCGATGACATCCCCGAACTGGTGGAGAAGTTCACCGCCGGTATCCAGGAGCCTGGGCGCGTGGAGCATATCGAGTACCGCACCCGCCGCAAGGACGGCTCCTATTTCATCACCGAGGCCGTGGCCGTGAACATGCTCGATAACCCGAACGTGGAAGCGGTGGTGGTGAACCTGCGCGACATCACCGAGTACCGCAGGATAGAGAAGGAATTGAGGGAGTCAGAGGAGAGGTACCGCTTCCTGGTGGAGAACTTGAACGACGTCGTCTTCACCGTCGACACCCAGGGGACCGTGCTCTATATGAGCCCGGCCATCGAGCGCATCAGCCACTACACCGCCGGGGAGGTAATGGGGCAGCCCTTCATGCACTTCATCCACCCCGAGGACCTGCCCGGCCTGCTGCAGAGCTTCCAGAGGACCATGGACGGCTTCCTCGAGCCCCACGAGTTCAGGGTCATCGACAAGGACGGCTCGCTCATCCACGTGCAGACCTCGAGCCGGCCCTTCGACGAGGAAGGCCGTGCGGCCGGACTCATCGGGGTCATGTCCGAGATCACCGAGCGCAAGCAGGCGGAGGAGGCGCGCCGGCGCTCCGAGGAGAGCTTCCGCGCCATGATCCGCAAGAACATCCACTACTACCGCGGCTCCTGACCCGCCTGAAGGGAAGAGTCCGAGTCCGCGGGGGCGGTCCCGACCCTGCACCCGCACGGCATATTGCCTGTCGGCGTGCGCGGCGCGTTCCGGCATCCCTTGCGTGCAGGCGGTCTTCGTTCCGCCCGGAACCGGGAGCTTTCCGTCACCTTCCCCGTTTTCGCGCATATATTTGGCGCAAAAGTGGGATAATCAGATTAGCCGATGCACTGGGCGGGAATGGGACTCGACAAATACGAAAGATATTATGAGCCTGCACTCGGTGTGGGAAGGCAGGTCAAGGGGGTGAGGGGCATTGTATTGTGAGGCCTGCGGCGTGCCCCTGGGCATCACCAGGGGCAACATGTGGCATGCGGACGGGTCCATAAACGGCAGGTTCCCACCCTACATCAAGGGCACCTTCTTCGACGTGGACGAGCTGAACCACCTCTTCCGCTCCCTCTCCGACCTCATGGACTACGATATCGGCGACATCGTGGCCAGCGGCAAGTACATCGATGCCAGGGACTACATGACCGCCACGGTCGAGAAGATGAAGGAAGGCGGCGGAGGGCTGCCTTCCGACGAGGACCTCTATCGCATGATGCTCTATCCGGTGTCCATCTGGGGCATCGCCGACGTGAAGTTCAAGAGCATCGAGCCGGACAGGATGGTCATCGAGGTAAAGGACCCCTACTCCACGGACCTGCTGCGCGGGGACGTGACCGCCGTGGCCGACGTGGTCTCGGGGCGCGAGAACGCGGCCGTCTGGGAGGGCGACGAACACGCGGGAGTGATGACCGTCGTCCCCGGCGAGGGTTTCGCGGGAAAGAGCGGTCTCATCGAGGAGTCGTCGCGTGACGTCGCCGGGCCGGCAGCGGGCGAGCTCGCGTGCGAGCACTGCGAGAGGTGCGGCGCCCCCAGGGGGGTGTCCCGCCTCTTCGAGTGGAGACAGGGCGGTTGCCGCATCGAGGAACGTTTCTCCGGGAGGCGCTACTGTTTCAACAACACCCAGGGCATCACCGCGGTTCTGAGGATGCTAGCGGGGCAACTGGGTGAGGACATCGAGCGGAAGATGGTGGAGGTCACCCGCGGGCACGCCCGCTCGCTCTACGGGGGCATAGCGGGCAAGCCCGAGGGCAATGGCGGGCACGGCGGCATGGACCTGGCGGCGCACCTGGAGAGCTTCCCCTACCGGGGATGGGGAAAGGTGACGGACCCGTCCGAGCCGGAGGGTGCCCGGGCGATATGCGTGGAAAACCCCTACAACGACGTCCTGCTCACGGGCCGGTTGTGGGGGATGCTGGAGGCCTCGGGCGGCCTCGACCTGCGGATAGCGGCCAGAGAAACCGACGCCACCTCCCTACGCCTCGCCTTCTCTCCGGTCTAGGGAGGAATGTTGTGTGAGGGTCGCGCTGGTAAACCCGAACCGCTACGTCGAGCCCCCGGTCATACCGGTGGGCGTCGAGTACCTTGCCCACTACCTCGAGCGCGAGGGGCACGAGGTGGGGGTTATCGACCTCACCTTCGCGGACGACCCCGAAGCCGCTCTGGGCGAGGCGTTGCAGGGCTTTGACCCTCATGTAGCCGGCTTCTCCCTGCGCAACGTGGACACCTCCCTCTACTTCGACAACGCCTTTCTGCTGGACACCTCAGCGGCGCTCATCGCCGCCTGCCGCCGCGAGTGCGAGGCCATGGTAGTGGTAGGGGGGAGCGCCCTCCTGGCGGGTCCCCGCGAGGTCATGGAGTACGTGGACGGCGATTACGCGGTACACGGGCCGGGGGAACGGGCCTTACCCGCGCTCCTGCGCGACCTGGAGCGGGGCGCGTCTCCGCCCCGCCTCCTCGACGGCTGGAGCCATTCCTTCGACGCCGCGGAGGTGCCCGCGCGGGGGCGCTGGGTGGATTATGCCCCTTACCTGGCCGGGAGGGGGGTCGCCGGTTTCGCCACCCAGGTGGGGTGCATGGGGAGATGCAGCTTCTGTATCGAAGCCGGCTTGCCCTGGAAACCCCGCAGCCCGATGGCGGTGGTGGAGGAACTGGCGGTGCTGCGGGCGCAGGGCTGCACGGAACTCCACCTCTGCGACTGCGAGTTCAACCAGGACCTGGATACCGCGAAGGAGATGCTGCGGCAAATGGAGGAGGCCGGGCTCGGGCTGAGCTGGTCTCTCTATATGAAGCCCCTGCCCCACGACGCGAAGCTCTTCCGCATGCTGGCCGCCTCGGGCGCCGCCTCGCTGACCCTGTCCGTAGATTCCGCCTCCCTCGCCGCCGGCGCCTACGGCCTCGCGGACCTGGGAAGCTTCATCGCCCTGGCGCGCGGGGAGGGTATAGGGGTGGCGGTGGACCTGCTGGTGGGGTTCCCCGCCGAGACGCTACAGGGCCTGCGCCCCCTCTTCGACTTCTTCCGGGAGGCGGAGCCGGACACGGTGGGGGTGAGCGCCGGGATCAGGGTCTTCAAGTACACCGAGCTGGGGAAGGCCATGCGTGAACGCGCGCCGTCCGAGGGGAGCCTGGAAGGCGGCGACCCTGATTTTATCCGCCCCGCCTATTTTAACCTGCTTTCCCTGGAGGACTGCCGCGAGCTGGTGGGCGGCGACCCCCTCTTCCGCATCGAGGGCCTGGAACGCCGTAGCAACTACGAGCGTCTGTCCTGAGTATGGCGGCGCATGCCGTGGCCGGGGCCATCAACATGCTCGCCGATAAAGACGATAGAAGGTTATGCGCCGCGTGGAAGGGAATACGGATAAACAGGCGTTATGCCACCGTTGCCGCATTGAATAGAAGGGCCATTTATATATATAATGAAAACCCAACCTTATGGGGAGCAAAAAGGGGGGAAGATGAGAACGCGCCACAGGCAGGCAAAAGGCGCACTGACAATAGCGGCGGGTGCGTTACTGGTAGGTATCCTGATCCTTTCCAGTGCTTTCGCGACGGCCGATGCGCCGTGGCCCCAGCGTTCCCCCGCCCAGGACCCCAACCGCTACGAGCAGTACGGTTACAGCTCCGTCCTGCCCAACGATTATGGGCCCGGCAGCAGCGAGTACTGGAAGCTGACCGGGGAGGAGAGCAACACCCTCTACCAGACCCTCGTAGGCCTATTCCATCCCGAACTGGACCGGCGCGAACTGGAGGGGGTGATGGGGGCCGGCGTGGACAAGGCCTGGAGCGTCACCACGGGCCGGCCCGACGTGGTCATCGCCGTGCTGGACACCGGCATGGCGTGGCGCGACGCCGCGGCCATGACCGAGCTCCGGCGCAAATGTTACCTCAACCCCGGCGAGCTGCCCCCGCGCCAGGCGGCGCCCATCTGGGACGCCAACGGCGACGGCGCCTTCAACGTGGACGATTACGTGGGTGACCCCCGGGCGGTGGACCTCAACGGCAACGGCGTCCTGGACCCCGAGGACATCATCTGGGCCTTCTCCGACGGAGAGGACGACGACGGCAACGGCTACGTGGATGACATCTGCGGCTGGGACTTCCTGGAAGACGACAACGACCCCTGGGACGAGACCGGGGACGGCCACGGTACCGCCGGGGCGATGTGGTCGGCGGGGGAGGCCAACAACGCCAGCGGCATCGCGGGCGTATGCCCCAGCGCCATGCTGCTGCCGGTAAGGGTAGGCGACACCTACATCGTCGACGCCAATGATTTCGCCCAGGGGACGGTCTTCGCGGTGGACTCGGGCGCCTGGCTGGTGCAGGCGGCCCTGGTCAGCCTAAACAACACACCCCTCGCCCGGGATGCCGTCGACTACGCCGCCACCAGGGGCGTGGCGGTGATCGCCTCCGCCGGAACGGGCGAGTCGGCCCAGAGCAGTTACCCGGCCGCCTACGAACACGCCATCCAGGTTAACGCCCTGCAGAAATACGCCGCATCGGGTTCCTCCACGGCGGAGCAGTTCCCGTCATCCTACCTCTACCTGGGCGGAGAGACCGGCTACGGGGCGAAGACGGTGGTCTCCGCGCCCTCGGACGGCCATTCCTCGGGCGCGGCCGCCAGGCTAGCGGGCATCGCCGCCCTCATCTATGCAGCGGCCGCCAACGACGTGCAGCGGGGCGAGCTGTGGAACTACCCGGGCCAGGAGCTGCCGCTCTCGGCCTGCGAGGTGAAGCAGGTCATCGCCATGACCGCGGACGACATCGACTTCTCGCCCGGCTATTACGGCACCACCCTGGGTGAGCTCGACTCACTCATCGGTCCGTCCGAGCGCTTCGAGTCGCACCGGGGATGGGACCCGTATTTCGGCTACGGCCGCGTCAACGCCTACGAGGCGGTCATGGCCGTGGACCAGGGGCGTATCCCGCCCGAGGCGGAGATAACCTACCCCGCGTGGTCCGAGTCGCTCAACCCCGGACAGGTCACCCTGGAGGTGGCCGGCAGGGTAGCCGCGGTGCGCGCTGAGAGCTTCCACTACACGGTGGAGTGGGCGCCGGGCTGGGACCCCGCCGATGACGAGTGGATAACGGTCAGCGAGACCGAGGAGCAGTACGAGCCCGTGGAAGGCGTCCTGGCCAACCTGGACCTCGGGGAGGTCTATGGCGCGGTGCTCGATACCATGCAGGCCCGCGGGGGCGCGTCCGACCCCAACCGCTACGCCTTCACCGTGAGGGTGAGGGTGCGGGACAACCGCGGCAACTGGGGCGAGGACCGCAGGACCGCGTACTGCTTCGACGACCCTGACGCCTACGCCGCTACCCCCGTGGACCTCTCTTCCGACATATCCGCATCGCCGCGCTTCGCGGACATCGATGATGACGGCGAAGACGAACTCATCGTAGCCACAGGAGCGGGAGTGGTGCACGCCTACAACCCCGACCTGAGCGAAGTCCCCGGCTGGCCGGTGCGCACGGCCGCCCTGCCCCTGCACGAGGAGTCCAGGGGTTACAAGGACGGCCATATCGGCATGGACGCCCGCGCCTCCATCGCCGGGACCCCCGCCGTGGGCGACCTCGACCGTGACGGTACCCTGGAGGTGGTGGTGGGAGACATGCAGGGAAGGCTGTACGCCTGGAACGCGGCGGGAGAGCTGCTGCCGGGTTTCCCGGTGCGCTCCAACCCGCTCTATTCCATCCCAGACCGCACGGAGTGGTGGACGGAAGGGGCATTGCCGGCGGAGTGGTTCGCCGCCCGCCTCGTGCCCGACCGCGTGCACGGGCTTGATAAATGGAACCGCCTCGACCGCACTTTCGCGAGCGCGCCCGTCCTCTGCAACCTGGACGCATCCCTCGACGGCAGCCTTGAGATCGTGGCCTCCTGCGCGGACCAGCACCTCTATGCCTGGCATGCCAACGGCACCGCCGTACGGGGGTGGCCGGTTAAGCTGGTGGACCCGGGCAAGGTGGCCTCCCTCGACCCCCTCACCCATACCTGCACCTACGCCGACAAGGACAGCGCCTCCCGTGGCGGGAAGCTGGTCGCCGCCCCCTGCGCGGCCGACCTGGAGGGGGACGGCGACATCGAGATCATCTGCGGCACCGGCGAGGTCTACCTGGGCGAGGGATGCAACGTCTCACCGCTCACCTTCGACCTCGGGGCTTTCCTCCCCTCGCTGCAGGCTTTCACCGGCACGGGGAAGCCGTTCGAGCCCGCCAACACGCGCGTCTATGCCGTGCACCACGAGGGCGCGGCGTACGGCCTCGACGCGAGCGCGCAGCCGGCGGCCGACAAGGTCCCCGCCCAGGCGTTCCTGCCGGGCTGGCCGGTGAAGCTGGCCACCGCCGCCCCGGGCATGCTCCCCGGCATCCTGGCGGGAGTCAACGCGGCGGCGGCGGCGGCCGATATCGACGGCGACGGGCGCATGGAGGTCGGCATATCATCGTCGGCCGGCCCCGGCTTCCTGCTCCGCTCTGACGGGACCTCGCTGCTGGGGAGCGATGAGGCGGGACTGCCCTTGAGCCTGCAGTCACGCGAGGCGGGCGCCGCGTCGCCCTGTAAGGACGTCCCCCTGATGTGCGCGTGGGGGAGCGGATGCTTCGCCACGCTCGGTGGCGGCGCCCTTTCCTTCTTCGCGCCCACCATGGGCCTAGGCAGGGCGGCGGACATGTACCTGCCCGCCGACCAGACCAGGTCAGAAAACGCCGTCACTGCCTGGAATGCCGCGGACGGCAGCATGCTCGCGGCCTTCCCCGCCCTGCTCAACGGCGACGCCCTCTTCGCAGCCCCCGGCGCGGCGGACGTGGACGGCAACGGCTCCCAGGAGGTCCTGGTGGGTGGCGCCGGGTACGACCTCCATGCCATCGGCGCGGACGGCACCGAACCGGCGGGATGGCCGAGGTTCACCGCCGGGAGCAGTACGGTCACCCCGGCCGTCGCGGACTTTGACGGCGACGGCTCGCGCGAGGTGGTCATTGGCACCCGGGAGGGGTGGCTGTTCATCTGGAAGACCCCGTCTTTGGGGGGCGACGCGGCGGACTGGCCGCAGTACGGGCACGACGCCTGGAACACCGGTTGCCTGGGGAGCGATGCCGCCAGGCCGGGGCGGGTAATGGATCTCTCCGCCGAGGCGCTCGGCGACGGCGGGGAACCGTCCGGGGTCAAGCTCGCCTGGACCGCGCCGGGTGACGACGCGGGCCTCGGCCAGGCGCTGTGCTACGAGATACGCTTCCTCGACCGCCCCATCGACGCCGGCAACTGGGACGACGCCGTCTCGCTGACCACGGGAAAACCCATGCCGGGAGAGCCCGGGGCCCCGCAGGAATACGCCTACGACGCCTTCCCGTTCATCTATGCCCGGTCCGGGACCACCTTCTACTTCGCCCTGCAGACCAGGGACGAGGCGGGCAACTTCTCCGCCATCTCCAACCTGGCCACGCTCTCATGGGGCAAGTGAGCGCGAGGCGAAGAGAAAATACACGGGGCGCTCCACCACGATACCTGAACTTGAGCTGATCACCGCGGAGATGTCGTGCTCCCCTCCCACCAGGTCACCCGTGCACAGGGTGGTGCGCGAGGCGGGGGCCACGCTAAGCTCCAGGCCATACCTCCGGCCCGCCTCGTCCAGCAGGGTGACACTCACCTCCGCCGCGCGCGGGCCGGGATTGGCGATACATAGGAACGTGTCGAAACCGGCCCGCGAGCAACCCTCGGCAAAGCACCACATGGGGGCGGTGACGGCGACCCCGGCCGCGCAGTGCCCGCCGCTGGCGCGCGCGGCATACCTGAAATACATGGGCCTCTCGGCGAGGACGGGGGCGTCGCTCGAGATGGCCATGGAGACGTCACGCCCCACACCCACCTCCTGGTTGAGCGATAGCGAGAGCCGGCTCCCCGCCGGCACCGCGTAGGTGCGCCACGTGGAGGGCCCTCCGCCGAAGAGATACTCCACGCTCACCCGCGCCGCCTCCTCCCCGGGGTTCGCCAGGCAGAGGTAGGTGTCGAAGCCGGGTCGGGTGGTGCCCTCGGCGAAATACCAGGCGGTGCCGGGCGACGCCACCCCGGCCGCGCAGTGGCCCCCCGACCACTGGCCCAGGTAGCGGAAGTAGACCGGCCTCTCGGCCAGGATGGGCCGCTGCGAGGTGACGCGCATGGCGATATCCAGGTCCGGACCCACCAGGGCGTTCATGTTCAGGGAGGTTCTGCTCCCGGCGGGGACGGTCACCGGGAGGTCGTGGGAGCGGCCGTATTGGTCCATGGCGGTGACCAGGGCCCGCGCCGCCTCCTCCCCGGGGTTCGCCAGGCAGAGGTAGGTGTCGAAGCCGGGTCGGGTGGTGCCCTCGGCGAAATACCAGGCGGTACCCGGAGCCGTGGTGCCGGTCTCGCAGTGGCCGCCGCCGCAGCAACCGCAGGCGATGGCCTCGTAGACGTTCCTGGAGACCTCCACATGCCCGCCGTCACCGGAGGCGCCCGAGGAGAGGACGCAGAGGAAGTAGGTGACGTCCCCCTCGAAGACCACCGCCGCGTCGTTCAGATAGCCGCCGTAATCGCCGGTCTTGTTGCCCACATCCACCCCCGCTGGCAGCCCGGCCGGTATGCGGCTCTTATAGATGCTGCGGCGCAGAAAACCGACGATCTCCTGCCCCAGGGGATCGGCCGCCGCGAACCGCATGAGGCGGTCGAGGCCGGTGCACATCTCCCTCGCGGTGGTCAGGTCGAGGCCGTAGGTGGCGGTCACCACGCAGCCGAGGGACCTGGCGTAGTCGCGGAAGGCGTGGTAGCCGTAGACGCGCTTGAGCATCTTCGCCGCGATATTGTCGCTGTAGACGATGGCATAGTCGCAGAGCTGGCGGACGGTGAAGGCGCGGTCGCCGGACATGAACTGGATGATGCCGGTGCCGTCAGCATGATCCCCGCCCTGATAGGCGATGACGGTGTTGAGGTCGATGCGGCCCGCGGCGGCGCTCTCGTATATATACATCACCAGGAAGAGCTTGTAACAGCTGGCGGCGTAGAAAGGCCTGTCGGGCTGGTAACCCGCTTCCTCTCCCGTCTCCAGCACCCTGAGATATATGCCGTAGTCCCCCGGGTACCTCTCCGCCACGTCCCGCATCATGCCGCTTAGGGAAGTGGGGTCGATCACTCCCGCCGTCTCGGCCGCAACACCGGGCGGACCGTCCGGGGTGGACCCCGCGCCCGCCCCGACAGCATGGGAGTTCAGCAGAAAAGACGCAATGAGCAGGAGAGGAAGGAAAGCCCATATGCCGCACCGTCCCATAGAAGGCCTCCGGCGAAACCTACGGCAACGACCGACCCAAGCCTGCTCCGAGTTGGCTGCCCCACCCGCGTTATTTTAACATCAACGTGTCGGCCGGCGCACGGGTGCTTGACTAAAAAAGTATCTGCATATATTATAACATGTATAACTTTAGAGGTTTAAAGGAGAGGAAATGGCAGTCAGGATAATCAGCACCACGGAATTGAGGTCCAAGGCAGCGGACATGGTACTCGGACTGCGCCGCGGCGACACCTTCCTCATCCAGCACTACAACGACATCGTCGGCTACATCACCCCCGAGATACCGTCTGACCTGCTCAAGAAAATGGGCGGCAAATCAAAGCGCGAAGAGGCCTTCAAGGTCGTAGATTAGGCACAGACCCCCAACGGATCAGCGCCCTTGCCGGATGCGGCATGGCCCCGTCCTCCGCCGCTCCCACCGTACGCAAAGGAGTGTTCTTTGCTCCGCCGTCACCCGTCTTTCGCGCGGCGCCTCGCGGGCTCCGACCAGGCCCAGGCCACGGCCGAGTTCGCGCTGGTCCTCCCCCTGCTCCTGCTGGTCTTCCTGCTCTTCGCCCAGGCGGTGATGGTGATGAGGGCCCAGATAGCGGTGACGGCAGCGGCGCGGGAGGGGGCGAGGAAGGGAGTGGAGACGGGCAACCCCGTGCTCATCGAGGGGGCGGCGCTGAGGTCGGCCGCCGGGCTCGACCCCGATAAGGTCAGGGTGGAGGTCTCCAGCGGGCCGCGGAAGCGCGGCGAATGGGTCCGGGTGCGGGTCGAATACGAGGTGCCCGTGGCCATACCCGCGGTGAGCAGGTTCTTCCCGGCGGTGACGGTGAGCGGAAACGCGGAGATGCGCATCGAGAACGACCGGGAGGGGAGTTGAGGAAAGGCCTCGCCCGGGACGAGCACGCAGGGGCCAGCGTGGTGGCCGCCGCCCTCATGCTGGTGATGCTACTAGTGGGGGTGGTCCTGCACGATGTGGCCGCCCTCTATACCGCCCGGGGCAGGGCGCAGACCGCCGCCGACGCCGCCGCCAAGGCGGCCGGCCTGGAACTCACCCCCTGTTTCGGAGTCGGCAACGATCCCGGGGCGGCGGCACGCGAGTACGCGGTGCGCAACGGCTCCGACCTTCTCGAGTGCTCGTTCGGGGCGCGGGAACGCTATCTCTGGGTGACGGTGCGCGTCTCGCGCCGGGTCGAACTCCTGGTCATGGGGAACAGGGAGGCGGCGGTCACTGCCACCGCCCGCTGCTACCTCGACCTGGCTCCCCCTTAGGGGGCCTCATGCGTGACCGTGTGTCACGTAGCCCGGGACGATGACCCCCGATGTCAGGGTCGTGGATACCCCCCCTCCCGGGCAGGTCGAGGGCTCCCCGAGGGGAGCGCAGGGGGCGGGGCCCCCGGGAGAAATCGAACGCGTTTTGGCCATGGGGTGCCGTGTCCGGGTCTAAACGAGCCATGGGGTGGGTTCAATAGATGAAAAAAGGAAAAGTCTCTATCAGCCAGGCCGAGCCTTCTTTGACCAGCCCCACACGGGCGGTCTCGGATTCCAGGTTCCCCCTGGTGCCGAACTCAACGGTGACGTCGATCTCCACGCTGCCGTCCTCCACCTTCAGGTCCTCGGCGTTGAAGTCGAAGGAGCGGGCGGTCCCGAAGATGCCGGAGAACTCCGCCGGGGTCCAGGGCTCGTCCAGGTGGCGCTTCTCCTTATAGGCGGGGCTCAGGTGCTCGAATATGAAGTCCGTGTCGCCGTCGATACAGGCGATGAGGAAATCGCGCAGGGCCTGTTCCGCCTCCACCTCGTCCGTGTTCTCTTCCATCACCACCGGTTTTTTGGACCAGTCCAGGGCCGTGAAGGCGTCCACCTTCCACGTCCCGTCCTCGCGCACCAGCGCCATGGTCTCCTCTCGCTCTCCCTTCTGCGCCAGCTCGATATCCACGGTGATGACGGCCCGGTCCCCCTCGATGGTGATGTCCTCCTCGGGGATGAAGCGGTAGGAGTTCATGTAGCCCAGTGCCGCGACGAGCTGCTCGCTGCTGATGGGATCCGGAACTCCACTGGATTCCAGGTAGTCCTGGGACATCAGGGAGCGCAACAGCTCCACGTCGCGGTCTCCCAGGGCGTTGAGGAAGGTGGTGGTCGCCTCGGTCACCGCAGCGCTGTCGTCCCCTGGGGCGTCCCCGCATCCCGCCAGCGCGGACACGGCAAGCACCAGGACGGCGCAAACCGCGGTCAAGACGAAGCGCTGGCAGCCTGCTCTCATACGGACTCCTTTCCCCCACTCATTTCTCCACATCCGTCCGCATCCCCTCCCAACCGCTATGATGACAGATGGCCACGACACAGTTCCACGTCGGTGGGCTCACGCGTTGCGTTTTGCGCCTGCGGCGTGAAATGTCAAGGCTGAGCCCCCCGCTTGCCCATGCAGCCGGCGACGCGCAGCGCCACGGGCCAGCGTTTATACTGGCCCCGGTCGCCATTACGTGAGTCTGGGCCGGGTCTATGGAGCCTCACGATACATAGCAACCCCGATCTTCCAGTACCAGCGCTGGATGGCAGTCCCGTTGACTAATAAATTGGCTGAGTCTAATATATTCTAACGTTGTAGATAACGGCGAAAAGGAGGGAAAGAGCATATGCTCGCGCTTTTTCAGAGTTTCGGTCCCACCGAGCTGCTTATCATCCTGGGGATCGCCCTGATCATCTTCGGGCCCACGCAGCTGCCCAAGCTGGGACGCTCCGTAGGCAAGGCCATCAGGGAGCTGCGGGGAGCCAGTTCCGAGGTCACCAAGGCCGTGCAGGAAGGCCTGGAGGGCAAGGCTGAGGAAGAAGAGGAAGAGAAGGAAAGCAAGAAAAAGAAGAAGACCGAAGAGGAAGAGGAATAGGCAAACCAGAGAGACCGCTGGAAAACACCCCTTTCCCTACCCCCTGAACGCCCCGGAGGCTTTCTTGGCCGACCAGAAGATGACCTTTATCGAGCACCTCGAGGAGCTCCGAAGGCGCATTATCGTGATGTTCCTCTCCCTCGTGGTAGCCATAACGGTGGGATATATATTCTCCTGGGAGATACTCGGCTTCCTCAAGGAGCCGGCGGCCAAGGCGGGGATCCCCCTCAACCTCTATTACCAGACCGTCCTCGAGCCCTTCATGGTCCGCTTCAGGATCGCCATGTACGCGGCCATCGTCCTGGCCTTGCCGGTGGTGATCTACGAGATAATAGCCTATATCGCGCCGGCCCTGCGCAAGCGGGAGAAGCGTTTCATGTTCTACGCCCTCTTCTTCATCATCGTCTTCTTCCTGGCGGGCGTGGCCTTCTGCTACATGTACATCCTCCCGGTGGGCCTGGAATGGCTGACGGGACAGTCCGGAGGACAGATAACGCCGGTGCTCATGGCCAACCAGTACGTGAGTTTCGTAGCGCTGCTCATGGTTGGAGTGGGCTTGTCTTTCGAGACCCCCCTGGTGGTTTGGCTGGTGGTGAGGCTGGGCATCGTCACCCCCCAGAAGCTGCATAAGAACTGGCGCTTCGCGGTGATCATCATCCTCGCCTTCGCGGCGCTGATCACCCCGGACTGGAACCCGGTGACCATGGTCCTGGTGGCGGCGCCCATGTTCCTGCTCTACGAGGGGAGTATATTCTTCGCCAGGTTCGGCATGCGGAGCGCCAGTAAACGCAGAGAGGCCTTCGAGGCGGAAACGGAATCCGGTGAGGAGGAGTAAGAAGGGCTACTTGCTCCCGTGCGCAATGGCATATAATAGATGACCTTGGCGCCGGATAGGGCAGGACGCGCGCCGCGGCGCCGGTGCACGGAATGGTCAGCGAGATGGAAAAGCGATGGAAGACCTGGGAGGTAGATCGAGATCGCAGAATTCGACCTCAAGCAGCGGAAACTGAACAAGAGCCTGGTGAGCCGCCAGATCAAGAGGTATGTCGAGGAGAACCCACGGCTCAAGGGGGTCATGGGCCTCTATCGCGAGGTCTTTTCCACCCAGAGAATGCTCTCGCGGGACATCCCCGACCAGCTCCCCCATATTGAGGGGGCCCAGGTGGCGTACCGCGTCGAAGAGGGCAGGTTGCTGGTAGAGGCGGACGAGCTGGCGGTGGATCTGACCGTGCTCAAGGAGATGCTGCGCGAGCTGGGCAGGGTGCTGGAGAAGAAGGGAGGGGGCCCGGTAGAGGGCATGGAAAAGTTCCTGGGGGAGGAGATCGAGGACGACACCAGGCTGCGCGGCCTCGTCGACGCTTTCCTCGCTCGTGAAGATGCCGAGATGGAAGTTCTCCTGGGAAAATACTCGCTGGACGGCACGGTCCTCCTGATGCTGCTGCACATATCCTTGGCTCCCTTTTACTGGAAGATGGCGGGGTCCCTGGTGCGCAAGGCGGACCTGGGGCAGGTGCCGCGGGGCCGCTGCCCGGTCTGCGGAGACCTGCCGATCATGGGCCTGTTGCGGCCAGAGGAGGGACTGCGCGTGCTGGAATGTTCCCTCTGCGGGACCCGCTGGGGCTTCCCGCGTATCATGTGCCCGTTCTGCAACACCACGGACCAGGAGAAGCTCAAATACATCTTCGCGGGGGAGGATAATGACCGCCGCGTCTATCTCTGCGACGCCTGCGGTAAATACATCAAGGTGAGCACTCCACTGAGCGAGAAAGACGAGGAATTTGTGCTGCCCCTGGAGGATCTGGCCACGGCGCACCTGGATATCGCGGCGGAGAAAAGGGGTTACGAAAGAGGGTGCAGGACGGTGTTTTCATAACCGGCGCAGCGGCCAGCCGTCTGCCAGATGATGTTGCCATGCGGTAACCGGGGATAGTATAATCCTTGAGATTATAGATTGGACAAGGTGTTCTTTGAAAACCAAGCTTGTGAGGGAAGGAGCTGCGTAAGCAGGGAAATCAAATCCCGCATGGGTTTAAACATAGACCGCGAGTGACCGTAAGTTTTGTATTTTCTTAAAGGACAGGAATCGACCTAGGAAAGTGGGGGGAAGTATGGAACTTTCGCGAAGAGGTTTCCTCAAGCTGTCGGGCGCCGGCATCGGCGTCGCGGCCCTCGCGCAACTCGGATTCTCCACCCCCGCCTTCGCCGCTGGCGAGGAGCTTCGCATCAGCGAGGCCAAAGAGAGCACCACGATATGCCCGTATTGCTCAATGGGTTGCTCCGCCATCGTCAGCGTGATGGACGGGAAGGTGGTGGGTCTCGAGGGTCTGCCCGACAGCCCCATCAACCGGGCTAGCCTTTGTTCCAAGGGCCAGTCCATCTACCAGGTCGCCAATAACGACAGGCGACTGCAGAAAGTCTGGTACCGTGCACCCGGCGGGACCGAGTGGGAGGACAAGACGTGGGAGGAGGCCATCCCGGCCATCGCCCGTCTCATCAAGGACACCCGGGACGCCACCTTCGTGGAGACGGAGGAGATCGACGTCAACGGTACCAAGAGCAAGGTCACGGTCAACCGCTGCGAAGGCATCGCCCAACTTGGAGGGGCGGCCCTGGACAACGAGGAATGCTACCTCGCTATCAAGTTCGCCCGCGGCCTCGGCCTGGTGTACATAGAGCACCAGGCGCGAATATGACACTCGGCCACAGTCGCCGGTCTCGGCGGCACGTATGGCCGGGGAGCCATGACCAACCATTGGGTCGACCTCAAGAACGCCGACGCCTTCATGATCTGCGGCGCCAACCCCAGCGAGAACCATCCCTGCTCATGGAAGTGGCTGGAGAAAGCCAGGGAGGATCACGGCGCCAAGATTATCGTCGTCGACCCGCGTTTCACGCGTTCCGCCGCCAGGGCGGACGTTTTCGCCTTTATCCGGCCCGGCACGGATATCGCCTTCTTCGGGGCCCTGATCAATTACGCCATCGACAAGAACTATCTCAACTGGGAGTATATCCAGAACTACACCAACGCCCCCATCCTGGTGAACCCGGAATTCAAGGGCCCGGCGGAGCTTGACGGCCTCTTCAGCGGCTACAATGCCGAGACGAGGAAGTACGACACCAAGACCTGGTCGTACCAGACCGATGCGGCGGGGGAGCCCAAGCGCGTACAGCTCATACCCATCGCCGAGGACGCCTTCTACAAAGGGCGCGGCGTGCCCAACGGACCCAAGGACTCAAACGGCAACTTCATCCCCAACGATGACGCTGCCGTCGCTGGAAGCGTATGGGCCAAGCTCAAGCAGCACTACGCGCGCTACACCTATGAGGGTACGGACAGCATCGTCTCCAGGGTCTGTGGCATGACCCCCGAGAGCTTCAAGGCGGTCGCCGAGGCTTATGTGGGTACCACCCACAAGCGGGAGAAGACGGGCAACCTCATGTATGCCATGGGCTTGACTCAGTTCACCATAGGCACGGAGAAGATACGCACCTTCGCAATCCTCCAGAGCCTGCTGGGGAATACCGGCCTTCCGGGCGGGGGCATCAACGCCCTGCGCGGGGAGAGCAACGTGCAGGGGTCCACGGACTACGGCCTTCTCTCCCATATCCTCACCGGTTACATGCCGGTCCCCAACTCCACCGACAACCCTGACCGCGTCAAGTACCTTGAGAAGACGACGCCGAAGGTCGGTATCTGGACCTGGCAACCCAGGTTCTTCAACAGCTACCTCATGGCCTATTACGGCCCCTATGCCAAGAAGAACGGCCTGGACAAGGCCTACGACCTCCACCCCAAGGTGAAAAAGGGCAAGAACTACACCCACATCGGCCTCTTCGAGGACATGTACGCGGGAGTGATCAAAGGCCTTATCGCCTGGGGCCAGAACCCCGTGGTGGGAGGTCCCAACTCAAACCTGGAGGCCGCGGCCATGGACAAGCTGGACTGGTTCGTGGCGGCCGACCTGTGGGAGACGGAGTCCATGGACTTCTGGAGGCGTCCCGGCACCGATCCCAAGGACATCAAGACCGAGGTCTGGGTGCTCCCCGCGGCTTCCTCGGTTGAAAAGCCGGGTTCCGTATCCAACTCGGGCCGCCTGGCGCAGTACCGCTGGAAGGCGGTGGAGCCGCCGGGCGATGCCGAGCCTGATGCCTTTATGATCCACCAGATCATGAAGGCGGTGAAGGAACTCTACGAAACCGAGGGCGGCAAGGGCAAGGAATCGGTGACCGAGCTCTTCTGGGCCTACGACGAGGACGAGCATGGGGAGCCCAACCTGGACCAGGTGA
>JBFLWJ010000012.1 GCA_040757835.1 Actinomycetota bacterium
TCGACGGAAACGTTATCGAGAAAGTAGAGAAGGAGGTGAAGGAGCTCATACCGGCAGCCGTTTAGGCTGCCACCAAGAGAGGGATGGTCCGATGGAGCTTAATACACCACTTGACGGGGCTTGGCCGTCAGGGGTCAAGAAGATCGCCCTATTCGGCTCTTTCGCCAGATGCCAGGAAGGTCCTGAAAGTGACATAGATATTCTCGTAGTTTAAAAATAGTGTAAGCCTCCTGGGTCTTGCAAGACTAGAGAGGGAGTTATCAGATAGGCTGTCCTCGCATGTTGATTTGCTTACACCCGCTTCTATCAGCCCATACATAATGGAGAATATTAGGGATGAGATGGAGGTTATCTACGAGTGAGCAAGGATGAAACCGTTTATATAAGGCATGTTTTGGATGCCATCGCCAGGATAGAGCGCTATCTGGCTGGAATAAGCTACGAACAGTTCGATGAGGATACATTGATTCAAGACGGTGTCATACGTCAGTTAGAGATTATTGGAGAAGCGTCCAAGAGGATATCAAATAACACCAAGGCCAGCCATGAAGATATTCCTTAGAAGGATATTACGGGGATGCGGGATAAATTGATCCACGACTACCTTGGGACTGACATAAGGGCGGTCTGGGACACGGCAAGAGATGATATTCCTAAACTTAAGAGAAATCTAATGTGAAGCCCCGGGGCGGCTGGTAATCTGGTTAGCTTTCCTTGTCCATTATCTCTTGTATTTGGTCTTTCAACGGGGGTATGTCCTCATGTAGAGTCTGCCAAACCGTATCAATATCAACTCCATGGTATTCATGAATCAGTTTGTCTCTCATTCCGGTCATCTTCCTCCACGGAACCTGTGGATATTGTGCTCTGATCCCTTCAGGAATCTTCCGCGAAGCTTCTCCCATCACCTCGATACTTCTCAGAACAGCATTAATCGTCTTCTTATCGGCGGCAAAATCGCCCAATGACATCCCTTCAACGAAGTCGCTGATCTCATCTATGGAATCAAGGATATCTTGCAGGTAATCAGCAATATTTCTATCCCTCATACTGCTACCAGCTCGCTTAGGATGTTCTTGCCGATATTGGGCTTTAATGCTTTTCTGGAAACAAGGTCTACTTTTAATCCAAGAATATCCGAAAGGTGGTCTTCAAGATCTATAAACCTGAAGAAACCGATCGGCTCCGAGAATTCTACAAGGATATCGATATCGCTCTCTTCAGCTTGCTCGCCTCTTGCAAACGAACCGAATATCCCGATCTCCTTCACTTTATATTCTTGTTCTAGAAATGGCTTATGCTCCAGCAATTTCGCCTTAATTGACTCTATGCTTTCCATCGCTATCTCCATGCGTTTCTATACTGACCATATGAAGAATTATAGCTTATGCAGATGACCTTTACTCCATTCGGCCATAGGTGGGATGGATAACAATAGCTGGCAATACGATGCATTGAGATGGTATCAAGCTCTTGCTACCGACAGTTGATAGTATTACTATAGATATATAGTAATACTATTCTATATTAGAAAGGATATATTCAAATGTATTACTCTACCATGAGCAAGAGAGCGCGATCCAATTCGCGGGTCACCCAGAAGGGCCAGGTTACCATTCCAAAAGAAATAAGAGACAGCCTGGGGATCAAAGAAGGAAGTGTTCTACATTTCTTCGCGGATGGAGAAAGGGTCGTCGGGGTGAAGATCAATGATGATCTCGAGAGCGTATACGGAGCAGTGGAGCACAAGAAGGGGCCAATAGATTTCGGGGAATTGAGGAAACGGACGAAGGGAGCGGTAGCAAAACGGGTGGTAAAAGACCTTGAGGAGACCAAATGAAACTCGTCGATGCGAACGTGCTCCTGAGATATCTGACGAAAGACGATAAGGCAAGGGCAGAAAGGTGTAGGGATCTACTGGTTGCATCCGGTGAAGAGCTCCTGATAACGGACCTTGCTTTGGCTGAGGTGGTGTGGGTTCTGGAGAGTCAGTATGATATGACGCCAGAAGATATTTTCAAGGTCGTGTCGCCTATTGTCTCCGCACCACAATTAACCATTATAGACAGGGATATCCTCCTTGATGCCCTCTACCTGTATAAGGCTAATGACGTTGACTTCATTGATGCTTACCACGCAGCTCTCGGTAATTGGATAGCAGCAGAGCCGATCTATTCATACGATGAAAAAGACTTCCCGAAGCTTGGGTTCCCGAGGGAAGAGCCATGACGGGCAGCCAGCTATCCTCTTTCTGCAGAATCCTCAACAGCCAGGTCGTGTAGTACAGATGACCACAGGATAGACGCCCTTTCGGCCGCCCAAGGCTTTTCTGAGATTCCTTTAGTCTAGTTGATCATACCCTCTGGCAGCGGATACCCCTTGCAAGTGGACATGATGGTTCGGTAATCCACATCATTGTGTAAGCTGACCTGGTAACACATGCTGAGCTAGAGGGAAGAATGATCCCTGTAAAGGCAGCTCAGCAATGAAAGCCGGAGGCTCGTTGAATCGGGAGGTTAGCGCAATGGCCACCGTAAGAAGAATAGAGACAGTACTGGAGAGCAGGTACACCATGGAGGGCGCGGGGGTGCGGCTGCGCCGCGTCTTCGCCAACAGGGAGGCGCGCCTTATGGACCCCTTTCTGCTCCTGGACCATTTCGGCTCCGCCAACCCGGATGATTATCTCGCCGGCTTTCCCTGGCACCCCCACCGCGGCATCGAGACCATAACCTACATGCTCGAGGGCGAGGTGGAACACGGGGACAGCTTGGGCAACCGCGGCACCATCGGTTCGGGCGACATCCAGTGGATGACCGCAGGGAGCGGCATCATCCACCAGGAGATGCCCCAGAGGTACGAGGGCACCCTGCGGGGGCTGCAGCTGTGGGCCAATCTCCCCGCTGCGCAAAAGATGATGTCCCCCCGCTACCGGGACATCTCCGCTGCACAGGTGCCGGAGGTCGACCTGGGGGGCGCCCGCATTAAGGTGATCGCGGGTGAGATCCAGGGTACCCGTGGTGCCGTGGGCGATATCGTCATCGACCCCACCTATCTCGATGTGGATATGCCGCCGGACACCTCGCTGGACCTGCCGGTGAAAGAGGACCATAACGCCTTCGCCTTCGTCCTCGAGGGGGAGGGATTCTTCGGGGGTGCTCAGCCGGTGAGCGCAAACCACCTCGCTCTCTTCGTGGACGGCGACACGGTCTCCGTCTCCACCCGCTCAAACCCAGTGCGCTTAATCTTCGTCTCCGGAAAACCCCTGCGGGAGCCCATCGCCTGGGGTGGGCCCATCGTCATGAACACCGAGGAGGAGCTGGAGCAGGCCTTCCGAGAATACCGTGAGGGCACCTTTATCAAAAGCTGACCCGCTTACGCAGAGGGCTCCGGCTTTGCCTTGATGATGTAATGGTCGGGGCCGGAATCCCTGATCGATGCGACCATAAATCCCGCGTCCGCGATCAACCTGGATGCCGTATCCTCGTCGAAGCGGATACCCAGGGGCGCAGACCCTCGGTTGAGGCGTGGGCACAAACGACCGATACAACAGTGGATAAGTACGTGTTCAAGATAAAGAGGAGAGGATGGTGCTTTCTCTGAACACCCCCCGCTTGGTGGCGTTGACGGTGCTGGTTGCGGCCGTCGCCCTGCTGGTGCCCCTGGTGGCCGGCGGCTGCGGCTCGGAGACGCCCGCGCCGGAGCCGCAGGCCGAGCCGGTGGTCAAGAAGGTGGACCACGTCACCATTATGTGCGCAGACCCGGCGGCGCTGTTCAACACCTTCACCCAGACCCTGGGGCTGCCGGCGGCCTGGCCCCTCTCGTCCTACCCCGGCTTCACCACCGGCGGCACCTACGCCGGCAACGTGAATATCGAGACGCTGCGGTTCGGCGAGCCTGGGGACGCCTCGGGCGGTGCTCCGGATTTCACCTTCATCTACGGCATCGTCTTCGAGTCCTACCCCCTCGACCAGGTGATGGACGAGTTCCAGCAGCGCTGCGCGTACCCCGGCGAGCCCACCGACCAGATGCGCGAGATGAACGGGCAACAGGTGAAGGTATGGACCAACGTCACCCTCAACGCGCTGTGCACGGATGACTACATCGTCTATCTCTGCGAGTACACCGAACAGATGGAGCAGGCCCTGGCCGAGCGGGCCCAGGCCAGCCCCGTGCCCCTGGGCGGGATCGGCCTCGTGGGGGTGAAGGAGATCACCGTCCTCGGCACGCAGTCCGACCAGACGCTGGACCTGTGGGAGACGGTCTTCGCCCCCGTGACCGCGACCGATGACGGCGCCCTCGCCTTCGGGTCAGGCCCCGCCGTCATCATCACCGACGGAGACATGGACGTCATCGCGGGGCTGACGCTCGAAGTGGAGAACCTGCAGGTGGCCGAGGACTTCCTCGCAGTCAACGGCATGCTGGGCGAGGTGGGCGACGAGGAGATAAGCATCGACCCCGCCGCAGTGCAGGGGTTGGACATAAGACTCGTCGAGAAGTAGGGTTATGGTATGTCCAGAGAGAACAAGGTCCTGAGCGTAGGCGACAGGGCCCCCGATTTCGAGCTTCCGGAAGCGGTTACGGGCAAGCCGGTGAAGCTGGCCGACCTGCTGGGGCAGCCCCTGATGATCTACTTCGGCCGGGGCACCTGGTGACCGCACTGCCGTGAGTATGTGGGCCACATACGCGACATGTACCAGGAACTGGAGAAGTGCAACACCAGGGTGGTGGTGATCCTGGCGCAGAAGCGGGAGCCCATCAGGGAATACGTGGAGGCGCACGACTTCCCCTACCCCTTCCTGGCTGACACAAGGCGCCAGGTGGTCAAGGACTACGGGGTCTATGTACGGGCGAACTTCGAGTCGGTGCACATCGCGCGGCCGGCCCTCTTCATCCTCGACGCGGAAGGCATCATCAGGTACAACCATATCGCCAGCATCCAGACGGAGTACCCCAAGGACGCGGACATCTTCGCCGTCCTCAACACCCTCTAAGCGGTACGGGCCGGGGTTAGCCCCAGCGTGCCTCCGCCGCCCCCAACGCCAGCGGGGAGAAGAACGAGGGCCCCCTTTCCGGGGGGCCCCTCACTATCTCCGCGGGATGATGCGCAGCTTACATCCGGTTCTCTATTTCTTCGGGGTGACCTGGATCTGCAGGTCCCCTTCCTGCGAGAGCTCCCACTCCACCTCGGAGTCGACGCCGCGGGCCAGCTCGAAGATGCCCTGCATCAGGCCCACCATCATCAGGTAGCAGTCGGCGTTCTCTATGCGCATGCGCAGCCCCTCCGGGCCCAGCTCCAGCTCGCGCAGATTGCCCATGCCCTTGAGAGCAAGCTCGGCGCGGAAAGCGTCGAAGTCGCGCACCTCGTCTACGGAGTAGAAACCGCTCTTGACGAAGCGCCGCTGTGATTCCACCACCGCGCGGGGGATGGCGTCGCCCAGTTCCTCTTCCAGTTCCTTGAAGAGGGGGTCCATCACGTACGGACCGACTCCGACCATGCGCCTCCCCTTGCGGGTATCGGTGATGGTGCCCTGATCGTCGTCCCACTTGTATGCGGCCAGAGCCCTGGGCAGCCCGCAGGTCGAGCACGGCTCGAGCACGATGTCCCCTTCCCGGTAGTCGTATGCGTGCGCCTCCAGTCTCTCGCCGCTCTCTATCGCATGCTCTCCCACGCTGATCTTGATGTCGTAGGTGTTTGCGCCTGTCTCCTGGTAATCGGCCCTGAAAGGCAGCCCCGTCACCGCCTCGGTGGCTCCGGTGAAGACGCCCACCACCGGCGCTATCGAATAAGGGTTCTCTATACGCAGGGTAACGAAGTCGCCGGCGTGGGCTTCCAGGCTGAGCTCGGCGCCCGTGTCGTAACGGAGGCCGACCTGCTCGCATCTGCCGTATCCGGAGACCTCGGCGGTGGCCAGGAGGACGGCGATGATCGGCTCCAGCGCCAGCGACCCGTCCCGTACCGCCTCCTGGATCTGTGGCGGCAGTATCCCGCGCACGTAACGCCCTCCCCCCTTGCGCGTGCTCTCGACGATGAGGTTGTCTATGGGGATGCCGATGATCTCCGCGATCCCGGCGTAAAGCGGCCCCAGGTTCGCCGACTCTATGAAGCCCGTGCGCTGCATGATATTGCCGCGCTGTACCACCACGCCGCTGTTGAGCCACTGGCGCTCGACGGCTATCTGCTCCGGCACCCCGCATTCCTCGCACCGCTTGAAAGTGGCCATCTCTTCAATACCCTCCATTTTTTCTTGTCCATCCGGCGCTAAGCACTCTCTCAAGAATAGAAATCGACATCAGCGCGGAAAGGCTTAATAAGTTGAGGTGCCCGCGGGATGATCGCGTGCAACGCTTCAAGCAAGCACTTACCGCACTTTTTTGTACACTGCAAGCAAGGCATGTATGGATACGGCTGGATAAAGTGCACCTTTACCCAATTAACGCTAAAGTCCGCCGACCAGATATCGATAGAAAAGTATACTCGGCTGAAGGCTGCATCAGCTGAAATATGAAGGCGCGAAAGCCTGCTCTCGCGCGAACGGCGTGGGGCGGCAAGCACGAGAAGCGAGGTGGCGACATGGCAGAACACATGCTTTGCCCCGAGTGCGGGGTGCCAGGGGACTTCAACCGGGAGCACGCGTGGCTGGACAACGGGGACCTGGTACAGTCCAGGGACCACGGCCACCGCCTCACCTTCTTCGAGAGCGACAACCTCGACCCCCTCTTCGCGGGCATCAGCTATATCATCGGCATGTCCATCGAGCCCATCATAATCGAGACCGTGCGCAGGAACCTGCGCCCTTACCTCAAGCGTTTCGTGACCGATGATGTGCGCGAGAGGATCCGCGCAAAAAAACTGGACCCCATGGATATAGACCGCGGGTTCATGTCCCTCGCCAACCAGAACGGGTACGGCCGCTACGAGGTGGTGGAATCCCGCTTCGAGGACGACCCCGACGACTATTTCACCGTGAGCATCACCGAGCCGTTCTCCCTTCCCATCTGCGCGGGAACCCACTGCGGTGCCATGGAGGCCATCCTGGGGCACGACCACGCCGTCACTTATACCAAGTCGGGACCGCAGACCTACAACATCGTTGCCTACCCCTACCAGCAGCCCCGCGCCTTCGTGGGACGGCTGCCCGCTATCCGCTACGAGCCTGCCGCGGGAGACCTGGTGCTGGAGCGTTGCCCCTCCTGCGGGTGCCCCAGGGCACTGTCGGAGTGCGAGTGGCACCTGGAGCGCGGGGTGGTCATGAACCGACGCCTGGGCCGGCGCATGGCCATGATCGGGCAGATGGAACTCGACCCTATCTTCGTGGAGCTGGAGAATGAACTGGGAGACACCATCCCCCAGACCGTGGTCGAGGCCCAGCGCCGCTTCTCGAAGACCGGCTTCTATTCCATCCGGGACATAAAGGACGCGGGCCGGTTCCGCACCGCCCTGGCCATGCGCGGCCTGGGCAACCTGCGCGAGCTGAAAATAAACCGGCGCGGCCTGCACATGCTGGTGGAGAACGCGGCCCTGCCCCTGATGGTGGTGGGAATGATGCAGGGCATCTTCGAGATGGCCTTCGACCTCGATACCGACGTGGAATGGGAGATGTCCCGGGGCAGCCTGCGCATGGAACTCATCCCCCGCACCGTCGCCATCTCGGCCTGATATAATGCGGGTCCCCCGGGCCGCAGGTCAGCCTGTGGCCCGGTTTCTAATGCCTCACGCGATCAGTTCCTGCCGTACATGGTAACGACCACGCATCCGCCTAGGCCGATGTTGTGCTGCAGGCCGATCCTGGCCCCCTCCACCTGGCGCACTCCTGCCTCCCCGCGCAGCTGCCACACCAGCTCGGCACACTGGGCGAGCCCCGTCGCCCCCAGGGGATGCCCCTTGGAGAGCAGGCCGCCGGAGGGGTTGGTCACGTACTTCCCGCCGTAGGTGTTGTCGCCGTCCTCGATGAACTTCTCCGCCGTACCCTCGGGTGTGAGCCCCAGCCCCTCATAGGTGATGAGCTCGTTGGCGGTGAAGCAGTCGTGCAGCTCGATAACGTCCACGTCCTCGGGCCCGATGCCGGAGGCCTCGTAGACCTCTTTGGCGGCGGCGGCGGTCATGTCGTAGCCCACGATGCGCATGGGGCTGTTGCCCTCGAAGGTGCTGGAGAAGTCGGTGAGCATGGACTGGGCGATTATATATACGGGGCTGGCGATGTTGTGCCTGGCAGCGAACTCGTCCGAGCATACCACCGCCGCGGCTGCGCCGCAGGTCGGCGGGCAGCATTGCAGGCGGGTCAGGGGCGGAGCCTGCGGGGGCGAGGCCAGCACCTCCTCCACCGTCAGCTGGTCGCGGAAGATCGCCCGCTCGTTGTGCTGCGCGTGCTTGCGCGCCTTCACCGAGATCTTGGCGAAGGTCTCGGTCTTGGTACCGTACTTCTCCTGGTGCTCCAGGCCCGCGCCGCCGAAGAGCTGTGCCGCGGGGGCCGCGCCCGGCACGGGTGGGGTGAAGTTCCACAGCTTCTCGAAGAAGGTGAACATGGGGATGGGGCGGTCACTGAAGACGATGCCCAAGGCTCCCGGCGACATCTGCTCGAATCCCACGGCCAGCGCGCACTCCACCACACCGGTGGCCACGGCCTGGCGGGCCAGGAAGAGGGCGTTGGAGCCCGTGGAGCAGTTGTTGTTGACGTTGAAGACCGGGATGCCGGTCATGCCCAGGTCGTAGAGGACCTTCTGGCCGGCGCAGCTGTCGGCATAGACCCAGCCCGCATAGGCGTGCTCGATCTCCGAGTAGTCCACGCCTGAATCGGCCAGGGCGTCCTTCACCGCCTCCTGCCCCATCTCGGTGTAAGGCCGTAGGGCTTTAGGGGAAGTGAACTTGGTCATCCCGACGCCGGCTACGTTTGCTCTCCTCATCTCGCCCTCCCCTTCGCTCGCGATCCAAATGGGCGCTCCCGTATAAAAGCCCCCGGCTGGATCTTGATTACTCGCATTCCCCATGCACTGTGACTATGTCACCTTGTGGCACGCTTGGTGTCAGCCCTTCAGCGTGACGCTCAGCTCCGCCGGACGCGGCACGGGTCGGGGTCGACCCTCCAGTATGCCACGGCCACCCTCAGAGCTCGTATTCCTCGCGGATGAAGGAAACCCAGGGCTTGAAGGCCTCGACTTCCTCGGCGTCCATCTCGTCCAGGAAGATGGTGTTGATGGTGGCCACCAGCTCCACCAGGCGCACCGCGGCCTTGTTGTAGCGCACGATGGTGGGGAGGTTCCCCTTGAGCTTGATCTTCCCCTGCATCAGGCCCTTGACCACGTCCAGCTCGCCGGTCATCACCTGCTTCCAGCGGTCGTAGCTGGCGGTGAGGACGTAGTCCCCGTTCTCCCCCGCATCCGTGGGCACCAGCCGCACTCCCCTGCAGTCCCCATGCCAGAGGTCGATGAGCAGGAACATGTCCTCTTCCAGGCCCACGGCGGGGTCGGCGGTGATGTGGATGACCACTCCGCCCTCCCACCCCTGGGCGAGCTTCCTGTATTCCGCATCGTTCTGGATCAGGGATTCGTAGGTGGCGATCCAGGAGGGCGTGCCCAGGATGTAAGGTTCCCTCTCGGAATCCAGCAGGTCCTGCATGAGAGTGGTGAACGAATCCTCCCACTCCTTGGTCCCATAGGTGTAAGTCATGTTACCCCCTTCCAATGCAATCCTCCACAACAGCCCGCATGCGAGCACGATTATAGCAAAGGGGGAAACGGCTTGCTGACAAAACCGGGCGTTGTATGGTTTCGCTCCGGCCGAGGGGTCACGCCCGGAAATCGGCCCGACCGAGCGGCCGAGGGGTCACGCCCGGAAATCGGCCGTTAAGAGGCCGGGAGCGAAGAGGCCTAGACCCAGTTGGGCTTGCTGCGGGGCAAGGCCTCCAGTTGGGGCTTCTTCGGCAGACGGTTGAAGAGGCGCCAGCGCGATTCGCCAAAGCGCGGTCGCGCCACGTAGCGGTCGATGGCCAGGGTAAAGAGGTTCCAGTTGAGGATGGCGACCGCCACCGCCTCGGCATGAAAGCCCACCACGCGCAGGAAAGCGACGGTCAGCCCGATGCCCGCGGCGTAGATCCAGACGCCCCGGTTGGCCATGGGGCTGGTAACCCAGTCGGTGGCCATGAAGAAGGCTCCCAGGAAGACAGCGCCGCTCAGCAGCTGGTACAGGGGGGAGTTCCATGCTGCCAGGTTGAAGAGGGTGAAGGCGGCGATGATGCCCACGGGGATGCGCCAGTTGATAGTCCCACGCAAGATCAGATAGAGGCCGCCGAGCAGCAGCGCCAGGACCGAGACCTCACCGATGGAGCCGGCCTTCAGCCCCAGGAATAGCGAGAGCGTGCTCGGCCTGCCCCCGGAGGTGAACCAGGTGGCGCCCACCGGAGTGGCGCCAGCCACGGCGTCCCCCACCTTGCCGGCGTGCAGCAGCGAGAGGGGAGTGGCGGCGTTTACCGCGTCCAGCCTCAACCCCCCCAGGGTCTGGTAGGCCACGCTGCCCGCGGCGCGGTCGATGACGCTGGTGGTCACCGGGGTGAAGAACCCCACCTGTTTCCAGAAGAAGGGCCGTACGTATTTAGCGGTGTAGAGGGAGAGTGGCGTGAACATGAGGATGACCCTGGCGAGCAAGGCCGGGTTGAAGACGTTGTTGCCCAGGCCGCCGAAGAGTTCCTTGGCCACCGCCACGGCGATGAAGGCGCCGATGGCCACCACCCACAGGGGCGTGGTGGGCGGGAGCAGGAACGCGAAGAGCAGGCCGGTCACCACGGCGCTGAGGTCGTAGAGGGTGACCTTGCGGCGCATGATCACGCGCACGAAGAACTCGGAGAGCACGGCGACGACGATGCTCACGGTTACGATATAGACGACGTTCATTCCGAAGACCAGCACTCCTACGGCCAGTGCCGGTATAAGGGCGATGAGCACGTCCAGCATGCCGCGGGGGATTGATCCTCCTGCCCGGTGCAGATGCGGAGGCGCCGCCGCCTCCATCAATCTTCCTCCCCGCGGCGTCGCGCGAATGTGCCCAGTCCCAGGACGGTCATCCCGAACATCGCCAGGGGCGCGAAAATAAAGAGCAGGTTGAACGCCTCGTCCTCTTCGTCTTCGTCCTCCTCCTCATCATCCCCAGGCGGCGGATTCGTACCCGGGTCGGGGGCGGGTGACGGCTCGGTTATGACATCGGGAGGCGGGGTCGTGCCGGGGTCCGGAGCGGGTGACGGCTCGGTTATGACATCGGGAGGCGGGGTCGTGCCGGGATCCGGAGCGGGTGACGGCTCGGTTATCACGTCCGGCGGCGGGGTCGTGCCGGGGTCGGGAACGGGCGAAGGTTCGGTTATCACGTCCGGCGGCGGGGTCGTGCCCGAATCCGGGACAGGCGAAGCTCCGGTAGTGGAATCCGGGGAGGTATAGGTCCCGGTCCCGTCAGCTAGAGGTGATGCCGCTGTCGTCACGTCCGCGCCCTCTTCTCCGGGGACACCACCGTTGGGCGTAGCCGAAGTGACGGCGTCGCTGTTGGCGTCCCAACCTTCCACGGGAGACGCCGACGCGGTGGCGTCAGTGGTCTCACCCGCGGGCTTATGATAGCGCCCTCCGAAAGCGAAACCGAAGGTTACCGCGACGATGATCACATAGACCAGTAGGCCCGCTAAGAATCTCGCGTTTGTAAACCTCTTCACGCTACTTCCCCTACTCCGCTCATGTACTACTGTTTTACTTTCGTCATCTTCCGCCATTTTCAGAATGACAACCGTCAACCTCCATATGTTTCAGATCACTCCTTTCTGGGAAACGGAAAATGTTTGGGGTTGGAAGATTACATCCTCCAAAGGAGCGCCCGTAGCATGGCGAGCACTTCGAGGTTGCCACTTGCGTTCGCCTGGGTTCAGGCGCCCCAGTCGGGGCCGGTCTCCCTCTCCGCTCCGCGCTCCAGTAGCATCTCGCGCATCTCCAGCAGCCTCGGCTGGCAGCAGTTCCTGAACTTCTTGCCGCTTCCGCAGGTGCAGGGCTCGTCCTTTTTCGCTCGCAGGCGCTCCTCCACCTCGGAGAGGTCGGGCAGGTCGCCCAGCATGGCCTCCCTCAGGGCGTCCTCGCGCGCCAGGGTTAGGGTGCGGCGCTTCGCCGCGATGTGCGGGGGCGGGTAGAGGTCCAGCAGGTCCCGCACGTCCTCGGCGAGGACGTTCGCCAGCAGCGACCCCGCCTTGGTGCGGTCGCGCTTCTTCAGGTATTGCATGGTCAGGAAGATGGTGCGGGTGTCCAGGTAGGCCCGCTGCTCCTCCAGCGCCGCGTCAACGGCGGCGTAGCCCTCACGCAGCGACGACGAGAGGATGGCGGAGACGAGGAAGGTGAAGACGTCGCGGTGGAAATCGTCCTCGGTACCTAGGCGGCCGAGCTCCTCCATGAGGAACTGCAGGTTCCCCGCCTGCTGCTGCAGCATCCCCAGCACCTCGATGGCCGCCAGCCTGGTCTCACCCTTGTCGGGGTTGATGACCAGCCTGCGCAGCGCATCGGATACCTGCTCGGGATAGGCCGATCCCAGCTTGGCCAGGGCCAGCACCGTCTCGTGCAGCGGCAGGCTGACACAGCGGTCCAGCCCCGCGAGGAGGACCGGCAGGGCCGCTATGGGCCTGGTCTCCCCCAGTATGCGCAGCAGGAACACGAAGCCGGCCGGGATATCGCTGGGCCTGGCCTCTTCCAGCAGCTCCTGGAGCGTGTAGATGATCACCGGCGTAGTCTGGGGGCTCCTCTCGAGGGTGAGCTCCAGGACCGCCGGGTCCAGGCTGGCCTCGCTGGCCAGTACTTCCTCCACCAGCAGGTGCTTGAGCAGGTGCTCGCCGCCGCCGTAGATATACGTGAAGGCGGAGTAAGGGTCCCTGTCCGCCTGCTCGATGCGCTCGAGGCGTTCCGTGAAGACCTCGTCCAGCCCCGCGATGAAGTCCTCACCGGTGATCTCTTCCCGGCGGTCAGCCTTGGCCCTGATAAGCGCGGTGTAGCCGTCGGCCTCGAGTTCGTCGCCGCGCTGCAATGCGTAGGTCATGCACATATGGAAGAAAAAAGGGTGCCCGGGGTGGAGGTCCGCCTGCTCCCGTACCTCCTTTTCCGCCTCCTCCAGGGTAATCTCGCCAGCGGCGAACCTGCCGATGCAGGCGGAAACGAGGGCAAAGGAGTCCAGGAGCGAGCTGGGCAACGCGGCCTCGAGCTCCTGCGTGTATTCGGTGATGGATGTCTCCCCCGCCTTGAGGTCCTCCAACATCTCGGAGAAATGATCGCTCCCCCGCTCATCGTCCATCATGCCGTGACCCCCGGTGCCGATCGGATATGATGTGCCGGCCCCCGCCCTTAATGCCTGGCGCCGGACGCCCCGCGTTTAGCATATCGGAAAAAGGGGGGAAAGGGGTAGCGCGGCCCGGGATGTGATCCTGTCCCGCCGCGGTGGCCGCCAGGCCGGCGTGAGTGCCCGGCGTCCCCGCGCTCAGGCGGTCGCTTCCTTCTCGATCTCGAAGGTGAAGTCGAGGGGCGTGACTTCCACTTCCAGCTCTCCGCTGTCTTTGAGTTCCCACTCCAGGTGGGTGTCCACGTTGAAGGCGTACTCATAAAGGCCCTGCACCAGGCCGACCACGATTAGGTGCAGGAACGAGTTCTCGATACGGACGGACAGCCCCCGCTCGTTGGACCTGAGCTTGAGGATGTTGCCCAGGCCGCGCACGGCCAGTTGCTCCTTCATGCCGCGGGTCCCCAGGCCCTCGATATCGTAGAAGCCGGTGCGCACGAAGCGGCGCTGGGCCTCGATGACCGCACGGGGGATGATATCGCCCAGCTCGCTCTCCAGCTCGGTGAAGATGGTGTCCAGCTCCATGCCGGTGAGCACCATGCGCCGGCCGGTGGTGCGGTTGACGATGATCCCCCGGTCAATATGCCAGGCGTAGT
The DNA here is from genome assembly GCA_040757835.1 of Actinomycetota bacterium. Taxonomy (NCBI): domain Bacteria; kingdom Bacillati; phylum Actinomycetota; species Actinomycetota bacterium. The sequence goes on from JBFLWJ010000012.1 coordinate 13,936, forward strand.
CGGAGAGCGCCACGGGCGCCCCGCAGGTCTTGCACCTCTCGAAGTGGACGTCTCCCTGCTTGATCTCGACCTCCTTGAAGCGCAGCCTGCCCCGCAGCTCCTCGGGATGGCTGGCCACGAAGGCCCTGATCTCGTATAGGTCCTTCTCGACTTCCTTATACTCCACACCGAGGTCGCACCCGAAGAGGATCTCGAAGGCGGCGACCATGTCACCGCATGCCAGGGGCACGCTGTAGGGTTCCCTGATGGTCTCGATTATGAAGTCGTCCACGTCCTGCTCGTGCCGGTAGTCCACCACCTGGTACTTGCCGTAGCCGGACATGCCGGCCGTGGCCCGGAAGGCGTCGTTCACCGGCTGCCAGTCTATCTCCCGGCGGCGCAGCATCTCCTTGGTCATTTCGGGCATGAGGCTCCCCAGGTAGGCCCGCACCGCCTTGCGCTTGGCGGCCGTCACCACGTGCTCGATGGGCATGCCAATTATCTTCTCGATGCCGCGGAAGAGGGGGTCTAGGTTCTCGCACTCCATGAAGATCATGCGGTTCCTGCTGTTACGGCTCTGCAGTATGGCGCCGCCGTTCATCCAGGTGTGTTCAGACGAAATGTGCAGAGGAACCAGGCATTCCCTGCAAACCTCGAGTCCCGCCATCTGCGTGTCCTCCTCCAGCCGGCCAGAATGCGCGCCTGGTAGATATCACCTATGCTTCTGCATCGGCGGGTGGGGAGGAAAGTTGAAAACAAAGCAAAGTGCACATGTATTCTTTTTACCGCGGGTAAATACCGCTTTCGTTCGCGGCGGCAATGGGTTGTGCGCCGCGGTGCTGGGCGACTGCTCGGCTGAGGTCTATGCGCTTCCTTCCCGTACCTCCCTGATGGTCACCTGGAAACGCAGGTTCATCCCCGCCAGGGGATGGTTCATGTCGATCTCGACGCTCTCATCGTCCATGCCGATGATGAGGAAGTTGATGACCTGTCCGCCCTCAGTGCGCCCGGTGTAGGAGGTGCCTACCTCCAGGGCGGGGCCTTCCGCGAAACTCTCCCGGGGAACCTGCTGCACCAGCTCGGGGTCCCTCAGGCCGTAGGCGTCCTCCGGCCTTACCGTGACCTCCTTGCTCTCCCCGGGCTCCATGCCCTCCAGTTCCCTCTCCAGACCGGGGATGATACTCCCCTCGCCAAAGACGAACCCCAGGGGCTGGCCCTCTGTGCTGCTGTCGATCATCAGGCCGTCCTCGTCATATAGACGGTAGTCGAAGAAGACGTTCATGTTCGGGCCTACCTTCATCACGGTCCCCTTTCGTCCCGACTCGGCACGTATAAGACAAAAGGCCCAGGCTTAAGGCTTGGGCCGCTTCTTGGACAGCTTCTCTACAAACCTAAAAATTACCTGCACCCACTATAGCACATCGAGGCAGGCCGTCTCGCACCGCGGTCACTGGCGCCTGGCCTCCATGATCAGACGGCCGGCGATGCGCACCGCCGCCGCCACCGGCACTCCGCATCTCTCGGCGGCGCCGGCCGCGGCGAACTCCTGTATCTGCTGCGGGTCGGTGAGGTTGAAGCTGCGCCCGAAGAGGCGCTCCTGGACCCCAGCGCAGGAGCAGCTGCCCAGCTCCTCTTCGAAGCTGCGGCAGAAGCGGCTTGCCAGCTGCAGTGTGAGCATGAGGGCTTGCGTGTCCTCGGGCCTGTCGCGTCCGAAGGCCAACCCCAGGGCCATCACCGGGCCTATCACCGCCCCGCAGGTATCGCCGCGCAAGGCCACACCGGGCATGGCGGTGGCCGCCTTGAGGGTCTCGGCGCTTTCCAGGCCGAATTCATCCTGCAGGGCCTTGAGGGAGCTCTGGGCGCAGCTGCCGTAGGCCATCAGGTGTTCCAAGGCCCGTCGCTCGAGGCGGTCCAGGACCTCCCTTTCGGATGCTTCCTCTCCCATGCTCAGTCCCCCAGCTCGACGCGGAAGCGGCAGACGGGGTCCCCTTTGGTGAGCAGCTTCGAGAAGCCCTCGGTCTTGAAGCGGGGGTTGAGCTCCTCCGCCATGCCTTGAAGCGACGCCCCCAGCATGACCTCGCACAGGTCCGGCTCCTTGGACCAGATGCGAGCCACCGGGCAGGTCTTCAGCTCCTTCTCGAAGGCCTGCGGGGTGTTCTCGACATAGCCGTCCCAGAAATTGCCGAAGGTGTCGTCGATCTTGTCGTGCAGCCTGGGCAGGCCGAGGCAGTCCACGAAGTCCTCGGGCCTGGCGCCGGAGAGGGCCATCCACAGGGCCGCGCCCTTCTTGCCGTCCTGGTAGTACTTCTCCCTCAGCCTTTCCACGAAAGCGTCCCCGCCCACTTCCTTGCCTATGCGGTAGAGGGTGACCACCTGGCGGGCCAGTGCTTCCGTCCAGTTGCGATAGCGCTTGCCCATCTCCTCCTCGCTGACGGGGTAGTCCTCGTATTCCGGTACGTCCGCCATCTTCAACACCTGCCTTCCTGTCGGGTTTTCACGCCGCCCCCTTTGCCGTCACTCCCATTATGGAAAGATCACGGGGATAGCTCTTCCTTGAGTTGCAATATCCCGCTCACGCGCCGGTCTATCTCATCCTCGGAGATGGTGCCGGACCGTACCGCGGCGGCGAGGGCGGTGAAGGCCGCCTGCGCGTCCCCCGCCTCGTGGCCGGCGACGAGCAGGACGTCCACCCCTGCCTGGGCCGCCCGGGTCACCGTCCCCTCGAGTCCGTATGCCTGTTTGAGCACCGCGGTTGCGAGGTCATCGCTGACCACCAGGTAATCGCCGCCGAGGTTGGTCCTGAGATAGGAGATACACGTGGGTGAGAGGGTGAAGGGCAGCTCAGGGTCGATGTCTTCGTAGATCACGTTGGCGGTCATGACGAACTCCGGGCCTGCCTCCGCCGCCGCCTGGAACTGGGTGATCACGGGCAGTCCCGGCAACACCGCGAGCCTCTCGTTCTCGGGGTCGTAGGTAATACCACCGTAGCCGGGGAAGTGCTTGGCGGAAGAGAAGACGCCGCCGTCGCGCTGGCCTGAGATCACGCTGGCTCCCAGCTCGCCCACCTGCCGTGTGCTGCCGGGGAAGGTGCGGCCGTAACGGGTGAGGAAGTCCCCCGGCTGGCCCATGTCCAGCACGGGTGCCAGGTTGAGGTTTATGCCCAGGCCGGATAGGCCGCGGCCCCGCGCCAGGGCGAGGTCGTAGGCCTGCGCGGCGCTTTCGACCTGTCCCTGAGGCGTGCCGTCACCCAGCCAGCCGATGCGGACGACCTCACCGCCCTCCTGGTCCACGGCGATGAAGAGGGGTAACCCGCTGTCGGCGCGGGCCAAGCCCTGCAGGTCTTGTATGAGTCGCTCGAGCTGGGCCTCACCCTCGATGTTCCTGCCGAAGAGGATCACCCCGCCTGGGTGGACGGCAGTGAAGAGCTGCTGCAGCTCCGGGGTCACCGCGGTGCCCTCGAAGCCGACCAGGAAGAGCTGGCCAACCTTCTGCTCCAGGGTGAGGCCGCGCAGGGGATCGCTGTCGCCGTTGCCGTCGCCGTCCTGTTGGGAGCGTGCGCAACCAGCGGCGGTAAGGACCAGCGCCATGAGAAGTACGGCCACGACAGCCGCCCTGCTCTTTCCGCTCCGCCGCTTTTTCCTGTCCGGGGAAATCATGGCGGGTCACTCCTTTATCCGCGCCAGGTATTCGGACTCCCAGATGAGGCTGGAGATCTCACGCATCTCTCGTCCATACCGCAATAGGTTATCGTAGAGTCCGTCACCGGAAAAGCACAGACCGCTGGACTCGTCCTGTGGTTCAGGCCCGTGCTCATCGATCATGGCCCTGAATGCCTGGTGGTGATCGCGTGCCGGGCAGGGGGCAAGCCAGTTCCCGGTTGAACGGGTTCCATCGCTGCCGTAGCGGTACTCGCGCTGCCAAGCCCGGATGGCCCGGAAGAACGGGGCCTCCCAGATGTCGTTCAACGTCCCGCCCCGCTCATATATATCCAGGATGTTTCCGCCCGAGTATGGTGCGAATACGCAGGGCATTACCTTGCCGTTCCAGTCGACGTGCATATATCCGCGCTCTCGTCCCGCCGCGATGCAACCATGGACCATGGTGCCGTGATTCCAGAAGTCGAAGAGGAATACCTTGCGGGTTTCCACGATCTTCCAGGAACGCCGCCACAGCCGCAAGCGCTGGGCGGGGGTCGGCATCCTGCCCGGATCACAGTTCCTGCCCATCGGCATGTATTGGAAGAGGAAACCATAGAAGGCGCCCAGTTCATCAAAGAAGAGATCGACGAACGGGTCCGAGAGCAGCTCCTCACTGTTGTCGTGGGTGGCAGTGACGGAGATGCCTGTCGGGACTCCCGCTTCCGCCAACAGGCGCATGGCCTCGATGATGCCGTCGAAGATACCCGTACCGCGCGCAGCGTCCGTGCGCTCCCGCAGGCCTTCCACCGATAAGGCCGGTGTGAGGTTGCCGGTCCTCCCGAGGCGGCGCGCCGTGGCGGCGTCGATGAGGGTGCCGTTGGTGAACGTCAGGAATAGCAAGTCGGTGTGTTTCTCGGCCAGGTCGATGATGTTCTTGCCCTCGGAACGGTAGGCAAGGGGTTCGCCCCCCGAGATAACCACCAGGTTAATCCCCCATAATCCCTTCGCCTCCGTCAATATGCGGTCCAGAATCGGCCATGGAAGGCTGGCGTTACTGCCATCCGATGCCGAATAGCATCCCGGGCAGCGCAGGTTGCATGCGCGTCCCGGGCTGATGGCGATGAACCATGGAGGATCGCAGCCGCGCTCCTCCCGGAATCGCATCACCGCTGGCCTAGCCTCCGCTGGAGCGGTGAGCGCACGGCCCCATAGCTCCGCGATCACCCGCAGCAGGTGCGGCGAGATGGCTTTTCTGGCGATGAGCCGGTCCACCGTGTCCAGGATGGCCAATGCGGTCAGTAGGTGTTCTTCGTTTATCCTGACGTTAGCGGAAGGGTCGGCGTCCCGCCCTCGCAGGTAAGACTTAAGCCAGCGTTCGGCGCCGTGGAAGAGGAGGGGCCGCAGGCGGTCTGAGCGCAATAACCACACCAGCAGGTCCAGCACGGGATCGCCAGCCCTGCCGTTGAGCAATCTTGCCGCCGCATCTCGCGCATCGATGGTAAGTGCCGTCCTTTCGGATTAAGGTCGTCCAGGGTCCCTGCTGTCATTATTGACGGTGAAGGCGGCAAAGAAACCCGGCCACTCAGCCGAAGGCGGGGTTCTGCCAGAACAGGTGATAGACCTTCACCGTCCCCAGGTCATTTACACACAGGGTATCGAAGCCGAGGTTCTCGTAGAAGGCCCGGTTCTTCTCGCTCGCCGTGTTCAGGTAGACGCCCGAGACCGCCGCGTCATCCTCCCCTCTGGCCTGAGCCGCGCGGATGAGCGTGCCCCCCACTCCCCTGCCCTGGCAGCCGGGGTGCACCCCCAGCATCTCGACGGTGAAATAGGGCCTGGTAAGTCCATCGGGGTGTCTCGTCGCTGCCATGATGCGCAGGGAGCGCACGGGCCGGCAGGCCATATGGGGCAGGATGCTGAAGAGGTTCTGGATGATAAGGACTGCTATGCGGCGCTTGGATATGACCTTGCGGGGATCTCTCAATATGATCACGCCCTGGATGTCTTTATCCGACCGCGCCGCCAGGACGGGGCGGCCGGCCTCGAGGAACATCCGCATTAAAACGCCGTAGATGAGTCCCATGCGCCGCAGGGTCGAGGGCCGGCTCGTGTCCAGGTGATAGTTGGCTGTCTCCTCGCTCTTGAAGGCCTCGACGAGCGTAGAGGCCGCCCGTTCGACCATCACGGGCTCCAGCGCGACGACCTCGAACTCCGGGGCCGTTCCCCCATAGACCATATTGCCCTCAGCACCGGCCATATCCCCACCTCTCCTTAGCGCCTTCGCGGTTTCCCATTCTATCATTATTTCACTTCCGGCGGCGGTGGCGGCGGCGCTCAGCTGTGGGGAAGCGGGCGGTATGCCGGCGCGGGAGCCCGGTCCCCGATGTGGGTGATAGAATATGTCGCTGAGGGACGATCACGGAGGGCAGAGGTTTGGCCTACGACATATCGGTGGTGACGCTGAACTACAACACCCGCGACCTGCTTGAGGCGTGCCTTACCTCGCTGCGGGAGCACGGCGGCGGCCTCAGGCTCGAGCTGATCGTGGTGGACAACGCCTCGGGCGACGGCTCGGCGCAGATGGTGAGAGAGCGGTTCCCGGAAGTGCGGCTGGTGGAGAGCGCCGTGAACGTCGGCTGCGCGGCCGGCGACAACCTGGGGATCGAACTCGCCAGCGCCCCTTACGTGCTCATCTTCGACGCGGACACGGCGGCCAGGCCGGGCGCGATAAAGACCATGCTGGAGTATATGGAAGGCCGCCCAGACGTGGGCATGGTGGGCCCCAGGCTGGTCAGCGAGGACGGCACGTACCAGCAGAGCTGCCACTACTTCACCGTCTTTAGGGCCCGCTACGCCCTGCTGCTCTTTCTCACCCTCATCGGCAGCCGGGGCTGGGGGCGATTCGGGCTCTACACCGATCCGTCGCGGGACGGCAGCCGGGAAGCCGAGGTCGACTGGGTCTATACCGCCTGCGCCCTCATCCGCCGGGAAGTCTTCGACACCGTGGGCCTGCTGGACGAGTACCTCTTCTTTGGCGGAGACGATCTGGACCTCTGCTACCGGGCCGCGAAGGCGGGCTGGAAGACCGTATACCTGCCTCAGGCGGAGATCATCCATCACGGCAGCCGGTCCAGCGTGCAGGTATTCGGCGACTTGCACGGCCTGGAGAGGGCGAGGACGCGCGCGGCTGCCCTCGATCATTTCCAGAGGAAGCATTTCAGCGCCGCCCACTCCTATGCCATGCGCGGCATGCTGGCCCTGGGGTCTCTCGCCATCTCCCTCCTGCTGCGGACCCGGCTCCTCTTCGTTCCCGCCGACCGTGAAACGGCCATGCGGGCGGAGCGTACCTGGTACGCCGCCAGGGCTTACCTCTCCAGCATGTTCGCGGGGAGTTCGCGGCCGGGGATCCAGGCCGTGGACCGGGACGCCAAGCTTTCGCGCTAGCCCCGGCTCCGCTGGAAGGTGGGGTTCGTCCAGAACATGTGGTAGACCTTGACCGGTCCCAGGTCGTCGATGCGCAGGGTATGGTAGCCGTGGCTCTCGTAGAAACCCTGGTTCTTGGCGCTCCCCGTGTTCAGGTACATCCCCGAGATCGCGGCTTCGGCCTTGATCCTGGCTTGTGCTTCGCGCATGAGGGCGCTCCCAACCCCCTGCCCGTGATAATCGGGGTGGACCCCCAGGGCCTCGAAGGTGAAGTACGGCCTGGTGAGGCTCTTGGGCGGTTGCGCGGTTGCCTCAACCCGTAATGCGCGCAGGGGACGGGGCGCGAAGAGGGCCGCGAGCGGCACCAGGTTGCGCAGGACGAGGGACGCCACGCGCCGCCTGGACAGGGGTATGCGCGGGTCGCGCAGGATGCCCACGCCGACCACTTCCACGCCTTTCATCGCCGCCAGGAGAGGGCGGCCAGACTCCAGGTAGAGCTGGAGGTATATGCCGTCGAGGGTGCCCATGCGGCGCAGGGCCCCCTGCCGCGACGTATCGATCTCGTAAGAGGTCGCCTCCTCGTTCTTGAAGGCCTCCACCAGCACGGCTACCGCCCGCTCCGCGAGTTCCGGCGTGATACGCACGATCTCGATCCCTGCGCCTGTTTCCAGGGTGTTTTCCGCCACGGCGTTACCTCTCTTCTCGGTCCGGCAGCTTCACATTCTATCATCATTCACACGTGGCCGCGCTCCGCCCCGCCTGCTCACTCCTCCCCGGCACGACCACCAACGGAGCACCGTCTCGCAAGTAAGTGTATGTGTACGGGAATAATGATCAGTGTGTGATGATGGATTTGACGAACGGGCAGGCAGAACCAACATGGTCCGCCCGTTGAGGCAAGGAGGAAGAAGATGAGCGGCAAGTGGCAGGACATGTACAAGGCCAAACTGACCACGCCCGAGGACGTGGCGGCACAGGTAAAAAGCGGGGAGCACATCTTCGCGAGCGGCGCTTCATCCACCCCCGTGGCCATCCTGGAGGCCATCTTCGACCGCGCCGTGGCCGGGGAGTTCGAGGGCGTGCAGCTGGGCAGCTTTATCATGCTGGCAAACGTCTTCAAGGTGCTGCAGCCGGAGCTGCAGAAGAACCTGCTCATCGACAACTACTACGCGTCGCCCCTGGACCGCAAGGCCCTGGCGGACGGGCTGATGACCCACACCCCCTACCATTTCCACCGCGTCACCAGGCAGGCGGTGGACGATTCGGGCTACCGTAAGCTCATGGTTCAGGCCGGTCCCATGGACGATCACGGCTACCTGAACCTGGGACTCTTCGCCAACTACCTGGACGTGGTGGACGAGCTCGACGCCGTCTACGTGGAGGTGAACCAGGAGCAGCCCATCGTGCACGGGCCCAACTGGCTGCACATCTCCGAGGTGGACAAGGTGGTGGAGAACAGCCATCCCGTCTTCGCGCTCCCTCCCGACCCCATCACGGACAAGGACCATGCCATCGCCGAGAACATCATCGACCTCATCGATGACGGCTCCACCGTGCAGCTGGGGATCGGCGGCACCACCAACGCCATCGGCGAGCTGCTGGTGCGGAAGAAGCGCCTGGGGTGCCACACCGAGATGATGGGCGACGCCTACATGAAGCTCTTCGAGGCCGGCGCCCTGGACAATACCGCCAAGAGCTTCCACCCACACCAGATGCTGTGCCACTTCGGCCTGGGCTCGCAGGAGCTCTACGACTGGATGAACGACAACCCCATGATCTACCTCTCCCCCATCAGCTATAACAACGACCCGTGGATAGTCGGGCGCAACAACGACCTCGTCTCCATCAACACCACCCTGGAGATAGACATCACCGGCCAGTGCGCCTCCGAGTCCTTCGGCCCCATCCAGTACACGGCCACGGGCGGTCAGGTCGACTTCACCCGCGGCGCCTGGCTCTCGCGGGGGGGCAAGGCTTTCATCGTCACCCATTCCGCCGTCGAGGACAAGGAGGGGAACCTGGTCTCCAAGATCGTGCCCCAACTGCTGCCGGGAGCGGTGGTCACCCTTACCCGCACCGACGTCATGTACGTGGCCACGGAGTACGGGGTGGTGAACCTGCGCGGCAAGAGCCTGCGGCAGCGCGCGCAGGCGCTGATCAGCATCGCACACCCCGATTTCCGGCGGGAGCTCGCCGACTACGCCAGGGAAGTGAAGTATTTCATCCTGCCGGAGCACGATCCCCTGTCCTGAATGGGGCCGTATCTTCACTCTTCACTATTCCGACAGACAATCGACAAATCGAGGAGTGAAGACACAACCCCATCAGTGGGGTGGTTTCTTCCGGTGGGTGAAGTACTTCAGTACCTCGAACCATACCACTGAGAGGACGCCGGCGGCGAAGGAGATGGCCACGTCCAGCGGGCTCAGGTAAGCGAACTCGAAGAGGTCGCGCATGAAGGGCGCATAGAGCACGAAGGCGAGCAGCGCCAGGGTCCCCCCCAGGATCCACCACAGGGCGGGGTTCGGCTGCCGCCGCGTCATCCAGATGGTATGCTCCCAGGAGCGGTTGGTGAGGATGAGCCCCAGGTTCGCAAAGACCAGGGTGGTGAAGGTGAGCGCCCGGATCTCCATCTCGTCCATGCCCCGCAGGTGGCCGGAGGAGAACACCCCAGCCACGAGCAGCAGCACGCTCAATCCCTGCAACAGGCTGATGACCACGTTGCGCTTGTTGAAGATGCGCTCGTCGGGTTTTCGCGGCGGCCGGCGCATGATGTCGTCCTCCTCGGGCTCCGCCTCGAAGAGCAGGGAGCAGGCGGGGTCGATGATGATCTCCAGAAAAGCGATGATGATGGGAGAAAAGACCAGGGGCAGCTTGAAGAGCACCGGGATGATGGACATGCCCGCGATGGGCACGTGGATGGCGATGATGTAGGACATCGCTTTCTTGAGGTTGTCGTAGATGCGGCGGCCCGACCTCACCGCCTTCTCGATGGAGGAGAAATCGTCGTCCAGCACCACCAGGGCCGCCGACTCGCGCGCCACGTCCGTGCCCCTCCCGCCCATGGCCACCCCGATGCTGGCCGCCTTGAGCGCGGGCGCGTCGTTGACGCCGTCTCCGGTCATGGCCACCACCTCGCCGTTGGCTTTCAAGGCCCTCACGATGCGCAGTTTCTGCTCCGGCACCGCACGGGCGAAGATATTCACGTCGCGGATGCGCCCGGCAAGCTCCTCGTCGTCAGTGGCGTCAAGCTCGGGCCCGGTGATGACGAGGTCCCGCGGTTCCAGGCCGATCTGGCCCGCGATGTGCCGCGCCGTGCCTGGATAATCCCCGGTGATCATTATCACCCGTATCCCGGCCGCGTAACTCTCCCGGATGGAATCACTGACGGTGGGGCGCACCGGGTCCAGCAGGCCCACCAGCCCCAGGAACTCGAAGACGAAGTCGTGCTGGTCCCCGGGGAGAAGATCGTCCAGGGTAAAGGAGGCCCTGGCCACCCCCAGCAGGCGCAGGCCCTGGCCCGCGAGGTCCTCGATATGCCACCACAGCGCCTCCTTGGCGGCATCGTCCATGTGGCAGAGGTCGGCGATGGCCTCGGGAGCGCCCTTGGCGGCGATGACGTATTCCTGGCCGTCCGGCGACCTCCATACGTGCGAGAGGGCCAGCAGCTCCGCCGAGAGGGGATATTCCCGCTCCAGGGTCCAGTCGTGGTGGAGGTGCTCGGTATTGTCCAGGGCGCTTTCCCCCAACCGGGTGATGGCCATCTCCACGGGGTCGAAGGGGTCCCGCTGGGAGGCGAGGATGCTGAACTCCACCAGCTCGTGGAACTCCTCCGGCAGGGCGCGGGGGTCGTCCCCGTCGATCTTGTAGGTGCTGTCTCCGGCCATGATAGTGGAGACGGTCATGCGGTTGAGGGTAAGGGTGCCCGTCTTGTCCACGCACAGCACCGTGGCCGAGCCCAGGGTCTCCACCGCGGGCATGCTGCGCGTGAGCACCTGGTTCTTAGAGATGCGCCAGGCGCCCAGGGTGAGGAAGACGGTGAGCACCACCGGGAACTCTTCAGGCAGGATGGCCATGGCCAGGGCGATGCCCACCAGCAGCCCCTCCAGCCAGTCGTTCCGGGTGGCGCCGTAGACCACGAATGCCAGGGTACAGAGGACTAGGCCCAGCAGCGCGATGTTCAGCACCACGCGCCGGGTCTCTTTCTGCAGCAGGGTTGGCTCCGGCTCGATCTCCTCCAGGGCGCGCCCGATCTTGCCCATCTCCGTAGCAGCCCCAGTGGCCACGACCTGGGCTGTGCCGTGGCCCTTCACCACCAGGGTGCCGGCGAACACCGCAGGAAGGTCATCGCCCCCGGGGGGATGCATGAGCAGCGGCCCCTCGCAGGGGAGCTTGCGCACCGGCACCGATTCGCCGGTGAGCAGGGATTCGTCGATGGTGAGGTTTGAACAGGCCAGCAGCACCGCGTCGGCAGGGACGCGGTCGCCCTCGGCGAGGACGAGGATGTCCTCGCGCACCACCTCGACGCCGGCGATGCGCACCTGCCTGCCGCCGCGGATGACCAGGGCGCGCGGGCTGGAGAGGTCCCTCAGGGCGTCAAGTGCCCGCTCCGTCCTCTGTTCCTGAAAGAAGGTGATGCCCATGACCAGGACGACGAAGCTCATGAGGATAAGGGCCTCCTGCAGGTCCCCGAGGATGAGATAGATGGCCCCCGCCCCCACCAGGAGCAGGAACATGGGTTCCTTCGCTATATCCAAGGCGATACGGAAGACGGTGCGCTTCTTGCCCGAAGGCAGGCTGTTGGGGCCCTCTACCTTCAGGCGGAGGGCCGCCTCAGCGTCGGAAAGACCTTCCATGCCCGCCAGGTCATGTTCATCGACCATACAGCTCTTTCCTTTTCTTTTACGCCCGAGTTGCACATCATTCATCGCCCCGCGACGACCTCACGCGAGGATGGGGCCCGCCGTGGTTCCAGGTGTCATCGCCTTGCCCCCGTGAAACCATCTTCCGGTGCGGCCCTATTCGCTGACGTGCGCCAGGCTCTGCTCGAGTATCCTCTTGAGGTGTTCGTCGCTGAGGGAATAGAGGGTGAGCTTTCCCTCCCTGCGGTGATCCACCAGGTCCATGTTGCGCAGGGTGCGCAGCTGGTGAGAGACGGCGGAATCACTCGCCCCCACGACGAAGGCCAGATCCCCTACGCATAGCTCGTTTCCGGACAGCGCAAGTATGATCTTTACCCGCGTAGGATCGGACAGCACCGTGAACAAACCCACTGTCTTACGGATGATGCCTTCGGGCGGCATGCTGGCGGTGATGCCATTGATCTCCGCCTTGCTGATGTGGAGCCTCTCTTTCTTGTCCCGTACCAACACCTTGCTCCTTCTGATTTATGAACGTTTGTTCATATGAATATTAATACATACAGAAGAGGAGCGCAAGCCTGGGATGAGACACCAGCAGTGGCCCCAACACTGCCTTTCCCGGGTACCTCCGCTCCGCACTTCCTAACTAAAAGAGGTGTTTCCGGGCCCGAGCGGTACCAGTGTCTCCGGTCTCCGGCCTTTGACCTCGGACCTCTGATAGAATGGTGCCAGCAGGAGGTGCGAAGTGGATGTCTATGGGGGGATCACCTGGAGCGAGATCGCTGCTCTGGTGCCGAGATCACATGACTACGCGTGGAAACTGTATGTCACCGAACCTTTCAGGAGAACCTATCTGCGTGCGGCGATAGACGCGCTCGGCCTGCCAACGGGGAGCCGGGGGCTGGATGCGGGCTGCGGCATCGGCCTGCAGAGCATGCTCCTGGCAGACGCGGTGGGACAGGAAGGCAGCGTTACCGGGATGGATATCTCGCGGGAGCTACTCGACTGCGCCGCGTCCATAACACAAGCGGGCGGTTATAGCGGCAGGATCGCTCTCGTGGAGGGGGACATCTGCCGCCTCCCCTTCGCGGACGACACCTTCGACTGGCTGTGGAGCGCCGACTGCGCCGGCTGCCATACGCGCGATCCCCTGCCCCTCGTGCGGGAACTGGCCCGGGTGGTAAGGCCGGGTGGCACCGTGGCTCTTCTTATCCATACCTCGCAGCAGCTGCTCGCGGGATATCCCCGGCTGGAGGCGCGCCTCAACGCCACCGCCTCCGGGATAGCCCCGTTCACGAAGGACATGGCGCCCGAAGCCCACTACCTGCGCGCCCTGGGCTGGTTCGGGACCGCCGGGTTGGATGATAACCGCGCCCGCACCTTCCTCAGCGAGTTCCAGGCGCCGCTGGACCCGGAGGTCCGCACGGCGCTGCTGGCCCTGGTGAAGATGCGCTGGCCGGGCGTGCGGGCCGAGTTAGTGCCGCAGGAATGGGAGCTTTTCCGGCGGCTGTGCGATCCCGCCTCTCCCGACTTCATCATGGACAGAGCGGGTTATTACGCCTACTGTGCGGCCACCCTCTTCACCGGCAGGGTCCCTACCGTGTAAAGACCGGCCAGGCCCTGCCCCTCAGCATCAGGCATATAATCTGTACCGGCACGTCACAACAGGACCTTATCGTGGTTTAGGTCCCCGGGATGCCCCCGGATCCAACCCGGGGGTCCGGCCGCCACGGCGAGGGGATGCTGAGCGACGTCATACCATTTGTTTCCAGTAAGTGAGACGTTGAGATTGAGAGTGCCGGTACCGCGGGGGGACGCGGTTTGAGGGGAGGTGTTGGAGATGAAGACAGAGGAGTTGACGCTGCAGCGCAAGCGGTTTGACCACCCGGACGACTCCCACGCCAGGGAGGGGCAGCTATTAGAGACGCTGGAACTGGGAGGTATCGCGCTCACTAAAATCACCATGCAGCCGGGATGGAGGTGGTCCAAGGACGCCAAACATCGCGAGAAGACGGATTGGTGCGAGCATACACATATCGGATATCAACTGTCGGGCCGGCAGCATATCCTGATGGCCGACGGCAGCGAGCTGGAGACCGAGCCCGGCGATTTTTTCCTGGTGCCGCCGGGACACGACGGCTGGGTGGTGGGAGACGAACCGTCCGTCTTCCTGGCCATCGGGAATCCGTCGCATGAAATGGGATAGGCCTCCAGTGTTGAAAGGGCTGCGTCGAGTCGACAATAAAGGCCAGAGCTCATTTGTTGAAGAAATCAGCACTTGAACCCTGACCCAAGGGCTGCCAAACGGACAGCTCCAAGAGCATGCGCAACGCTCGTTCTTTCTATTGCGTTGGATGTCGTTCTGCTTTCATGGCTCCATCCACTCAGAACTTGGAGCCTACAGGAAAGTCGGGGAGGTTAAGTTCGGTATGCGGCACGGGCACGGGGCTGACCCCAGGTGTGCCATTGGCACGGGCCGGGGTTGACCCCAGTCAGCCGGCGGAGGAGCCGCCGCCGCCGAAGCCCCCGCCCGATGAGCCGCCGCCGAAGCCTCCGCTGCTGAAGCTGCTGTGGAAGCCCGATCCCCCCGAGCCGCTGGAGGGCGTGCTGCTGAGCATGAGGGTGGTGCCCATGCTGCGCATGCTGGAGGTAAGGCTGGTGGTGCTGAAAGTGCCGGAGCCCTCGTACCAGTCCGGAGACGTGGTGAGGATACCGGCGAAGAGGGCGGCCCACTTGTCCGCCAGGCCCAGCGCCATGGCGTAGGGCAGGTTCTCCTGGAAATTCTCCAGGGTCATGGACTCAGGCTCCCCCGCCTCGGCGGTCTTCAGGTACTCCTGGAAGGCCATGGCCTGCCAGTACACCCTGGATCCGAGGGCAGTGCGTCTGGGCATGGCATGCCCGATGATCCAGACGACAATACCCGCGGGAACGGTGCCCACGAGCAGGAGCCACACGTATCCCAAGTCGGTGAAGAAGCGCAGGATGAAGAGGGCCGCCAGCGGTACGAGGATGAGAAGCAGGGCCCAGTGGAAATATCTCCTCACCGTCTTCTCCGGGTCGTCGTAGAAGTACTTGCCCTTCTTCACCTCCTTCCTCACCCCGTTCAAGATGGTCAGGAGGCGGTCCCCCACCCTGATGTCCTCCTCGTCCACGCGGTCCTCGTCCTTCTTCACGAAGATGCCCGCCATCACCGCACGCTCGTAGGGCAGCAGGTCCTTGGTGTTCTTGTCCTTGCGCTCGAAGGCGAACTCGGATGACGACGACGGGTCCAACTCCCCCTCGTTTATGATGCGCAGCTTACCGCGCACGGCCAGGTCCACCACCGTCGCCCCGATGTCCTCCATCTTCGGCTGCTGATGGACCAGCGCCGCCATGACCGCGGGCCTCATCTCGCGCGGCGGCTCGTAGGCTACGCCGGGGGATGGGCCAGCGTAGGTGTCCCTGCCCTTCCAGAACCACAATCCGAACATGAGCAGGGCGGCCGCGAGAAAGATGCCCAGCGCTATGAGGAGTATGAGCCACATGGTGGAGGTGCGGTAGGGCCATGGCTTCCGCACCGTACCCTTGGGGAGGGAGACGTCCACGGTGAAAGTGGTGTAAGGGTAGATGTTCTCCGCCTCCCACCACAGCACGTTTCCGTCCCTGCCGCTGCCGTGCGTGCCGCCGGTGGGATCCATGTAGTAATCAAGGCTCTCCACCGCGCGCATGTCGGCCCCCTCGGGGAGGGTCACGGTCATGCGCGAATGCTTGATGGGCACGGCACGGTCGAGGGAGACCATGTTCCAGTAGAAACGGTCGTAATCGTCGGCATAGATGATGGCCCCCTTCATGCGGTACTCGATTATCCATCCCATCTGCTCGTCCTGGGCCTGGAAGTGGATGGTGATGAGCTCGCCTCTGTTGTAGGAGTCGGCCTCCCACTTGCTGCCGTCGTAGGGGGTGCCGTCGAGGTTGTACACCTCGACGTCCTTGACGCGCACCTTGCCGTAGGTCCTGCCTTCATCGAAACCCGCCATCTGGGTGCTGATATCGCGGGTGATGAAGGAGAAACTGCCGGTGAAGTTGACCACCTGGGTCTCGCGCACGGTGAAGGAGCCGTCTTCGTGGATGGTGACATCTGAGTCGAAGCGCTCGAACTCCCAGCTCTTGACCGGGGTTTGGGCCTGTCCGGCGGCCAACGGGACCAGGCAGAGCAGTACGGCGGCAAGGACCAGGAAAATATATGCCCCTCTACCTGAGTGCATCCCACCTCCTACAGCGGTTGATCCACGGAATGCATGAGTTTCGTGACGGGATCTCAATCAGCATTATCTCATAGATGCTCTTCTGTAACACTTAAGCTTTCCATGGGGGTCAGCTTGGGGTCAGCCCCTGACATGTGACATGTTCACGATCCACAGCGGATTACGTGCTTGTCTTGCGGAAAATGTCACATGTCAGGGGCTGACCCCAAGCTCCTCATACGCTGACGCTCTCGCCCAGGAGGTTCTCCACGAAATCCCGGATGCGGTTCTCCACCTGGGCGCGGTCGTACCAGCGCGAGTCGGTATGGTCGGCTTCTATGATCAGGGCCGGCTTGCCGGTCCTCTTCGCGAACTCCCTCGCCAGGTCGTACTGTCCAAGGGAGTAGGGCTTGCAGCTGCGGTTGGAGTGCATGAGCATGCCGTCCACGCCGTAGCGCGTGGCCAGGCTCTCGATCTTGTCCGCCATGCGCTCCAGGTTGATGTTGAGATAGACCTCGGTGTAGATCTTGGACATGCTCTGCAGCGGCTTATCCACGTCAACGCCCTCGAAGGTCCAGGCGCTGGTGTAGGTGTCGGCCACCAGGCAGGTCTCCAGCTCCATGAACAGGCGCCCCAGGTTGCGCATCTCGTACCATACCGGGATATTGTCCCAGATCAGGCGGTACCTCTCGGAAGGCAGGATGCCGATGCCCTCGTCGATGCGCTGCTTCATCTCGTCCAGCAGCCCCTGGTAGAAGTCCACCACCTCCTGGGTGCCGCGCAGGGTGACGATGGGGGCCATCATGATGAAGGCATCGAAGCAGGTCATGGGCGCGGGCTTGTGCTCGTTGCAGGCAAGTACGTCCTTCCACAGGGCGGAGGCGAAGAGCGATTTGGCCGCCACCTCCACGAAGTGCGGCTCGTCGTAGGGCCTGCCTGTGACTTCCTCCAGGAAGCCCATGTACTCCTCCATCTGGCGCAGGGCGTAGTCGGCGATGTGCCGGGGCAGGTCGCCGCGGACGAAGGGGGTGTCGTAGATGAACAGGGGGACGTCGAAGAAGCGCGCCAGCTCCTCGTACCACTTGAAGACGGTGTTGCAGATGTTGTTGCATGCCACCAGGAAGGTGGGGCGGGGCAGGCCGCCGATGGGACCGCCCTTGGTCATGGCGCTGCCGATGTCGCCGCGGGCGTAGGAGCAGAGGTCGCGGGAAAAGCCGCGCCCCTCCGCCACCTCGCACAGCTCCACGTTCATATGCGAGGCGCCGCACATGGCGCCGTGGTTCTCGGGATAGACGGGGATGACGTCGAAGGCGATGAGGGGCTCCACGGGCGCGCCGCTGGTGATCCAGGCGATGTGGCGGCCGGTACCCTCCGCCCCCTTGGCCTCGGTGTAGTACTTGACCATCATGTCGCGCATGGTATCTGCCGATTTTATCCTGCGCCGCTCCTTGTCCGCCGCCCTGGCGTTATCCTCACCCATCTCCTCCTCCTTTAATCTATGGGGTCAGGTCTTGGATCTTGGATACCACGGTATGTTAAACGAAAACACGCAATATACCCCCTTATATGCAGGGACTTTGCCTCCGTTCCCATATCCTGCCATCCAATATCCAAGGCCTGACCCCCTATACTCCACTGATGGTCTCGATGAAAGCCTGCAGCCGGGTGCGCAGCTGGCCGCGGGAGAACGACTGCAGCTCCGTCTCCAGCACCAGCGAGGGCACGTCCAGCTCGTCCTGCAGGCGCTCTCTCAGGTAAGGCACGTCGAAGAGGTGCGGCTCGCAGAAGGACTGCAGGAAGAAGACCACTCCCCTGGCGCCGCTGTCCTGCACCTGCCGCAGCATGTGCTCGGCGCGGTCCTCGATGCACTGGTGCTTGGCGGGGCAGTTGATCCTCCCCCACATGCGCCGGGCCAGCGCCTCCTCCGGGGTGTCCGCCTCGTCCACGTAGTTATCGAAATAGCGGTGGCCGCTGCAGAGGTCGTCGTCCACCACCTCCGCCCCCAGCTCCATGAGCAGCTCCATGAGGTCCGGGGTGGTGCAGGTGCTGCCGCTTACGAAGAGAGGGGTCTTTCCGTTACCCGCCGCCTTGCCCGTGTCCAGACCCTCCAGCAGCTCGTGCAGCATCTCGTTGTGCTTCTCGCGGCGCATCCAGAACCCGGCGGTCACGACTGCGGTGGCCGAAAGACCGTCGATGGCGCCGGGGCTCGAGGCGCGCAGCTTGTAGAGGCGGTCGGCCAGGCGCCGGTTGCGGTTGTAGATATGGATGCTCTCCTCCAGGGCGTCGTCCCAGATGGACTCGCCGGTGTACTCTTCCACGCTGTGGCGGAAGCGCCGCACCTCCTCCTCCAGGAAGGGCAGGGAGACCTCCTCTCCCATGCGGATGGGGAGAACCAGGTCGCCGTGGAAGGGGAAGTCCGTGTTGCGGCGCCAGATGTCCGAGAGGCGCATCATGGTGTCGCAGGTCTGCACGAAGACCGCGCCCTCCAGGTAGTCCAGCTCGCCGGCAAGGGCCATGTCCAGGTCGGTGCGGGCCAGGGAGCAGCAGTAAGCCTGCAGGTGGGCGTCGGCATGGGTGATGGTGCGCACCGAACCCATGAGGCGCACCGGCGTGAACCCCGCCGCGTGGATGATCTCCTCCGGGGTGTAAGAACAGAACACCGCCATGGGTTTTTGGCCCTCGTCCCTGAGCCTGGCCAGGTGCGGGTAAGGGTCCCGCCACAACTCCATGCACTCATCGATTATGGCCTGGACGTCCATGACGCTCCTTTCATAAACGCTGGCGCTTACGGTCGCTTGATTAATACGTCTATTCTATCCATTGCCGCCCGTATATTACAGTGCCGGGTGGCTACACAGAAGCGGGCTCGTCCGGTCCCTCCAGACCCCCAGGACGGGCACGGGGATCCATCCCGCCTCGAACCCGGCTTCTGGTATGATCCCCAGACTTGAAGGGCTTACAGCGATGCATGGGATGCAGAACCGGGACTAGCATTTCAAGCCGGATTGTCTGATATACTTTTCGCAGCACGAAGGGCGTGTGGGAAGTACAGTGCACCAAGGATGCAAGGGGGTTTGGGGATGAGGAAGAGTACCTTCACTGGCCGCGTTCGTATCCAGAGGAACAGGGGCACGATACCTTTCCTTGTGCTGTTTGTTTCCCTGGCCGCGCTCATCATGCCCATGGCCTATAACGTTCCAACAGCCCGGGCGGCCTCCTCAATGGCTGTCCCCCACATCGATAGCATCAACCCCGAAAAAGCGACGACCGGGGAAAAGGTTGAGATAACAGGGTCTGGGTTTGGCCCAACCCGGGGGACGGCATATGTGCAATTTGGCGCTTATCAGGCACTCCAGTATGTGAGCTGGTCGGATACACGAATAGTGGTAAAGGTCCCCAACCAGGTATTGAGCGATACGAACGCCAGGGAGATAGATGTCAGGGTCTATCGCGATGGATACTCCAATGCAGTAGAGCTAAAGGTCCTCCCGCATGGATTGGGACTCGCGGAAGGTTACACTGGTAATGGCTTCCAGGAATTCCTCTGCATAGGTAATCAAAATGATTGTGGTGCCCTGGTCGAGGTCTATTACTTCTTCCCGGACAACACCTATCTGTTTGAGACTTTCACTATGTCCACGATGTCGCGCAGGACCATCAACGTCAACGCTTCTATCAACCCTTACTTCGAAAACGGCAGCGAGGTCTCCGTGGTTGTCTATTCAAACGTAGAAGTGGTGGTCGAGCGCCCGATGTACTTCATCTATAACGGATACTGGACCGGGGGCCATGACGTCGTGGCCTCACCTTATCTGAGCAAGTTCTGGTTTTTCGCCGAAGGCTATACCGGTCCGGGATTCGACGAATATGTGTGTGTCCTCAACTATAATGATGCTCCCAGCAATCTCACTTTCCATTTCCAGACTGCGCATGATGGGGAGATAGACAAGACAGCTAGTGTACCAGCGGCCTCGCGGCGCACCTTCCGAGTGAACGACCTGCTGGGACAGGGCTACGAATGCTCCCTGCTACTTGAGTCCGACCAGTATGTGGTGGCCGAACGCACCGTGTACTTTGACTACCTGGGGACAGGCAACCATCATTGGGAGGGCGGCCACTGCGTGATGGGTCAGCCGTTCGTCTCGAAGGAATACTACTTCGCGGAGGGCACCACCCGCTCTGGCTTCGAGGAATGGATCACTATCCAGAACCCCTTCACCGACACGATAACGGTGAACGCCACCTACCAACTCGGCGAGGGCCAGGGGGAACCTGTGAAGCGTAGCTACACCATTCCGCCGGAGACCAGGCACACCATCTACGCCTACGACGTGGTGGGAGCGGAAAAGGATGTCTCAGTTAAACTGATATCCGACTCCTATTTCCTCGCCGAGCGCCCCATGTACTTCAGCTACACCGCCGGTGGGGCTCCTTGGGAGGGGGGACACTGCGTCATTGGCGCCGACATACTCTCCACGGAGTGGTTCTTCGCCGAGGGCTACACGGGAACAGGTTTTCACGAATGGATCTGCTTGCAGAACCCCGGTAACGAGGATGCCGATGTATTCATGGTATTCCTCAACCCTTCAAGCGATTCCGCAATCAGAGAAGTCATGGTCCCCGCCAGAAGCAGAAAGACCATCTTCGTCAACGGCGGTATCGGATACAATCAGGAGCTATCATGCTGGCTGTTTGTTGCTTCTGGCCCCCCGATTATGGCCGAGCGTCCAATGTATTTCAATTATAACGGCTGGGACGGCGGACACGACGTGGTTGGGTACAACCTCGACCCTCCGCTGGCAAGTTCCTCGAGCTTCAAGACAGCCGGCCTTGCACAGACCAAACTCCTGCGTGACCACGCATGGGAACCGGCAGGATTGAGGCGTAATCCATAAGAGCCAGTCGTGCTCGCTCAAGACCGTATGCCTTCACTGGCCAGCGATGAGGATGTGATGACATCATCCACAGATGCGCTTGCGGCGTTTCGGGCTTGTTGGGATCGCCACGCTTCGCTCGCGATGACAGGACTTGGAGCCATACAGATAATGGGGTCATCCTGCTGACATGTGACATCCTGACTGCATTGATTACCAGGGCTCTCCTCGCATTTACAGACGATGGGGTCAGGGACTGACCCCATCAGTTGCCTTGCTTGCCTCCGCCGCCGGATCCGGTGGGGGCGGTGCCCGGGGGATAGACCACGATGGCAGGGTCGGGGCAGGTGACGCAGGTGTTCTGGCAGGCGCCGCAGCCGGTGCACTTTTCCGCGTTGACGCGCGGCCTGCCCCGGGAATCGACCTCGACGGCGCCGTAGGAGCAGCGCTCGTAGCAGACCAGGCACTCCTTGCCCTCATTCCAGGCGATGCATTTCGAGCGGGTCACCGCCGCGGTGCCGATGCGTACGTCCTTGTCGGCGGGCCGGCTTATGGCGCCAACCGGGCAAGCCTGCGCGCAGGCGCGGCCGCACAGCTCGAACTCGCACTTGGCCAGGGCGGGACTGAAGCGCGGCGTCCAC
Source organism: Actinomycetota bacterium (assembly GCA_040757835.1). Classification (NCBI taxonomy): domain Bacteria; kingdom Bacillati; phylum Actinomycetota; species Actinomycetota bacterium. The sequence continues at coordinate 35,573 of JBFLWJ010000012.1, forward strand.
AGCTTGCTGGTGCCGAACTCGCGCGGCGCGGGCTCGAGGCACTGCGTCAGGCAGGCGCGCACGCATTCCCCGCAGCGCATGCAGCGCACGGTGAAATCCACCTCGTCCTGGGCGCCCGGTGGCCGCAACAGTATGCCGCCCCCCTGGTCGCGCAAAAAGCCGTAGGCGAAGAGGGCCGCTGCCCCGCCCACGCCCAGGGCTAGGAAGTCGCGCCGCCCTATCTTCAGGTCTCGCATGTCAGCGCCCCCTCCAGCTCGTCCTGTCCATGACGCGACGTGCCCGATCCCAGCACCCGCGCCCCCATGACGCGCAGCGACAGCGCTCCCTCCACGGGGCACGCGGCAACGCACTCGCCGCACAGGGCGCAGTCGGCGATGGCCAGGCGCCCCGTCTTCGCGCTGTCCGCCACCTCCGGGATGCCGAAGGGGCAGGCGCAGGAGCACTTGCCGCAGTGGATGCAGGCTTCCTCGTCCTTGACCAGGGCCAGGGGGCTGGCCTTGGCCGGCAGGCGCGAGCCCGCCATGCTCGCCAGCGAGAGGCATGCCCCGAGCGGGCACATCTCCTGGCACCAGAAGCGAGGTCCCACCACCACCGCCAGGACCACCAGGGCGATGAACAGGAATGGCACGCTGCCGAAGAGCACGAAGAGCACGGCGCGGTTGGCGATGACCAGGGGATCGAAGATCCAGATGGCGTTGATCCCGAGCACGTAGAGGAGCAACAGTATCCCCAGGAAGATATATTTCAGGCGGATGCGGCGGTCATCGGCGCCGATGGTGCGGCCGAAGATGTCCTTCGGTCGCAGGCGCGACATCTTCCTGGGGCGCCGGTCCTCGAGGGATGGGAGCATCTCCAGGCCGGACCCCAGGGGGCAGACCCAACCGCAGAAGAAGCGGCCGCTCAGCAACGTGAGTCCCAGCAGTATCCAGGCGGGTAGCAGGTAGAGCCAGATCCCGCTCTCCCACGCCGCCGAGAAAGCCGCCAGTGGGTCGGTGCGCAGGAAGAGGTTCTCCACGGGCCTGCTGCTGGGCGGATAGGCCGCGGCCCACGCGGAGGCGATGAAGAGAGCGATGAAGGCTGCCTGCACCCCCCTGCGGATCCAGTGCACGCCGCGGCGGCAGCCCTTTTTCACGCGCTCACCTCCGTGACCCCCAGGGAGGCGAAGTCGGTGGTGCCCACGCCGAGCTGCTGGCCGTAGGTGAGGTAGCCTATCTCCGACGGCGCCCTGTTGAAGAGGGAGCAGCAGTAGGAGTCGGCGGCAACGGGGTCGGTGGCGATGACGATCAGCCCCGGGTTGGCAACCGTGCCCGGGCCGCCGGGGCCGTGGTCCAGAAGTATGTTGGTGGCGTCGGAGATGACCAGGGCCGGCCTAACCACCGTGTTTATCTCGGCGATGGCCCGCTGCAGTTCGATATCGTGGAACCTCCCCATGGTCTGGGTGATGCCGATGAAGTTCTTCATGGCCATGGAGAGCTTGGCCCCGCTGTGGTGTTTGACCTTGGGCATGTTGACGATGACGTCGGCCTCGAATATCTCCTCCAGGATGCCCGCGGACGGGAGGGCGGTGGCCCCGGGGATGGGCACGATGCGCGCCGCGCCAGGCTTCTTCACCGCGTAGATGACCAGCTCGGCCCCTGCCGCCTTCGCCGCCGGACCGATGCCGTTCTTCTCCACTGTCTGGTCGGGGAGGTCCTGCAGGATATGGTCGAAGACGGTGACCCTGGAGGCACCTGCTGCCAGGAGTTGCCGCACCGCCTCCGCGACCAGTTCCGGGTTGGTTGTGGTGGCGTCCTCGGGGGCACGCGCGAATGCCGCGTTCACCTTTATGAGCACCTTCTTGCCCGCGAGACCCATGGCCGCCATGCCTCCCCATGTCTCCAGGCCCCTGCGCAGCATGAGCGAGGGATCGCTTCCCTTCGCCACCACCAGGCCCTTTGCAGGCGCGGTAGCGGCGGCCGGGGCCGGGATCTCCCCGGCAGTGGCGGCGGGCCCCTCGTCCACGGGACAGGTCTCGTTGGTGCCGTTCCCACAACCGGGAATGGCGGAGACGATATAGAGAGCCCCGAGCCCGGCTGCAACGCCTCCGGCCTTACCCAGGAATTTCCTTCTGTCCATCTCCTGCAAGCTCATCACTCCTCGCGGTGATTATCTCACCCGCGCTCGCTGCTGTCTTTGAGCGGCGTCAGCATGGCCCGCCGTGAGCGTTTGTGCTCCGTTTACTACTGATACGCGATTCGAACCGCTCATGTTCACCGGTAAAGGCTCGCGGGCATGATATGCATCATGCCGCCGCGGCCTTGGCCGCCGCCGTCACGGGGTAAGGGGCGGCCCGGGATGAAGAGACCCCGCCCGTGAGTTGGATGGCGTTCCTGGGGCAGTAGCTTATGCACCTGCCGCAACCGTTACAGGAAGCCCCGATCACCGCCAGGTCGCCGATTATGGAGATGGCATCGTTGGGGCAGATGCCACGCGCGCACTTGCCGCAGCCGATGCACCGCTCGCTCACCACCACGGCTACGCTGGCGGTCCCGGTGCTCTGCTCGCTGCCGGCGGCGCTGTCTTCGTTGTTCGGGTTTTTGTCGGCTGTGCCGGGGTCAGCGCTCTGCCCGCCGCCGTAGGCGCTGGATGTGGTGGCATTGTCGTCTTGAGCGCTGGAGCAAGAGATGAGGTTACCCGCGAGATAGAGCGCTCCCGCCCCCGCGGCCCAGCGGCAACTCTTGATGATGAATTCCTTGCGGTCCATCTTCTGCAACTTCATCCCTCCCGATATGCTTCCTTATCACGTAGCTTACCGGTCATGTGATTCTGTTAGCCCTAATCTGCATCAGAACGGTTAAGTTTCCGTGGGGATCTCGTAGAGAACCGGTAAATTCTTTCACTTCACGTCCCTGCCGTGGATAGACCCCAAGCCTGCACCTCGACCGCCGATCGTGGCACCGAACGGGGTCGGGTCTAAAGCGTTCCCCAAGCTTGCCGGGGTGCAGGTCAGTCGATGATCTGGTTCTTCACCGCGTAGTGCGCCAGCTCGGTGTTGGTGCGCATGCCCATCTTTCTGAGCAGGCGCTCTCGGTAGGTGCTGACCGTCTTGTGGCTGATGCCCAGCTGGTCGGCGATCTCCTTTGACTTCATGCCGCCGGCGATCATGCACATGACCTGGAACTCGCGGTCGGAGAGGGCCTCGTGGGGCATGCCGTTCGGTGGCCGGTCCAGCTCCTCCGCGAGCTGCTCCGCGACCTTGAGGCTGATGTACTTGCGGCCGCTGACCACGCGGCGGATGGCGGTGACCAGTTCGTCGGAGACGCTCATCTTGTTGAGGTACCCCGCGGCGCCCGCCTTGATGGTGCGCGTGGCGAAGTGCTTCTCGTCGTGCACGCTCATTATGAGCACGGGGATGTCCGGGTACATGGCGCGGAGGTCCTTGAGTACGTCCAGGCCGCTGCGGTCGGGCATGGTGATATCCAGGATGATGACGTCGGGCCTCCGCGACCGCAGCAGCTCCATGAGATCCAGGTAGTTGCCGGCCTGCCCGCCCACCCGCATGTCGGCCTCTTCCTCCAGGATCCTCTCCAGGCCTTGCCTGACAATGGGGTGGTCATCGAGCACGAAGACCTCGATCATGCACTCATCCTCCGCAACAGCACCGTGGCCGCGACCCCCGCCTGACCGTATCCCCTACAGGGGCACTCGTACCACGACCATCCTTCCTTTACCGCCCGAAGGTATTATTCCCACCTCGCCACTGAATTTCCCGATGTATTCGCGCATGAAGTCGAGGGAGAGGGGGTCGGCGCGCTGGAGGTCCCGCTCTTCTATGCCTTCCCCCCCGCCGTCCACCGTCATCACCAGCATGTCTCCCTGCGGCTTCGTCTCCACCTCCACGCGCTGGACCCCCGGCCGCAGCGCCAGGTTGGCCAGGATCTCCTGGAGGATGCGGAAGACTGCCGTGCTCTTCTCGAGGTCCAGCGATACCTCTCCCAACGCCTGCTCCACGCGGCTGGGGATCCCCGTCTTATCCTGGAAGTCCGAGCACTGCCACTCCATGGCCGCGCCCAGTCCCGCGTCGTCCAGTATGGGCGGCCGCAGCTCCTCGGAGATGGTATTGACCAGCTCCAGCAGTTGGTCCATGATGCCGTAGACCTGCCACATGGCTTCCACGGCACCCTCGCCCTCCAGGTAGTCCTTCTCCACGTTCTTTAGGGCCATCTGCAGCACCGTCAGGTTCTGGCCGATCTCGTCATGGACGCGATAGGCGGATCGCGACCTCTCCCTTTCCCGGGAGGACTGCAGGAAGAGCGAGAGCGCCTGCAGGCGGCGGTTGGCCGACTCCAACTCCACCTCGCGCCCTTCCCCCACCTCTATCTCCCGCTGCAACCGCCGGTTGAGCTGCTCCAGGCTCAGGGTACGCTGCCTCACAGTCTCCTCCAGCTGCTCCTGGCGGCGAACCAGTTCCCTCTCCATGAGCACGATGTCCGTGATGTCCGTGATCGCCGAGGCCAGACCGTTGAACACCCCATCATCGTCGAAGAGGGGCTGGGCATTCACGGAGATGGCGATCCAGTGCCGGTCAGGCCGCCACACCATGAGCTTCTGGTCGTAGAGCGCCTGCAGGCTCCGCTTGACACGATGAAAGATGCGGTCCTGGGGCGCCAGGGGATTGCCGTCCATATCGGTGATGTGCCATTCAGGCGAATGAGAGTAACGGCGCGTGATCTCGTCGAAGCTCAGTCCCAGGATCTCCTGGGCGCGGCGGTTCGCATAAACGTTGCGCCCCTCGCTGTCGACGACCTGTATGCCGGTGGGAATCAGCCACAACATCCTCTCCAGGCGCTTGATGTTGTGTATGTCGTGGGTGAAGCCGGGATCGCCAGACGACGTCTCGGCCATCGTGGTCTCTTGCCTCCCTTTCCGCCAGCCGTGTCCCGTCTCCATCTATTCCTCCCACCGCAGGTTATGTCCTCTGGTCCGTTCGGAGCGCGCGAATGCCTCCGCGCCTTATCATCCTGATTCCCCTGTGGAAAGCCCGACTAACGGGAAGGAGCGAGATCGCCCCAGGTGCCGGAAACGGCCGTTATGTCATCCTCACCCGGGACGCGGCAGGGCGCCGGCGTCCCGTCCGCACCGGATACGTCGGGGTGTGTCGTAAAAGCCTGTCAGCGCGCGGCCTCGGTGGCGGCCTCGATACCGCTGCGCAGAGCGCCCTCCACGCAGGAGATTAGGTACATGTACTCGCCGGCCAGGTACAAGCCCTCCACGTCCCGGTAATTGTTTTTGCGCATGTCGTGGATGGCCCGGGCCTGTCCGGGCGGGTCGAGGCAGATGGCCTCGTCCCAGCGCACCGCCTCTGTCATGTAGGGCTCGTCCGGCATAGTGGGGATGATCTTCTGCAGGTCCTTGATCATCATCTGCTTCAACTCTTCCAGGGGCAGTTCGTTCAAGGCCTTCGCCCGCCTGCCCCAGGTGAGGCTGTGCACCAGGCCGGCTCCGGGAGGCGAGAAGTACGGGGACTTGCCGCCCGCGTCGGCGAAACCCGGCTGGATGGAGCCCTCGTTGCGCGAGAAGGTCACCGCGTACCATCCCTCGGGGAGCAGCCTTTCCTTGAGGGCGAAGATGAAGTGGATGCACGAGCTGTAGGTCACCGTCTCCAGGGGCTTGCGCAGGGTAGGGGGGAGGTCCGGGATAATTCGCATGGCGGTGGTGGCGGTGGTGGTGCAGATGACCGCGTCCGCATCCATAAAGCCTTCGTCGGTCTCCACACCCCGGGCCTTGCCTCCGTCCAGCACCACCCTTTTCACCGGGGTTGAGAGGCGGATGGAATCCTTACACTCCTCGTAGAGGGCCGCGGGAAGGGACCCGATGCCGTACTTGAGGAACTTCAGCCCCGGCATGAGCCCCATGAGCAGGGCCAGGATATGCGCGGCCCCCACCTGGTCCGGCTCCCCCAGGGTAAGGGACGCGGTCATGGGCTGGAAGACATAATCCAGGGCCACCTGGCCGCCGTAACGCATGACGTATTCCTCGATGCTGATGTCGCTCAGGTCCAGGACCGCCTCGGGGTCCATGCTGTCGAAGTCGAAATCGCGGCGCCGTTTGATCATCTGGTAGCCGACCTTGGCCATCTGGGGATAGCCCCTCCAGGGAAGGCCGCGGAACCCGAGCATATCGCGCCAGTGCTTAAGCGCCTCCCGCGGGTTGATGGTGGCCGGGATGGGATATAGCTTGCCGTCGCGCCACATGGCCCCCATGAAATCGAAGTCCTGCACGGCGTCCTCCATGCCCAGCTCGTCGCAGAGGCGGAAGGTGGTGGTGCAGAGGTTGGCGGAGAACTGCGCCCCCAGGTCGAACTGGTAGCCCTCCTTGTTGTAGCCGCGGGCGCGTCCGCCCGCCACGTCCGTCGCCTCCAGGCAGAGGACGTCGGCGCCCCGCTTGCGCAGCTCGTAGGTGGCCGCGAGCCCGGCCGGCCCCGCCCCGATGACGATGACTCTCATTTCCCTTCCTCCTGGGGTCAGCTTTTACTTCTCCGTACCCAACCTGCCGTATCCGGTGACGTTTGCCATGAAGGACGGCCGCAGCATGAAGCGGTTGAGCAGCAACGCCAGCGGCAGCGCCATCCGCATGGGGTACTTCACCAGCAGGTCCTGCGGGCTGCGGTTGATGATGCGCTTGGCCGCCAGCAACGGGTAAAAGGTCCAGTTGAGGCGCCTGAACTCGTCGTAAGCCCCCGACGGGTCGGTGTAGGCCCGCGCCGCTATCTTGCCCGAGAGGAAGGCGCCGTGCATGCCGAAGAAGAGCACCGGGTCCATCACCCCCGCCAGGGTGCCGGCAAGGATGAGGTCTCCCTGGAAGAGGCGCGGGTTGGTGAAGCTGGCGATGGGCGCGGCCGCGGCCCCGCCTTTGGCCCCTCCCCCCAGGGGGAAGAACTTCTTGAAGGGGTAGCCGTCCTCCAGGGTTGCCTGCTCGGCGAACTTCTCCATCTCCCACTTCGCCACCGGCCGCTCGCGGTTGAAGATGAGCGCGAAGGCGATGCCGTTCACCGAACAGGTGAAGGCATAGTCGGGGGAATAGTCGTCGAAGCAGAAGGACACTCGCGGCTCCATCCACGGCACCCGGCACTTGGCGAAGTAGCCGTAGAGGCCCTTGTATGGCACGTTTGCCGCCTCGAAACCATCGGCGTGCAGCCCGGTGGCCATGATGGTCCCCCGGGGGAGGTCGCGGATCTGTTTGTCCGAGGCTATGCGCTGGTCGAACTCGAACTTCACCCCTTCCTCCACGGCGATGCGGTAGAGATAACTGTCCATGGACGAGGCGCGCGGGCCGCGCTCTATCATCCATGCCTGGCAGTTTGAGGGGAACTTCATGTTGTAGCTCTTGCCCCAGACCTTGAGGATACCGTCGGTCATCTGCACCATGCCCGGCTTGAGGTCGATGCCGGTATAGCGGGACATGGCATCGGCGTCCATGGGGGTGCCGTGCGGGGACGGGTTGTATACCGAAAGCCCCCCTACCCTCTTCCCCTTCTCCAGCACGATGACCTCGTGCCCCTCCCGTGCCAGGTTGATGGCTGCGACGAGACCGGCCAGTCCGGCTCCCACCACATGAACGGGTCCCTTGTCCTTGGGCATCACGACCTCCTAGATGTTTATATATCTTGAATATCTGTCCATGTTCTTCAATAGCACGTAGCCGGGGATCATCCTGGTCATCCCGCCCAGGACCATCCTGCCCAGCGCCGGCGTCTTCGCCACCTGGCCCAGACCTATTCTCATGCCGATGGCGCGCATGAAATCAGGCTGGTAGTTGATGGCCACGCGGCGCTGCACCCACATGAGGTTGAAGCTGCGGTTGCAGACGTCGAACATCTCCTGGGCCGTCGCCTTGTCCTCCAGGGCGATGGCCGCGATCTTGCCCGAGACCATGGCCCCGTGGCAACCGAAATAGGTGCCGGGGTCCTGTGCTCCGGCCAGGGTGCCGGCCAGGATCTTGTTGCCAACGAAGAGCCTGGGCTGGTTGGGGTAGCGGGAGGCGAAGTATCCCTGCTCCGGCCACCACTTCTTGAACTCCATGCCCTCCGTCTCCCTCACCTGCTTCTCCCAGGTGGCGCGCTGCTCCTCGCTGATGGGGCGGCGGGCGAAGAAGAGCCCGGCGCAGATGCCGTTGGCCGTGGGCAGGTAGCAGTAGTCCTTGGTGTAGTAGTCGAAGTATACGGCACAGTGACGGACGAACGACTTTTCCTTCCCCCAGGGCTTGTACGGCGCGCTCATGACGTATCCGCCCGCGACCTGGTAGGGGATGTTGAGGGCCTCGAAGGCCTCGATATAGGGACCGGTGGCCACGATGGTGTTGGGTGGGAACTGTGCCAGGTCCTTCTGGGTCTTCACCGGGTTCCCCCACTCGAAGGTCACCCCCATGTCCAGGGCGATATCGTGGAGGTAGCGGTCGATGGCCGTCCTGCGCGGCCCCCTCTCCACGTTGTACAGCTCGAAATGGGCGGGGTCGAGTTCGCACTTCTTCCCGAAGGCGTAGATGGGGAAGGTCTCAACCCTCCCCACCTGGGGCTCCCCGATGGGCACGCCAAGGAAGCGCGACATCCGTGCGGGGTCGAAGGGGGTGGCGTCCACGAAGGGGTGGGCGCCGGGCATACCCCCGGCACGGTTGTACTTATCGACGCAATGCACTTCGTAGCCCAGTTTGCGCGCGGTGATGGCCGCACACAGGCCGGCCAGTCCCGCTCCGACTATGTTGACTTTCTTCTCAGCCATTTGAGGTGCCCCCAGAAGATCTCTAATACCTGCCGAAGCCGGGCAGGGATTTCAAGGCGATATCGATGAGTGGTTGCAGCAGCCCGCGCTGCTTCAGGTACATGCCGAACCCCAACCGCAGGCCAAGGTTGCGCGCGAAATGCGGCTGGAGGTCGAAAAACTTCTTGTAGAGCCAGGAATACTTGCGCGCCGACGTGAAGGCATGGAAGAGCCTCCAGGCCCGCTCCTTGTCGTCGATGGCGATGGCCGCGATCTTCCCCGAGACCAGCGAGCTCTGGACCCCGAAAAGGAAGAAGGGGTCCTGCATCCCGGCCAGGGTCCCGGCCAGGATCTTGTCGCCGCAAAAGAGGCAGGGGTCGGTGGCCTTCTTCGTCGCCACCACTCCCTCGTGGGGAAGCCACTGCTCGAACTCCATGCCCTCCCAGTCTCGCAGCTGCCGGTCCCAGGTATCGCGCATGGACTCGGAGACGGGCCTGCCGTCGAAGCCGAGGGCGAAGGCCACCCCGTTCACGTTGGCGCAGTAGTTGTAGTACCTGGTGTAACGGTCGAAGAAACCTCTGATATTCGGCGGTCCCTCGTAGCGCATCTTGCCTATGAAGCCGTAGACTTCGACGTAGGGCCGCCGCAGGGAAAGGAACGGCTCGATGTGCAGGCCGGTGGCCACGATGGTACTGGGGGGGAGCTGGGCGAAGTCTCCCTGTGAGTCGACGGACACCCCGAACTCGAACTCGGCCCCCGCGGCCAGCGCCGCCTCGTAGAGCAGGGTGTCGATGGAGGTGGAACGGGAGCCCCTCTCCACGGACTGCAGGTAGAGCTGCCAGCCGGGGATGACGTGGGGCTTGCCGTAGACGTAGATGGGGAACTCCTGCGTGGGCGTTACATATGGGGGTTCGAGCTCGATGCCGACGAAACGCCCCAGCCGGTCGGGATGCATGGGCGTGACGTCCACCGCGGGACGGATGTAGGGATCTCCGCCGATGCGGTCGAACTTCTCCAGCACCTTCACCTTATGACCGGCGCGCGCGCAGTTGACCGCCGCCACCAGGCCGGCCAGGCCCGCTCCAACGATGGTAACCTCTGCCATGGTCCCCCCTTCGTGTCCTGCCCCCTCCGAAAGTGACCAGCTCGACACCGGGTTGAGCCGCCCGCCGGTCCCTGCGGCCGGCCGGCGGCATCATTTTACCCAGAAACGCCGTTTTCCGGCCTCGCCGGGATGGGGCTCGTTCCGGCGACGTGTCCGCGCGCCGCCATGGTCCGCTGTCCCCGTTTCCCGGACCCGTCAACCCTCTATGGAACCACCTCCTCCGCTCCCTGCCGGCCGCCTAGCCGGCACCGCCAGGCCCGCCGGCCCGGCTTCGCCATCCTTGCCGGACGCCGCGCCGGCGCCCGTCTTTACTTACAGGCTGAGCTTCTTGCATAGCCCGGTATCGTAGTCCCACCTGCGCGCGGCGATGTTGTTGGGGTCCACCGCCATCTTGAAGGCCACCATGGCGTCGGTGAAGGCCGTCGCGTTGGGCATGGCGAGGGTCATCAGGTCGTCCAGGGTGGGCATGCCCTCTGGCAGCGGCAGGGCCATGCCCTTGTTGAGCGGGATGGCGCCGCAGGCGAGCACCAGGCCCTCGCCCAGGATCCCGGCCATCATGGCCCGCATATAGGTCATGAACATGCGCATGTTGTCGTCCTTGTCGCCCTGGTTGGAATAGAGGTCGTACTCCATGTACGCCGAGCGTCCCATGTGGTAGGGCTGCAGGTAGGTAGAGGCGTCATCGGGCGGCAGGTTGTCCTCGGTGTGCCCGGTCTGGTTGGTGGTCTCTATGCGCATCCTGCGCTCGGCCTCCAGGAAGTTGTCCAGGTGGCCGATGAGGGCGCCGATGAGGAAGGAGCCGCGCACCCGCATCACGCGCACTGTGACGTTGAAGAACTTCTGCCAGCGGTCCATGTTCACGCTGCGCAGGTCGCCCACCAGGTCCTCCATGGCGTCCACGGGGAGGAACTCCCAGCTGTCGTCTATCTCCAGGATGACCTTCTTGAAGACCTCTGCCTTGAGCATGGCCTCCTCCATGGTCGCGCCGGCGAAGATGGAGAAGAGGTTGTTGCGCGGGAAGGCCCCCGCCAGCGCGCTGGCTTGCTGGTTGGTCGCCCCCACGAAGATGCCGAAGAATGAGTTCTGCATGTGGGCCAGCTCCAGGGTGAGGTTCTCGTTGGCCACCTTGTAGAGGACGTCGATGACACACTGCAGGTCGTCCTTCTCGTAGGCGGGGAAGATCTGGTAGATATGCTCGGCCTCGGGGTAGATGCGCAGGGTCATCTCGGTGACCGTGCCCAACTGCCCGAAGGCGTAGCGGAAGAGCGAGGCCATGTCCGGTCCCGGCCCGGGCACATGGGCCTTCACCGCACCGTAGGCGGCCGGCCCCGTCCTGAGGATGGTGCCGTCTGGCATTACCATGGTCATGTCGATTATGTTGTCGATACCGAAGCCGTACTTGGAGGCCAGGGTGTTGATGTTGCAGAAGGCGTGGTTGGAGATGACCCCGGCCGTGGCCGCCGTCGAGGGGTTGAGCACGCGGCATCCCACCTTCTGGGCCTCCACCTGGGCTACCAGGTAGTTGACCCCGGGCTGGATGATCATATAGCAGTTCTCACCGTCGATCTCCAGCACCTTGTCCATGCGCCGCAGGTCCATGATGATGCCACCGTAGAGGGGGATGTGCAGGCCCATGGTGGTGAGCCCGGTGCCCATGGGGATGACGTCCACCTCGCATTCGTTGGCGATGCGGTAGACCTCCGCCACCTCCTCGGTGCTCTCGGGCATGACCACGAGATGGGGATAGGTGGCCGGCAGCGGCCCCTGGTCGCGCGAGTACCCGATGAGGATCACCGGGTCGTCGGTCACCCACTCGGAGCCCAGTATCTCGCTGAGCATCTCCTTGGCGCGGGCTATGCTCTCCGGCCGGTTGTGCCGGGGCTCCACCTCGTGCTGCATGATGATGCCGGAGATGCGCCTTTCCTTGATCTCCTTGGCGATGTCCTTTGTCCACATATCCCTACACCTCCTTCCCCAGCGATTCCAGTAAGACCTCGGCCAGGTCGTAGACCTTCATCTTGCTCCCCGTAGCCTCCACCGCCTGGTTGAACATCTGCACGCAGTAGGGGCAGGTGGTGATGATGGCCTCGGCGCCCGTCCACTCCGCCTCGAAGAGGCGCTCCCTGGCCGTCGCCAGCGCGTAGTCCGGCATGGCGTAACGCACCCCGCCCCCGCCGCCGCAGCAGAGGGAGTTGAAGGTGGCGCGCGGGAACTCCAGCAGTTCCAGGCCGGGGATCGCCCGCAGCACCTTGCGCGGCGCCTCGTAGATGTCGAAGCGCCGCCCCAGCTTGCAGGGGTCGTGGTAGACGGCCTTCAGGGCCACTTCCTTCTGCGGCGCCAGGGCGCCCTTCTTGAGCAGGCGCGACAGTTGCTGGCTGATCTGGTAGACGGTGATGCCGGGGTCCAGCAGGCGCGAGTATTCCTCCTTGAACACCCAGGCCGCGTGGGTATCCGGGGTGACGATGGTCTTTACGCCCAGGGAGTTGAAGGTCTCTATGTTCGCGGCCGCGTATTCCTCGAAGAAATCGCGGTCGCCGATCATGAGCATGAGGGAGCCGTCGCTGATCTCGTCAGCGCCCAGGGTGCCCACGTCGAGGCCCGCCTCCAGCAGCGCCTGGGCCGCGGCGCGTACGGCGTGGCGCAGGGCGGGGTCGCTGGTGTAGGCGTCGCCGGCGTAGAAGAGCACCTCGGCCTTATCGCCGGGCAGCTTCTTCAGCGCCAGGCCCTCGGCCCAGTCGCCGCGCTTCCCCTTGTCGGCGCCGAAGGGGTTGTCGTTCTTCTCGAGGCTCTCGGCCAGGGCCGCGTGCTCGGGCAGGGGGCCCCAGCCCTCGCGCACCGCTTTTTCACGCATGAGCTCGAAGACGCGGGTGGGATGGAGCTGCTTCACCTCGTAGCACTGCTCCTGGCAGGACGAACACAGCATGCAGGTGTAGAGGATGTGCTGCATGGAGTCCGTGGGCTCGATCTCGTTGATGTGCAGGCCGCGGGCGATCTCCATCTTGCCCGAGGCGTAGTAGGCGTCCCAGCGGAAGCGGGTGCCGGACGGGCAGTTGCGCCAGAAGCGTGCCTCGGGGCAGAACTGCACGTGCACCCCCTGGCATATCTTGCACTTGGTGCAAATGAAGTAGTCCTGCTGAAGCTCGTGCAGCACCTCGCGGGGAGCGGTTATCCTCTTTTTCATCTCCTACACCCCCTCCAGCAGTTGCTCGGGGTTCATGAGGCCCGAGGGGTCGATGACGTTCTTGAAGGTCTTGAGGATCTTCAGGAAACCCGCGTCGGCGCGCCCGTAGACCATCTTCGCCGCCTCTCCGGTGGGACGGTCTATGAAGCTGCGCTCGTCGATGAGCTTGGCATAGGAGGAGCGGTAGATGTCCGCCGCCTCCGCCGCCTCCGCCTCGTCCGCGGGGTCGAAGTAGAGGTCGCTCTCGCAGTAGCAGGACGCTCCGAAGTAGGTGGGGATGAGCGCCTGGCCCACCTCGTCCGCCGCGTAACCCTTGGACTGCGCGATATCGCGCACCGCGGCCAGCAGGCCCGGAGCGCGCTTATAGAAATCATAATGCTCGATGAAGGTGGTGCGTCCCCTGAGGTAATCGCGGTCGAAGATGTACCAGGGTTTCTGGAACTTGTCGTCCATCATCTGCGCGAGTTCGCCGTCGATCTCCTTCGCCCCGGAGGACTCGGCGTCCGCGCGCACGTACTTCTCCCACAGGTCCACCAGTTCGGTGTGGTGCTCGATGCTGATGGCCGTGGTCCAGGGGGGGAGCTTCTCCCGCAGGGAGGCCGCCGCGCCCGCGTCCTTGCCGAGCAGCACCGAGAGGTAGCGGGAGTTGGCGGTCACGCACTCGAAACAGTGCTCTTCGCGGTTCACCTTGTAGGCCAGTTGCGCCGCCGGCTCCAGCTCGTCGAAGCCGAAGAGGAGGACGCGCCGCTTCTCCCTGATGGGGTAGATGTAGACGATGGCGTAGTAAGGGATGCCGAAGATATCTTCCGAGGCGCCGAAGAAGAGGGAGAACTGCGGCCCCTGGTCCTCGCGGAAGTCGGCGATGCCTTCGGCGGTCATCTGCTGCGAGCCGGACACCCAGATGCGCCCGTCCGAGAGCACGGCGTGAAAGATGGACAGGTTGGGGAAGCGGTAGACCGCGTTGCCGTTCAAGACGTCGCGGTCGAGATAGGAGCGCAGGACGGAGCGCGAGGTCGCGTTGGCGGGATTGAGCACCTTGCAGCCCATCTTGCGCAGCTCCTTGTCCAGCTGCTCGTAGGTGACACCGGCGAAGATGTGGGCCATTAGGTTGCGCCGGTCAAGTTCCTTGATGGAGTCCATGCGCGAGAGGTCTATGAGCAGACCCTTGCGGGAGGCGAGGCCGTTGTCCATCTTCTCCCGGCGCACCGAAAAGAGGGGCATCTTCGCCCTGTCCGCCGCGTCCGCCACCTCCGCCAGTTCGTACTCGTCCGCCGGCCTCACCAGAACCAGGCCGGTCTCCTTCACCGGGTCCGCGAAATAGGGCGCGAGCGCCGCGGCCCCCGTCTTGACATTGTCTTTGCCCACGAACTCCGCGAGTTCGCCGGTAATATCCGCCACTGCCATCGACCTACCTCCTTGCCTTAACCGCGGGCCGCTCCGCGCAGGGGAAGGGCCTCTCAAACAGTGTTGCCATCAAGCCGGATTTGCATACATTCCCGATATATTATATATGTTATAGTGAACGACTGGTCAGTCATACACAGCCGAATTGATTATATGGCCGACGGGGTCAGGTGTCAATCGGTCGGTAGCTGGGAAGTTTGTGTTTATCCAGGTAGAAGGCTATAATATATTTTCGACACGGAGTCAGAAACAGGGATGAGGAGGACAAAAATGGCTGAGGTGACCATCGTTGGGGGCGGGCTGGCGGGCATGACCGCCGCCATAAACCTGGGCAGGCGCGGCCATGATGTGGTTGTGCTTGAGCGGGAGGAGCGTCCCGGGGGCTCCGCTCTCTACCACCCATCCGGACAGGGCAGTCCCCTGCGACTGGAAGCGTTGCAGGAGTACGTGGGTTTCGAGATCACGCCGGGCGTGGAGCCCATCAGGAACATGAGCGAGATCGTGGGGGGGAGAGAGCTGAAGGTGGATGCCTCGCGCATCAACGGCATCTTCTTCGAGCGTGGTCCCCGCTCCACCAGCCTGGACAGCCATCTCCACGAACTGGCGAGGGAGACCGGGGTGGAGGTGCGCTTCGGGACGCCGGTGCAGTCCCGCGAGGACATGGCCCAGCTGCCGCCCAACACCATCGTTGCGACCGGGCTACATTTCGAGGGGTTCGACGCCCTCGGCGTCCCCTACCTCACCTCCCATCATTTCACCTACAAGGGGACCTGCGATCCGGACCTCAACTACGTACACATGTTCCACGACACCTACACCAGCGATTACGGTTACACCTCGGCCTTCCGCGGCATACGCTACGTGCACCTCTTCAACCGCCTGCGGCCGATATCCCTTACGGGCAGGGACCGTTTCGCGGAGCACGTGGCGAGCTTCGACGGCTTCGAGGTGCCGGAATGGAACAGCTTCACCTTCCCTGTACCGGCCGCGTCGATCCATACCCCGCGCATCTACGTCGGCAGCAAGATCCTGGCCGGGACCCTGGCCGGTGCCATGGACCCCGTGGCCTTCTTCGGTCTGCACGGGGCGCTGGTCTCGGGGCGCATCGCCGCCATGGCCATAGAGGACAAGGAGCGCGCCTGGCAGGAGTTTCGCAAGTGCGTCTCGGTGTTCCCGGTGGCGTACCTGCTCTCGCGCGCCATGCAGCTGCAGCCACGGCGCTTGAGCATGCTCGCGTTCTGGATGGCCTTCAAGAACTTCGAGCGCATAGGGCTGATTCCGAAAGTGATCAAGGAAGGCGTGCCCGGATACCGCTGCCTTCCCAAATAGAAGTGCAAGGGGTCAGGTCTTGGATTTTGGATACCGGAGTATGTATTTCCATTTTATAGCAATTTACCCTTCAATATGCAGGCCTTTTAGGAACGGCATCGAGTCTTGGCGATCAAAAAACAAGACCTGACCCCACAGATCAATGGAGGTGTGTGAGATGGCGGGAGAGGGAAAGAAGGTCCTGGTGATCGGTTCGGGACCAGGGGGGTCCAGCGTGGCCGCCCTGCTGCAGGCGCGCGGCTACAGCGTGACCCTGCTGGACCGCAACGAGTTCTATGGCGGTAAGTGCTGGTCGTTTACGCGCGACGGCTACGTGGTCGACTCCGGGGTGCACATGTTCTCCATGGGCCCATCCGGCCAGTTCGGCGACGTCAACCGCCTGGTGCGGGGCGACCTGGAGTGGTGTACCGCCAACCCCAGCGAGCACCTGCTGGTGGCGGGAAAATACCGCCTCAACCTGTACCAGAGCCTCTTCGACCCCCGCGCCGCCCTCACGAACCTCGCCACCAACATGCGCATCGCCAGGGACGTAATCGCGGAGAAGATCACCCCCGGTAAGATGAGCAAGGAGCTGGACCGCGAGGTATACCGCGCCGCAAAGAAGAACTCACCCCTGGAGACCCTGCGCGCGGTGGCGAAGATCGCCACGCTCAACCCCTCCTACCTGGCGGAGCTGGACGAGATCACCCTGCAGGAGTTCCTGCACCGCATCACCGACGAGACCTTCCCGCTGCAGGGCATCTCCGCGCTCTCCACCCTATTCACCGTGATCCCGTTCAGCGAGCTGAGCGCGGGCGAGTTCATGTGGTGCTTCGCCAACACCTTCCGCAAGCGGACCCTGGGCGTGCCCCGCGGCGGCTCGCGCGAGATACCCGGCGCGTTCCTGCGCGCTCTTGCGCGCAACGGCGGTGAGGTGCGCCTGGGCTGCGAGGTAACCAGCATAACCGTGCGCGACGGTAAGGTCCGCGGGGTGGTGACCTCGGAGGGCGAGGAGATAGCCGCGGACATCGTCATCTCCAACGCCGGCATCAAGCGCACCCTGGAGATGGCCGGCGAGGAGAGCTTCCCCGCCGACTACGTCTCCTACGTTAAGGGGCTCAAGTACTCCTACGCCTACATCACCACCAAGTACGGCCTGGACCGCCGCGTGGTCGACATCCCCGCGCCCGGCTTCTTCAGCATCCCCGCGGTGGACCCGGACCACATGTTCGACTACGTCGAGGAGGGCACGGTGCCCGACGACATCTTCCTCTTCACCCCCATCCCCTCGGAATGGGACCCATACGCGGCGCCCCCCGGCAAGCAGCTGGTCATCTGCGGGGTGGTGGCTCCCATCGAGGTAAACAAGGAAAACATCGCCCATTGCGAGAGGCTCCTGGACCGCGGGGAGGAGAGGCTGCAGGCGATCTTCCCACAGATGGCAACCCACATCGAGTGGAAGATGCGCACCCACATCGCCCACACCGCCTCAATCACCGGAAAGCCCACGGGAGAATGCATCGGCCTGGCCCAGTGCGTGGGCCAGACCGGAGTGCACAAGCCCAAGCCCTGGACACCGGTGAAGGACCTGTGGCTGGTGGGCACGGACGCGGGAGCGCGCGGCATCGGCACCGAGCAAGCCGCCGGGAGCGCCCTCTACGTGGCCAACCTCCTGGGCTAAGTAACCTGTCCTGGTGATGCGGCAACCCCGGGATCGCTGCGCTGCCCGCAGTCGATTCAAGTGACTGCCGGGGTGGCACGGACCGGGGTTGACCCCGAACGTGTCTCGGGCGTGATGTAGTGTAATCACCCAGGCGGAACGGCGTTATTGAGAGTGTGAGGCCGCAAGCTGCAGGGGCGATCCCGGGACATGCGGCGGATCCGGCTCCGTGGTTTGCCTCAAACGTACCGGTTCCCGAGAGAGGCTTACCGTTTCCCGGGAAAGTCTAAAGGTCGCGTCTTATATGCCGTAATTACAGGCGAGAGGAGTGCATCCGTCTCCATTGTGTCGTATAGGTTGGGGACGCAAACAGAGGACGCAAAGACAGGGAGGGTGAGTGAAGTACCGCCGCTGCAAGCTGTGCGGCATACCCCGCCGCATCAGCCGCATACACAGGTGGGAGACCAACGGCACCATCGTCAATAAACGCTTGCCCGGTGTCCGGCACGTGTTCATGGAGGCAGACTTCCTGCCCGAGCTGAGGCGACGAATCTCTAGTGGCCTGGATTTCCCCGTCAACCGCATCTTCTACGAGGCCGAGCGCAACTCGGTGCGCGTAACCGTCGAGGGTTTTCTCAAGGGCCCTTTCCTGAGGACGGTCGCACGCATCCCCATCTTCCGCAGGGCGGCGGTGCACTATTTCAACAACCTGGCGCGGGAGACGGGCACCGCCAACTCGAAGACGGTGGCTTACCACTCCGGCAGGTACGGGCTGGCACGCATGCACAACCCCTTCGATCTCGACCTCATGGCCGCGGTGGTGGCGGGAGCGTTCGAGGCCCTGGAGAAGAAGCCGTTCCGCTCGTTCTGGAAGAAGGAAAACGGGAGCTACCTGCTCAGGGTGGAGGTCGAGGAGGAGAAACCGGAGATCTCCGCTCGCCTCGAGATCAGGCGCGAACCTGTCAAGGGAGGGGATTTTCACCTGCACACCTGCCCGCGCTGCGGGCTGCCTGCCGAGCTGAGCCACCTGGAATGGCTGGAGGACGAGGGCAAGATCATCGACCGGCGCCGCGGCATCCGCGTGATCAACCTCGACGGCTCCACCGCCAGGCTGGTCATCCGGGAACTGATAGAGGAACTCGGGGAATCGGTGATCCCCATCATCGTCAACGCCAAACGCGACTACACCCTGGTGATGCTGGAAGACCTGGGCATGGAGCCCGGGCTCGACGAGGACAAGCGCGTCGAGGCGCTGCGGGATATGCTCTCCATGCTCCCCCTCTACGGCTGGGGGCTGGCCACGGACATGGAGTACGTGCCCGGCAGCACCCTACGGGTGTGGGTGGACAACCCCTTCGACGAGTACCTAATCGCCGGCAGGCTGGCGGCCTTCTACGAAGTCGCCGAGGGAAAGAGGGCACGCGTGGAGTGGAGGGAGAACGACCCCGCGAGCATCACCTACATCCTCTCCCCTGCCGGGGTCAGCCCCTGACATGTGACATTTTCCTAACGGCGTAATCTTTTCAGGTCTTTCTTTGCTGAAAATGTCACGTGTCAGGGGCTGACCCCCAGCTCTCTACCCAAAGAATGTCACATGTCAGGGGCTGACCCCATTACAGCTCGAGCTTGGAGGCGGGGATCCTGCCTTCCTCGTCCAGCCCCGCGAGTTCGTAAATCTCGGTGAGCATCCTCTCCATGTCGGGTACCGAGCCGGCGTTGGTCCCGTCCTCGGTGGGGGTCAGGGCCTTGGGCGGCAGCACGTCGTCGTTGCGCCCGGAACCACGCAGGTTGAGGATGTGCCGCTTCAGGTACCAGATGCGCCAGCCGCATTCCATGAGCTCGTCCAGGGTGAAGTCGAAGCCGGTGGCGACGCGCATCATCTCCACCTGGTCGTCCAGGTTGAGGAATGCTCCGATGAACTCGCACATGCACAGCGAGTTGAAGAGCTGTCCGATGGCCAGGCACTTCCAGGTCAGCTCCGCCTTGCCCTTGCTGGTCATGCCCTTGAAAGGCCCTTTCAGACCCACCTCGGGCCAGGAGCCCATGCCCCCCTCCGCCAGCAGGTTGACGGAGTTGAGGTGGCAGGCGCCGCGGGCGCTCATGACGTATCCCAGGCCGTAGCCGTGGTAGCCGCGGGGGTCGTGGGCCGGGAAGTCGAGGCCGCGTACGGTGACTGCCAGTTCCGGCGCACCCAGCTCAGTGGCCAGGGCCAGGGAACCCCGGGCCATGTTCTCGCCGAAACCCTCGCGGGCGGAGGTGAGGCGGATGGCCTCCAGGGCAGCTTCCATGTTGCCCCACGTGAAGTCCAAGCCGGTGCGGTCCGGATTCGCGATGCCTTTCTCCTGGGCCTCCATTAGCAGCGCGATGACCGCCCCCATGGCGATGGTGTCCATGCCCAGGCGGTTGCAGAGGTCATTGGCCTTGGCCACGGCTTCCAGGCTGGGGTTCATGATGTTGGTCCCCATCATGCACACCGTCTCGTACTCCGGCCCTGCGTGCTCGTGCATGGCGAAGGGCCCCTCTTCCACCTTGACCACACGCTTGCAGCGTACGCTGCATGCGTAGCATCCGATTATCTTCACGAGGATGTTGTCGTTGTAGTAGAAGGAGTTGAGGGTATCGAGGGCGTCCAGCCACTCCCCGACGCTCCAGTTCTTCACCGGCACGTCCCCCGAGAGCATGCCGGTGTCCAGGGCGCCGTTGGTCCCCATCTCGTGCAGGGTGCCGGCCAGGATGCCGCCCTTGAGCTTTTCGGCCAGGCGCTTGCTCAGCGCCTTGGCCGCCTCGGGGTCGGCGTATTTCATCTTGCCGCCGCCCCGCACCGCCACCGCCTTGAGGTTCTTGGAGCCCATCACCGCACCCAGGCCACAGCGGCCCGCGACGCTCCCGATCTCGTTGACGATGGCCGCGAAGCGCACTCCGTTCTCGCCCGCGGGCCCGATCTGCATGGTGCGCACGCTGCCGCCGCTCCCCTTCAGCTCCTCCTGCAGCCGCTCGTTGGTCTCGTAGGCGTCCATGCCCCAGAGGTGGGAGGCGTCGCGCAGCTCCGCCATATCGCCGTCCAGCCAGAACATAACCGGCTTGTCCGCTCTGCCCTTGAAGATGATGCCGTCGTAGCCGGCCAGCTTCACCGCCGCGCCGAAGGACCCGCCCACGTTGCACTCGCCCCACAGGCCGGTGAGCGGGGACATTGCCACCACCGAGGACCTGCCGCTGCCGGGAAAACTGGTCCCGGTGAGGGGACCGTTTATGAACATGAGAGGATTAGCGGGCGAGAGAGGGTCCACCAGGGGATCAAGCTCCTTTGCGAAGAGGTATGCGCCGATGCCCGTGCCCCCTATATACTTCCGGTAGACCTCCTCCTCGAGTTCCTTAATCTGTGTCTGGCCGCTACCCAGGTCGACCTCGAGGTAGCGTGTGGTAAAACCTTTCATCCCTTCTTTCCTCCCACTTACTGTTTGAAGCCCCAGATATACACGCACGGCAGGATGTCCCTGTAGGAGGGTTTGGCCGATTGTGCGGCCAGCCTCCTCGCCACCCTCAATATCTCGTCGCCGCTGGCGCCGTGCCGGTGCCAGCAAACCGCCAGTGACAGCTCCCCGGGGAGGCTGCCGGTGAGCTCTTCCAGGGCCTCCTCCTCCCCGCTGTAGCGGCGTGTCACGTCGGCATGCCAGGTGAAAGAGTCCACTTCCACGAAACCGGCTTCCCTTACCAACTCCACCATATCAGCCCGCCCGAAGTCGTACGCCGGGTGCTGTCTCGCGAGGATGCCTGTCAGCTTCCGCCACAGGTAGGAGTCATCACCCCAGTCCATGGTGAGCTCCTCCTCGGAGAGCACCGGCTCGAAGATGGAGATGGCGCCACCGGGACGCAGCACGCGCGCCGCTTCCCGCAACACCGCCGGACGGTCCGGGACGTAGCTGAGCACCGACCTCGCCACCACCGCGTCCACCGCTCCGTCCTCCAGGGGGAGCCTGGAGATGTCGGCTTGCAGGGTACGCAGGCTTGATAGACCCTTCTCTTCCGCCCTGCCGGCCAGCTCCCGCAGCGCGCCCGGACTGGAATCAACCGCGTATACCAGGCCTTGCGGCCCCACGATCCTGGCCGCTTCAAGGGAGAGAAATCCCAGGCCGCACCCGAGATCGACGACCCGGGAGCCCAGCGCGAGGCCGGCCTTGTGCACGACGCGGTCCCTCACCTGTGAGCGCAGGATGTGCAGTTGGCGGTCTATCGACGCGCCCTCACGCTCCGTCTCGTCCAGCCATTTCGCCCAGATGTCCGACGGCAATGTTTAGGCTAGTCCTCTTCATCTTCCTCGATGATCAGGTCATCGAGCCCCTTGCTCTTGAGGAGACCGATATAGATGGCGTAGGCGGGCTTGATCACCGGTAGCATCTTGAGCAGCTTGGGCACCGATCCCTCGGCGTCGATCTCGCCGCTGGAGAGGGCCCCCAGCAGGTTGAGCTGCCCGCACCAGAAGGCGTGCGCCGTGTCCAGTTCCATGGAGAGGGTCGCGTCGGGCTCCCATGCCTCCCCAGGTCCGCCCGGGTATACCTTGACCTCGTCGCCCCTGCAGTCGATCCAGTATTCTCCCTCCGGGTCACGGTAGTCGAACTTCACCAGCAGGTTGGAGTCCAGGGCCTTCTGGCGGATGGCGTCGTCCTGCATCAACTCGTCGAACACCCCCACGAGCAGGTCGTAGAATACCTGGATGTCTGTGAAATACGGCATGTCGTTCCTCCTCTCGAGCGTATCTTCCCTCGCGTCCTAATACTTATCTCCAAAATCGTGCCGCTTGAACCATTTCACCCGTCTCAAACGGGCGAGGCTAGGATGGTGCAAGGGCCCTCCGATGCTTCTCTTTCGTCCTAGGAGGGGTTTTTATGGACCTTTACCCGGAAGGCCCTTCACCAAACTTTTACTCCGCTCCCCCGTGCTCCGGACACAGCAGCGCAATCCGCCTTGGTGGTGGATCAGCGGGAACGGGAAAGACGCTTTGCGTTGTGGGGTACAGCGAAACTCGCCTTGCGGCGCGCGGACGTGCATTAAATTATCACGCCGTTGGGCAAGTGTCAAACAGATGGGGTCAGATGCCGGGGAAGAGGGTGAGGAGGGCCGGCGGGTCGGGTATCCAGTAGTCCGGCCTCTCCGCCTCCAGTGTCTCGCGGGCGAAAGGTCCCCAGGCCACCGCTCCCGCGAGCACGCCGGCGGCGCGGGCGCAGCGCAGGTCGTATGGGCTGTCGCCGATGAAGGTGGCCTGCGCGGGCACGGTCGCCAGGCGGTCCAGAGCCTCGAGCACCGGTTCGGGGTGGGGCTTGTGCAGGGTGGTATCGTCGGCGGTGATCACCACCTCGAAGAACCCGTCCAGGCGGAAGAACGCGAGATCGGGGAGGGCGCTGAAGTCGCGCTTGGAGGTCACCACCCCCAGCCGGTATCCCCTCTCGCGAAGCCCGGCCAGGGATTCCCTGATGCCGGGGAACTCGCGCACCATCTCGTCGTGGTGCTGCGAGTAGAGGTTCTGATAGAGGGAGAATATCTCGTCGGCGCGCCCCCGGTCGATGTCCCGAGCCTGCAGATGCAGGGGACGCCCGATCTCCGAGAGGATCTGTCCGTCGCTGCGCGGCGGCAGCTCCAGGATGCGCAGGGTCTCGCGGAAGCAGAATATGATGAGCTCGATGGTGTCGGCCAGGGTGCCGTCGAGGTCAAAGAGGAGGACGCTCAGGTTCTTGAGCGTGTCACTCGATGCGTCCGGCAATGTCGTCCCTCCTCCATCATCCGGCTTGTCCCGTGCATATGCCTCCGCCGCTTCACGGCATGTCTCCGGGAATAAGACGAGCCCAGTTCCTCAACGGAGGTGCTGGGTCTCGTTGACCAGCGTGACCATGGCCGTCTCCGGGATACCGCCGTCGAAGAACTTGACGGTGGAGATGGAGGCCAGGTCTATCTGCAGGCGGAACATGTCGTCGATGTCCATCTTCAGCGCCTCGCAGAGGATGCCGCGAATGGGGCCGCCATGGGCCACGACCAGGACGCGTTCGTTCCCGGGGTGGCGGGCGGTTATCTCCCGCATGGCAGCCATCACCCTTTCCCTCACCGCGCCGAAGTCCTCGCCGCCTGGGATTGGCACAGATGAGGGGTTGCGCATCCACTTGCCAACCGTCTCGCCCTCCTCCGCGAAGAGGTCGGCGATGAGCTGGCCGTCCCACTCCCCCATGTCCACCTCCATCAGGCCCTGCATCACCTGTACCTGCAGGCCGTTGGCCTCCGCTACCGGGCGGGCGGTCTCCCGGCAGCGCCGCAGGGGGCTGCAGTAGACGGCAGCCAGCTCCATGCCGTCGAAGAAATCCCTCACGCGCTCGGCCTGCTTGAGCCCGGTTTCGTTCAGCCCGACGTCCAGGCGTCCCAGCAGGCGCTTCTGGACGTGGTAGTCGGTCTCACCGTGTCGCAACAGATAAGCTGTTCCCATGGCGTCATATTCTATGTGCATCCGCGGGGGAAGGCAAACGGGGTCAGGGAGGGCGAGACACCGCTAACCACGAAGCCCTTGAGGGTGCGCCAGTTCTTCACTCCCAGGTAGCGCAGGGAGATGACGAGCAGCGCCGCTCCCGCGATCTCGGTGGACCAGAACATGGGGTCTCGCAGGTACTCAAGGATCTGCTCGATGATGGTCCCCTGTGAGGGGTAGCGCAGGAAGGGCCCCATGGCGGGCCACCAGGCGGTGGCGGCCTCGGTCCAAATGCGGTCCAGCACCAGGTGGCCGGCCACCCCGCAGGCCAGAAGGAGGATGCGGCTGTCCCCCCGCCTCTTCAGGCCATAGGTGCCGGCGACGAGGAGGAGCAGGGAGAGGGCGAAGGTGTGGGCGAAGATGCGGCCGTTCTCGAAGTGGGGCTTGAAGAGGACTTCCCCCACCGCCTTGTCGATGATGTCCGGCAGTACCGCCCCGGCCAGCAGCCACCTCAGGTCCGGCGCCCTTGACACGAAGCCGCGGTTCTCTCCCCACCAGGTGGAGACCAGGGCGGCGGGGGCGGCGGTGAAACCGAGGTGGGCGAAGAAGAACATGCCCTTACGCCTCCGGCTCCAACTCAGGTCCAGGTTCCAGCTCCGGCTCTTCCTCCGCGAAGAGCTCCTCCTGGCCCTCGGGGGGAGAGAGCGGTTTTCGGGCGGGAAAGCCCTGCACCGGGGCTCCCTCGTCGAGTGCCCGGTTGGCCAGCTCGTCCGCGACGGCGTTCTCCGCGCGGGGTACATGGGTGATCTTCCAGTCCCGGTAGCGCAGCAGCATGGACATGACCTGGGCGTTGAGGCTGTGCAGGGTCTTCTCCCTGACGCGGTACTCCCCCTTGACCTGCATGGCCATGAGCTCGCTGTCGGTGTAGATGCGCAGCCGGTCCACCTCGAAGACGGAGAGCAGCCGCAGCGCGTGCACCAGGGCGGTGTACTCGGCGTAGTTGTTGGTGGTCTGGCCGATGGCCTCCCCGAAGGCGGCGACCCGCCTGTCCTCGCGGGTGAGCACGAGCACCCCGATGGCGGCGGGCCCGGGGTTTCCCCGCGCTGCCCCATCGACAAAGACGTGCAGCTCCTCGAATCGCCTCGCTCCCTGGAAGGCCGCCTCCACCACGCTCTTTTTGCTCTTTCTCTTCTCCACCTCTCACCGCCTCGTCCGGGCCGTGTGCCGGTCCGCCCCGCTATTTCACCAGAATGCGCCCGCAGTTGGTGCAGTAATACGCGCCCTCCGACTTGAGAAAGCGGTCGTATTCGATCCCCGGCAGCTCCACTCGGCAACCCTGGCACACCCCGTCCACCACCTTGACCACCGCCAGGTGGTGCTTGCTCTCGAGCAGCCTGTCGTATTCCTCCAGCAACTCCTCGTCGATCCGTTCGCGCAGGCCTTCCCGTTCCTTCTCCAGTTGCGCGGCCTCGGCCACGATCTCGGCCAGCTCGCCCTCGAGCAAAGCCTTCATCTCGGCGATCTCCGCCTGCAGACTCTCCTGCGCCGCCCGCAGCTCCTCCAGCTCCGCTCTCTTCGCGTCCTGGGCCTCCATCTCCTCGAGCTCCTCCGTCTCCAGGTCGTCCTTCTTGCGCTTGAGGGAGCGAACCTCTGCCTCCAGCCCGCGCAGCTCCTTGGGGTTGGTCACCTTGCCGTCGTAGAGCTTGCCCTCCTCGCGGGAGAGCTTCTCATCCAAGCCCTGGACCTTCTCCTCGATGGACCGCAGCTTCTTTCGCGACTCCTCCATGCCGGCCATAGCCTCCTCCAGCCCGGCCCCGGCCGCCTCCCTTTTCTCCTCCAGCCCATCCAGCTCCGCCTTGAGGGGATGGCCTTCCTCGCGGTTGCGCAACTCCAGAATGCGGGTGTCCAGTTCCTGGACCCTGAACAAAGCCTCCAGCTCGTTCACTCGCTACCTCCATCGATCCAGGGGCAAGTATTTACTTCCGAAGCGATAATCTCCACCGTGAGCCCCGCTTCCCGGGCCCGCCGCGCCAGCAGCTCCGCCAGGCGCGGCACCGCCGGCCTCTCGGTATGGTAGTGGCCAGCGTCGATCACCGCCAGGCCAGCCGCCGCGACCTCCTGTGCCTGATGATAGCCGATGTCGCCGCTGACGAATACCTGGGCGCCGGACCGCAGGGCCTCCGAGGTCAGTCCCCCGCCGCTCCCCCCGCAGACGGCGACGCGGGACACCGCGGCGGAGAGTTCACCGGCGACACGCAGCGTAGGGTTTTCCAGCAGCTCGCGGCACCTGTCCGCCAGTTCACCCAGGCTCACGGGGACGGGCAGGTCGCCCACGACTCCCATGCCGGCGCCCGACGGATTATGCACGCGGTAGAGGTCGTAGGCGACCTCCTCGTAGGGGTGGCTCGCCAGCAGCGCCGCGACCGCAGCGTCCTCCCTCCCCGTTTCCACCGCCACCTCCAGGCGGATCTCTTTCACCTGGTTGGGACCGGAGGCGTCGCCGTAGGCTGGGTCGGTGCCGGGCCCCGGCGTGAAGGTGCCCGTCCCCTCCACCCGGAAGGAGCAGCCGGTGTAGCCGCCGATGACCCCCGCGCCGGTTGCGAAGAGCGCGGCGCTCACCGCGGCCGCGTGCTCTGGTGGGACGAAGGTGACCAGCTTGTACGCCTCCCGTGGCGGTGCCGTCAGCGGGCGCCGGTCACGCAGCCCGAAGAGGTCGGCCAGGGCCGCGTTGACCCCGTGGGGGGAGGCGTCCAGGCTGGTGTGGGCGGCATAGACCGCCACCTCCGCGAGGAGGGCGTCACTCAGCAGCGCCGTGCCGGGTTCGTCCGTGACCAGGCGGCGCAGGGGATGGAAGATGGGCGGGTGGTGGCAGACGACGAGACCGGCCTCCATCCCGCGCGCCTCCCGTAGCACCTCCGGGGTGAAATCCAGTGAGGTGAGGACCTTGTCTATCTTTGCCCGCGCCGAGCCCAACTGCAAGCCGGCGCTGTCCCAGTCCTCGGCAGAGCCGGGAGGGGCGATCTCCTCCATAAGGGCGATGATGTCGCTTACGCTGCAGGTCATCCGTCTCTCCACTTGCCGCGGGAAATCACTCATCATTATACGGGTACCCGGCAGCCACTTGATAGAGCGGAAACCTATCTGCCGTAGGGCCTATCAGGGGTGTTATACTCATGCATTGACTGGAGGATCTTGACGGGAACGGCGGTCGGGAATGGCCAAGAACACGTATATCGTCAGCGACCTGCACATCGGGGCGGGCGATTACCTGGACGATTTCGACGAGGACGCGGGGTTCAGGGAGTTCCTCGACACCGCGGCCGCCCGCCGCAACGCGGAGCTGATCATCAACGGCGACTTCATCGACTTCGTGGCGGTCAACCTGGAGAAGCATTCGGCGCGCCCTTTCTCGCGCCTGGGTGGCACCGAGGCCGAGTCCGTGGCCAAGCTGGAGCGGGTTCTGGGGGCGCACCCCGACATCTTCATCTCCCTGCGCGTGTTCATGGAGAAGGGGCACCGCATCGTCCTGGTGCCCGGCAACCACGACGTGGACCTCTTCTGGCCGCGGGTACGCGACCGTCTCGTGGAAGAGCTGGGGGGTCCGGACTCCGACCACTTCCATTTCGAGTCCAGCGGCATCTACCGCTCCGGCGCGCTCTACGTCGAACACGGCAACCAGTACTACGCCGACAGCGTCTTCGAGGACTTCACCCACCCCTTCCTGCGAGACCCCAAGACGGGCGAGCAGCGGCTGGAGCGCAGCTGGGGCAACTGTTTCCTGGAATACTTTTCCAACGGGATGATGAGCGAGCGCAACCCCTTCATCAACAACGTGCGCCCCATCCCCAACATGGTCTTCCTGGGCCTGCAGGACGAGAGCCTGTGGTTCAAGATGGCCTACGCCTACAAGCTGCTGCACTTCATGTCCCGGGTGGGCTTCCCGCCGTTCAAGGAGAGCCGGGACCTGCTGCAACGCAAGCGCGAGGGCCGCATCGACTCCTGGGGCTACACCCGCAAACGTTTCATGGACCTGGTCTCGGGGCGTGGAAAGGTGGAGCTGCAGGGGCTGGAGGACGCGGAGGCGCTCTCCCTCGAATTTCCCCCGGAGGACGAGGAGGACGGCAACGCCCAGGACGGCCTGCTCCTCGACTCCCTGGCCACGCGCGAGGACGCGCTCTCGGTGGCCGCACGGGAGATACTCCTGTCGGAGGAGGGGGTGGACGCCGTGGTAATGGGCCACGACCACCGGTACTATTCCAACGAGCTGCAGCCGGTGCTCGGGGGGCGCAAGGGTAAGTACTATGTGAACACGGGGACCTGGATCCCCATGTTGTTCTTGACCCGCACCAAGCGGCAGCTGCGCTGGCGGGACCTGGAGGACGAGAGCCTCTACCAGCAGCTTCTTACCTACGCCGTGGCCAGGAAGGGGCTGCACGGCACCACCGTCTCGCTGCGCCGCATAGCCTAGGACTTGGAGCAGATGAGCTGCATGAACTTGCCGATGCCCTTGAGGTGAGGCTCCTGCCCCGCCCGCTCCTCGAGGGCCAGCATCCCCTTGAAGCACTCCCCCTCCGCGAAGAGCGAGCAGTCGATGAACTCCGAGAAGACGAGCAGGCCGTACTTGCCGTCGATGTTGTATCCCAGGGGCTCGAGCAGGGCGATCATCTCGTCGTCGGAATACAGGTGCCCGCGCCCGCTGTGCAGGTCGGTCGCGAACTCCTCCACCTCGAAGCTGTCCATGGCCTCCCCCACGTTCTCGTCCACGATGATCTTGCGGGTTATGAGGCCGTAGCGGTTGAGGAATACCAGGGAGAGCGTGCCCCGGGGCTTGAGCACTCGGGTGATGACGTTGAAAGCCCGCAGCGGGTCGTCCACGTACTCGATGGTCTCATGGCATACGATGAGATCGAACTCGTCTTCGATGCTGCACTCCAGGTCCTCGATGCGCTCGTTGAGGAAGCGCATAAGGCCAGTGCGGTCGGGCAGTTGCTCCCGCGCCCTCTCCTCCGCCGTCTGCAGCAGGCAGGCCTGCGGCTCCAGCATGGTCACTTTGTGCCCCGTCGCTGCGAAGCGCAAGGCCACCTCCCCCAGGCCGCTGCCGACGTCGAGCACGTTCAGCTCGCCGCTGCGCTTGATGGTCCCCTCCAGGTGGGAACAGAGGAAACGGAAGGCCAGCTCGGCCTCGAGCCGGCTGGCCGGTGTCTCGGCCTTCTCCATGAGCAGTTCGGCTTTTTCCTCCGGTGTGGGGTCCATGATCGCTCCTCCGCCTTGCTCTCCTCTCGCCCGTGTAACCATCATAGGGCCGCCGCGCGAAGACGGTCAACACGCGTGGCACGCCTGGAGTCAACCCCGGCCCGTGCCACATTCATCGGCGGCAGGTTCAGATCTTGCCGCCCATCTCCCCGTAAATCTGCGGCAGGAACGACGCCAGGTTGTTGTACTCGATGAGGCTGTGGATACAGTTATTGCGCGCCAGGTCGCTCATCTTGTACGGCAGGGGCCGCTTCACCCGCACCGGGGCTCCGCCCTTCATGGTGTACCCGAGCCAGTAGCGGCTGCGGTACTCCACCCCGCCGTCCACCTCGCGCACGGCGTGGAAGAAGGCGTTGAAAGGGGTCTTCAGCAGGTCCAGGATGACGTTGGCGCAGTAGGCGCGGGATATCCCGGGTTCGGAGAACATGCTCATGTCCAGCCCGAAGTCCTGGGGGGAGAAGAACTTGATCCATACCTTCTGTGACCCCTCCACGTTGAACCCCTCGACCGGGTAGTGGGTGCTGCCGTAGTTCCTCTCGCGCAGCGGCACCCCCGAGCTGTCCAGGTGCCGGGCGGGGTTGTCGATGCTGATATCGGTGTGCGCGATGGGGCACCAGATGGCGTACCTGAGGCCCTCCAGCGGGTGCCAGTTGAACCACCAGTCGAGCATCTCCGGCGTCACCCCCGGCATCTTCACCAGGGTGGCCGCGAAGCCGCTGCCGTCCGGCATCACCGTGTAACCGGTCTCCACCTCGAGGTACCCCGGCTTCATGAGCTCGCTGCGCTCCTGGATGGTTGTGGCCTTCGAGGCATCCACGGGCCCGGCGTTGACCGCCGCCAGGTCCTCCGTCGGGATCTCGGCCAGCTCCTTGTGGTAGTACTTAGCGTACGGCCTCTTCTTCTCCTCCTCCGTCAGCTCCCGGCGCTTCATCTTCCTGATGTCGTCCATACTCACCGGGTCCGGGAAGACCTTGCTCATCCTCACCATCAAGCTCTTCAGTCTCATCGCCGATCCTCCTCACCTCTGCTTCCCTACCCCTATAAGACTATACCCAGCCGCGCTGCCCCGGCCTGGATCGCTCGCTCCCCTTGCCTAAAGCCCCCCTGATGGCGAAGGCCACGAAGGGGGTGGAATGGAGAACGGTCCCCAGCACCGCCGCGCCGGCGGCCGTCGCCCTCCTGTACCGTGGCGACCTGCGGAACTCCGCGAAGGCGCGCACCGATAACGGGACGTAGAGGACCAGCCCGGTGGCGAGGCCGGGCATGTATCTCTTGAGCCTCAGCGAGCCCGCGCTGTGGATGATGGCGTTTTGTAAGAGCAGGCTGGCCATGGCGAGCCCGAGCACCGGGCTATGCTTGCGCCGCAGCGCCCCGAGGGCGCAGCCGATGATCATCGCCGCGTTGACGCCGACCACGATGGGGATGGAGGAATGGGCGAATACGTCCGGGGCGACCTCCTTCGCGGCCGCGAGGAACCCGCCGGGCCAGAAATACTCCTCCACCACGTGGGCGCACGACGCCGCCGTCAGGGCCCAGAGCGTGGCCCCGCTGCCGTCTTCGCCACCCATGGCGTCCCCGCTGCCCGGTGTCCTCTCCCCTGCCGCGCTGCCTTCCGGCCTTCCCGCATCCCCCTGGACCTCCTGCAGCAGCTGCGGGAGGAACCTGCAGAACTGCTGCATCTCCTCTATGTTGTGCTTGCGCAGCCCCGCCACGAAGAACCCGGGGGCCTTGGCGGGGATGCGGAAGGTCGAACGCATCCGCGTCCCGCCCGGCATCTCCTCGTACTGGTGCTGCGCCCAGGCATAGGGAACGCCGTTGCGGTCGAGGCTGGAGCCCGCGACCACGTGGCCGTATTCCGCGGGGATGGAGACCGCGTCCGGGCTCTCCAGGCGCAAACGCAGCTCGCTGGGGAGCCCGCCGATCTTCTCGATGACATGGTGGACCAAGACCGTCTCCCCTTCCTCTTCCTCTACCTCCAGTTCAGCCCAGACGTGGTCGCGGGGATGCCAGAGCTTGTACCGCTCGGTATCTCCCATCAATGCCCACCACGCATCGATCATCTCCGGCGTGACGCCCGGCAGTTCGTGGTCGATCACCAGGTCCTTGGTCTCGGACCTGGACAGCCTGACGACCATGCCCGTGACGATTTCGCTCCCCTTTATCATGATCTTCTGCAACGGCACTCGCCTCACCCCCGTGAACATATGCTGTTCGACTTTATCCTGACCATCAAGGCTTATGGGGATATCTCTCCATGGGGATGTCCTCGGTGGAGACGGCCATCTCGCCGTCCTTCTCCCGCAGGACTATCCACTTCAGCCAGTTGGCGTCGTCCCTCGCCGGGTAGTCCTCCCGCACGAACCACCCCCGCGATTCCTTCCTCGCGAGGGAAGCGCGGTAGAACATCTCCGCGCACAGGGCCATGCTCTCCGCCTCGTGGCAGCGGGCCAGGTCGTGGGGGTCCTGTGCCTTCAGCTCCGGCAGCCTCGCCTTGACCTCCAACACCATGGCCAGCGCCTCCCGCATGCGCTCCTCGCTCTTCCAGTTGCTGTACTTCACCGGGGTCATCGCCGCCTGGATGTCGCGCACCAGTTCGGCGGACGATATGCCCACCTCCCGGGACATGGGGGCGTAGATCCTCCGCTTGAGCTCCGCGGCCTGCGTACGGTCCGCGCATGGGACCTCCGCCAGCCCGGCTACGTAAACGCACGCCGCCAGGGCGCCCTTGCGTGCGCTCCACACCGCGTTCATGAGGCCGGTGCCGCGGATGCGCCCAGGGGGAGAGGGCACGGCGCCCGTCCAGGCGGAGCCGTTGTAGCTGACGTCCCCCACCGCGTAGAGGCCGGGCAGGGTGGTGGCCATGTGATGGTCCACCTTCACCGGGGACTGCTCCCCCACGAAACCGGGCAATACCTCGGGCTCGCCGGCGTCGCCCTCCTCGGCCGCTCTACCCTTCTCCCACAGGCGCGACCAGAAGGCGTTTGCGGCGGGGCGGTCCCAGATGAGGTCGGTAGCGAAAAGTATTTCCGACCCTATCTGCAGGAGGTTCTCGTCGCTCTTTATCCGCACTGGACCGTTTCCGCTCGCATGTTCCCGGTACCAGCCGACGGCGGCCATGGCGCAGATGTCGGGTTGCAGGCCGGGGCGGTACTTCGCGGAGATAAACTCACCCCTGGCGTTGTACATGTGGTCCTCGGCCCCGAAGATGACCTCGCGGCTCACCGCGTGCACCATGTTGACGAAGCTCCCGAACTCTGCGTTGCGCATCTGTGCGCCCGCCCTCCAGGCGGCTGCGATGCCGTCGCCGCGGGCCGCGCTCCACATGGGCAGGACGCGGTAGTTCTGGCTGCCGCTGGCCAGGATGGTCGCCTTCGCCCGCACCAGGAAGCATCTGCCGTCCTCGACGCCGAAACCCATGGCGCCCGCCACACGCTCCCCGCCGCAGAGCAGCTCCACCAGGGCCACCTTGTCCATGAACCTCGCTCCCAGCTCCCGGGCGCGCCGGTGCAGGCGTCGGCACATGTCCAGGTCCACACCGGCCAGGCCCCACGGCACCTCTACGCCCGGCGTCTTGATATAACTCCATCTTCCATCCCCATCTCTGGCCACCTTCACCCCCCAGGCATCCAGGTGGTCGAGGACGCCGTTGCAGGTATGGGCGTATTCCCGCAGCAGTTCCTGGTCCTCGAGGAAACAGCCGATGTTGTGCACGTGAAAGCGGATGAACTCCTCGGGGGTGTCGTCCGGGGTGAGGAAGGCCAGGATGCCGCCGCCCCGGTCCGCCTTCCCTGCCCAGCCCGCCGTGGCCTTCTCGACCACCAGGACGTCCAGTTCGGGATGCCTCTCTTTCACGGTGATGGCGGCCGCGAGCCCCGCGATGCCGCCGCCCAGGACGAGGATATCGGCGGAGAGCGCCTCGCCCAGCGAATCCAGCTCAGCCATTGTTCACACCCTTCCTGTGGCCTGGAGCGGAGTTGCTACCACGCCGACCAGCGCATGTGCGCGAAGTCCGGGGTCACCTTGATGCAGTCCCGCGGGCAGGATATCTCGCACAGGTTGCAGTGGACGCAGTCCTCCGCATGGGCGACCACCGGCTTCTTTATCACGCGTTCCCAACCCAGCACGTTCACGAAGCAGGCCTTCAAGCATGACCTGCAGCCGTCGCACCTATCCGTATCGATGGCTATGGCGTTCATCTCCTACCTCCTCCAGAGCCACTGCTCTACCCCGTGGCGCGGGCGCCGCAACCCCGTCCCCCGCTGATCCATCCCCGGTTTATCCGGCCCGTCCCTATCGCACCCCCGGGGCCAGGAAACCCGCGAACCTCATCATCCCCAGAGGATGCCTCACCGCGCCCCGGATCTTCAGCTCGCCCGAACGCATCCCGGCCAGGAGAGCCTTGCCCTCGTTGGTCAAGAGGAACTTGATGGCCGCCGGCCCGGGAGGCACGCGCGCCAGCCTCATCAGCACCGCCGCCTCGCACTCGAGCACGATGTCCGGACGCGGCGAGACGCCGCTCTGCAACGCCACGCGCCCGCCGTGGAAATCCAGGGTCAGGGCGCTTCCGGGATGGGCGGGGGGATCCACGGCCACCACCATCTCCATGCCCTCCAGGGCTCGCACCTTGCGCGGGTCCTTCAGCAGAGCCAGGAGCATGGCCCGGAAGAAACGCCCCAGCACGTGCAGGTCCTCTCCGCCGGTGACCACCAGCCTGTCACGCGCCGCATCCGTCCCCGCGCCCATCGCGGCCTCTCCTTCCCAACCCACCATTTCGCCTCTTCCGCCCGTCATCTCACCCGCTCCCCCATCCCATCAGGTGGCGCTGCAGGCGCGTCCTGCACGCCTCGATCTCCTCGGGCGCCCATCCCCTGAACCCCCCACCGCTCGCGAAACCGAGCTCCCCTCCTTCGACCTTCTCCTCGAGGAGTGGCGACGGCGCGTGGGAGTCCTCGATGTGTTCCAGGATGTAGCCATGGATCTGCAGGGTCAGGTCCAGGCCGATCATGTCCGCGTTCTCCAGGGGACCGAGCACCGGCAGGCGCATTCCGAACCCCATCTTCACCACCTCGTCCACCGTCTCCGCGTCCGCGATGCCATGCTCCACGATGGAGATGGCCTCGCGCCACAGCGCGTGCTGCATGCGGTTGCCCACGAAGCCCGGCACGTCCTTCTTCACCCTTACCGGATGCCTGCCCGCGGCGCGCAGGAGATCGCAGGTGCGGTCCAGCGCCCACGGCGCCGTGTCCCGGCCCGGGACCACCTCGACCAGGGGTATGAGGTAAGGGGGGTTCCAGAAATGGGCCCCAACCACGCGCTCCCTCCGCGCCGCCTCCCCGGCGACCTCGGTTATGCTGATCACCGAGGTGTTGGTGGCCAGGACCGTGCGCGGTGGACAGAGCGCGTCCAGCTCGCGGAAGACGCCGCGCTTGAGGGCCGGCTGCTCCGAGACCGCCTCCACCACGAAGTTTGCCCCCGCACAGGCCTCCTCCAGGCGCGTCGAGGTGAATATCCTGGCGACGATGCCGTCGATGTCCCCGTCCCGGACGCTGCCATACGCGGCCATGGCCTGGAGGTTGCCGCGGATGTTCGCGAGGGCAGCGTCGAGGCGTTCCCGCTCTAGGTCCACGAGGGAAACGGCATGGCCGTGAGCGGCGAAGACCTGGGCGATACCGTGGCCCATGAGGCCGGCGCCGATGACCGCGATCCTTTCCTTTCCCTCTCCTCCCATAACCTGCTCCCGTCAGCTCGCGACGTTGCCGCCGTCCACGTAGAGGACCTGGCCGGTGACGAAGTCGGAGGCGGCCGAGGCCAGAAAGACCGCCGCGCCGATGAAGTCCTCGGGCTCCGCCGCCCGCCCCCAGGGGATACGGTCCAGGAATATCTTCGCCGCGGCGGGGTCCGAGAGGACCGGCTCCGTCAGGGGGGTGCGGAAGATGCACGGGGCGATGGAGTTCACGTTTATCTTGTGCCTGGCCCACTCCACCGCCAGCTGGCGGGTGAGCAGGTTGACGGCCCCCTTGCTGGTGCCGTAGGCGGCATAACCCAGGGGGTGGCCCAGGACGGCGCGCACCGAGGAGACGGTGATGACCTTGCCTCCCCCCTGCCCGATCATGGCCCTGCCGGCGTGCTTGCAGCAGAGGAAGGTGCCCTTGACGTTGGTGTCCATGACCAGGTCCCACTCCTCGGTGCCCAGCTCCTCGGCGGGGGCGCGCCTGGCCACCCCCGCGGCGGTGAGCAGGATGTCCACCCTGCCCAGCTCACCAGCGGCCCTCCTCACCATGGCCGCGACGCTCGCCTCGTCGGTCACGTCGCAACTGACGGAGAGCACTCTCCCTCCCGCGTCCCGTATCGCGGCCGCCGCCTCCTCCAGGGCATCGACCCTGCGGGCGGTGATGACCACCGAGGCGCCCCAGGCCGCCATCCCCGCCGCCGCCGCCCGCCCCAGCCCCCCGGAGCCGCCGGTGACGATAGCCACCTTGCCGGAGAGGTCGAACAGGCCTCTCATCTCCTCCGCGTTCATCGCGCGATCCCCCCTCGGCCGCTATGTTTCCTCGGTATAGTTGATGATCACCAGCATGCTGGCGGGACGGTTGGTCTCGTTCACGATGGCCCGGCCCTCGTCCGGCCCGATGAAGATGGAATCCCAGGGTCCCAGGGTGACTATGTCGCCAGACTGGCATTTTATGGTGATCTCTCCCTCCAGGACGAAATAGACCTTCTCCGCAGGGGAGGCGTCGAACTCGGCGCCCCCGCCCGGCAGGAAATGGGACAGGCCCACCCAGAAGGACTGCGAGCCGGTCTCCTCCCGGCCGTGCAGACGCAGCGCGGTCATGCCGAAATGCTTGGGCGCCTGGTAGGACCTGCAGTCCTTCAGCTCTACTTTCTTCATGGCGTTACCCCCTCTTTAATCCACGATGGCCACCAGCCGGACGATGGAGCCGTCTCCCTTCTCCCAACGGATGGGGAACCCGGCGATGGTCACGCGCCTGCCCACCACCTCGTCGATGTCGCCGCCGACGTTCTCCCACCCCATGATGCCGTTGCCCAGAAGGAGGCGGTGACAGGGCTCCCATTCCGGGAAGTCCTCACCGGCCTCGCGCCCCGTCTCCCGGCGGTACTCCTCGCAGACGTCGGGGAGCAGGGGCCCGGTACCGTGGGGACCGATGGCCGTGGCCAGGGGATGGTCCAGGGCCTGGTGGTCCACCCCCACCGCCTTCACCTTCCTTTCCACGAACCACTCCCCCGCCTCGCGGTAGAGGCCGGGCGAGTAGGCGAAGTACTGGCGCGAGTCGCTGTAATAGCGGTGCCAGCCGGTGCGGATGATCACGATGTCGCCTGGCTCGATCCGCGGCCGCGCCTTCTCCAGGTCCTCCGGGGTGATGACCTCCCACTTCCCCTTGGGGATGTCCACCACCACCCCGGTGCCGTAATAGCTGTCCAGGGGGATCTCGTCGGTGTAGGGGGCGCCCTCGATGACGTGGGCCGGGGAATCGGCGTGGGTGGTGCAGTGCATGAAGGTGGTTATCTGCTGGGAGAGCACCCCCGACTTGGCGTGATAGTGGAAACGCTCGATCTTGACGTCGGGGAAATAGGGCCAGAGGGGGGCGTTGTGCCCGAAGGTCTGGCTGAGGTCATACAGCTTCACTTTGCCCATCTAAGACACCTCCCTTGTGGTGTAACCTCTCCGAGATCTCGGACGCCACCTGCATGGTGCGCACGACCACGGCGGAGTCCGCCTCGCCCGTGATGCGCTGCGCGAGGCCTGCGACAACCACCGCCGCGACGGCCTCGTCCTCGCGGTTGAAGACCGGGGCCCCCACGGCGTTGATGCCGATGTCTATCTCCTCCATGTCCAGGGAATACCCTCTGCGCCTGATCTCCTCGAGTCCGCGCCTATATGCCTTGACGCTGGTGATGGTGTTGGGGGTGAAACGCTGCAGCCTTCCCTTGACCAGCTCATCGGCCCTCTCCGGCGGCGAGAAGGCCAGGACGGCCTTGGCTCCAGCGGCGGCGTGCACGGGCAACCTGTCGCCCACCGTCCCGGCGATGCGCACCCGCTGCGGCCCCTCCGCCACGTAGGCCATTACCGTCCCCGGGCCTGAGAGCACCTCGAGTACTACCGTCTCCTTGAGCTGGTCTCGGAGCGCGTCTATATAGGGTGCCGCCATCTGGACCAGGCTGGAGTTCAGTCCGTTGTTGTATGCCCTGCCGATGTCGGAAGCGACCGGCCCCAGGGAGTACTTCTTGGTCTCCGGGTCCTGCTGCAGGAACCCCCTCTCGGCCAGGGTGCGCAGGATGCGGGATGCCGTCGCCTTGTGCAACCCCAGCCTCTGGCTGATCTCCCCGGTGCCCAGTTCCCGGTTGTAGGGGGTGAAGGCCATGAGGATATCGAGCGCCTTCTCAATGGAGTTGGGCCTGCCGCCGTCCATAGCACATCCCGTAATATGGTATCGTATTATGATACTGTATATTGCATTATAATACGATTATTATGTATGTCAAGACGCTGCCGGGTTGGGTATCCTGGGAAGCGCAGGACCTGTTCAGCTTGGAGCGCCAAGCGCCTGGCCCTAGCCCATCAATCCATGTCCGTTTCGTCCGCCCTGTTCCGCCTTGTCTCTCTGATGCGCTCCATGAGATCGAAGGCCCGCTGCTGCGCCGCCCGCTCGGCGTCATTCCTGGGCATACCCCATGGCTGCATGACCTTCCAGGTTATCCTGCCGCTGAGCGGGGGTTCCGGGAAAGCTCCCACGTCGTAGAGCTCCTGGCCGCGGAATCCCACCGGCTCCTCCTGGTAGCAGGACCACACCGCCCGCCTTATCAGGCCGGGGTCGCCCTGGAACTGCAGGTCCACCAGGGTTAGCTGGGCACGGAAGCGCTCGATGAGTTCGCGGGGGATGTTGTAGAGGAAGGGATGGGGCGACTCCGTTCCGATGATGTGCATCTTCTCGTCCACGCCGTTGGCAAAGAGGGCCTTGACGGCGTCCCCGGTTAGGTGGCCGTCGGATTCCGGTCCCCCCAGGATGAAGTAGCGGATGTTGGGGTTGGCGACAACGTTGCAGATGACCTTCTCCAGCCCGATGTTCTCCGTCTGCAGGGTGCCGGAGAGGGCCGCGCCGCTCTCGGCCCCGGCACGCACCAGCGCCTCGATCTCCGGCGGCACCTTATCCTGGTTCCACTTGAGGATGACGCACACGACCACCGGGGAGCGGTCGTTGCCCCGGATGAAGCAGCCCTCCTCGGGCGGGTAGTCGGAGTGCGGGTCCACCTTGAGCACGGCGCCTCATGCCTCCTCTCGTATCGTCCCCGTTTGCGCGGCGGCAAGCTCTTCGCGCGGCTGGAAGTACTTGCGGCGGAAGAGCAGGGCCACGTTGACCAGGCTGATGAGGATGGGCACCTCCAGCAGCGGCCCGATCACCGCCGCGAATGCCTGGCCGGAGGATATCCCCCACACCGAGATGGCCACCGCGATGGCCAGCTCGAAGTTGTTGCTGGAGGCGGTGAAGGAGATCGCCGTCGCCCTCCTGTAATCGAGGCCTATCCTGTAGGAGACGTAGAAGCTGAAGAAGAACATGAAGAGGAAGTAGATGGCCAGGGGGATGGCGACCCGCATCACGTCCAGGGGGAGTTCCACGATCTGCTCCCCCTTGTAGGAGAACATCACCACGATGGTGAAGAGCAGGGCCACCAGGGTGATGGGGCTGATGCGGGGGATGAACTTCTCCTCGTACCATTCCTTCCCCTTGAAACGTATGAGGGTAAAGCGGCTGATGATTCCCGCGAGGAAGGGTATGCCCAGGTAGATGAAGACGGTACGGGCGATCTGCCACATGGTCACGCCGACGGCCACCTCGCTCTCGGCGACCCCCAGCCACACCGGGAGCTTGGTCACGTAGAACCAGGCGATGAAAGTGTAGAAGAAGATCTGCACCAGGGAGTTGATCCCCACCAGGGCGGCGGCGTACTCGTTGTCGCCTTCCGCAAGGCTGTTCCAGACGATGACCATGGCGATGCAGGGGGTGATGCCTATGAGGATGGTGCCGTACATGAACTCGGGATAGGCGCGCAGGAAGAGCGCGCTCAATCCGAACATCACGGACGGTCCCACTATCCAGATAAGCCCCAGGGCCAGAAGGAGTGTTTTGCGATCACTGAAGATGCGACCCATCTCCTCGTACTTCACCTTGGCCAGGGGCGGGTACATCATGAGGATGAGCCCGATGGCGATGGGGATATTGGTAGTGCCGGAGGTGAACCTGTCCAGGAAATCGGGCACTCCTTCCCAGAAGTAGCCGATGGCCACGCCGATCCCCATGGCCGCGAATATCCACAGGGTCAGGTAACGGTCGAGCCACGAGAGCCGCCTGGTCTTCTCCGTCACGGTTAAGATGCCTCCGGTCACAACTTACTACTTTGCGCAGCAGTATGCGCTCTTCGCCTCCGTCTTCATCGAAAGCCGGTCATCCCCCAGGACATCCCGGAAAGCCCGATTGAGGCCGCGGACGGCATCACCATCCAGGGAGTAATAGGACCAGGTCCCTTCCCT
This sequence comes from Actinomycetota bacterium, assembly GCA_040757835.1. NCBI lineage: Bacteria > Bacillati > Actinomycetota > Actinomycetota bacterium. Next base: position 75,210 of record JBFLWJ010000012.1, read on the forward strand.
GCGCACCTCGACCAATCCCGCCTCCCTGAGCACCCCCAGGTGATGCGAGGCCAGGGGTTGGGAGATGGCCAATCCCTCCTCGATCTCGCAGACGCACTTCTCGCCCGAGAAGAGGGCGCAGAGTATGCGCAGCCGGTTGGGATCGGAGATGACCTTCAGCGTCTCGGACAGTTCGTTCACCTCGCGACTGGCCGCGCATTCGAAGGTTGGCTTCCTCTCCATAACCTCTCTTATCCTCCTTCGCGGTGGTAATAAATAAACGCTTGCTTATATAAACTAATATTAATATAATATGATCTTGAGTGCAATGCAACAGTTAAGGTCATTACGGGCTTGACCAGGCCGACCATAACGCGACTGAAGCCGACCGGGCCAAGGAGTTGTGATGCCTGAAAAAGTCCTGTTCGTATGCGGCGAGAACGCCTGCCGCTCCCAGATGGCGGAGGCCTTCTACAACGCCATGGCCGCAAAGAGCACCGCCGAGAGCGCCGGCACCTTCCCCGCGGACCGGGTCAATCCCCTGGCCGTCGAGGTGATGCGCGAGGCGGGCATCGATATCTCTAGCATGAGGCCCGTGAAGCTGGACCTCTCCCGCCTCGATGAGTTCGGCCGTATCATCTCCTTTGGCTGCATCGCAAAAGCGGCCTTCCCGGCTCGGGACCGCCTGGAAGAGTGGCTGATCGAGGACCCGGCCGGCCAGGACATCGCTTTCTTCCGCGGCGTCCGCGACGACATCCGCTCCAGGGTAGAGCGCCTCGTCGCGGAGATGGAGGGCCTCTGAGGGCGCGGTGTCGCTACCCTGCCATGGTCCGCATGTCGCGCTTTGCGGAGATAGCCGTTCCGGCCAACTGATACCCTACTTCTTGATTTTTCTCTTTGATGCGTCCACCCCAAGCAGGCCCGCCAGGTTGAGGCCGAAGATCTTGGCGCGGTCATCGTCGGTGAGGGCGGGATAGCCGTAATCCTCCTGCATGTCCTCGGGGAACTGGAAGTCGCGCAAGCCCTGCACGGCCGCCTTGATCTGAACCCCGAAACCGGCGTAGTCGCAGCCCCAGATGATGCGGTCCGGGCCCACGAAGCGCATGGCCTCCCCCAGGATCTTGGCGAACTTGCGCGGAGCGGAGAGCGCCCAGGGGATGAGCAGGGAGAGGCAGGGGTAGATGTTGGGGTGCCCCATGGCCACCATGTTGAGGTCGTCGCAGTAGGGGTAGCCCATGTGGAAGGCGACGAGCTTTAAGTCGGGGAAGTCCCGGGCCACGTCGTCCAGCTGCAGGGGCAGGGCGTACTTGCTCTTTCCGGGGGGCACCCAGCAGAAGCCGGTGTGGATGTCGAGCACGATCTGGAGCTCCTCCGCCTTCTCGTAGAAGGGCCAGAGGTCGGGGTCGTTGATGTAGGTATCCTCGGGGGGATAGAACTTGAATATCTTCGCCCCCCGCTCCTTCACCCAGTACTCCAGCTCCCAGATGGTGTTCTTCACGCCCTTGAACTTGATGGGGCTGATGTTGGGCTGGTACATGAAGCGGTCGGGGTGGGCGTCCACCACCCTGGCCATGGCCCCGTTCGACATCCAGCGGCTGGTGTAGCCGGTGGTGTCCATCATGGACTCGGGCAGGCAGCAGGCGATGTCCACCCCGTACTTGTCCATGTACTCCAGCAGGGCTTCGGGGTCCTCGTCCTTGGTGAACTCCTTGGGGTCCATGTCCGCGAACAGCTCCAACTTCGCTCCCAACATCAGCGGCATCCTGATGTTGTCGATGGCCCGCCACCACATCTGCACCCCGGGGAAGTGGTTGATGGGCTCCATCTCCCCCAGCAGGTGAGCCTCCGGGTCGATCTTGAAGAAATCGTCCTTCTCGAAAGCATCGCTCATGACAGCCTCCTTTGTTCAAGCCACTCTCATCCGCTGTTCCCGCCTCTGACAATCACTCTCTCCGCGTCGCCGATCTCGGCCGGGTAGACCTTGCAGAGCAACGCCCGCAGCTGGTAGGTGCCCATGGCCGGGTCGTAGGGCGGGCCGCCATCGGTGAGCAGGTTGGCATTGGATCTCCATGCCCCATGTTCGGGCCCTTCCTCCTCGGGGAACCACCAGCCATGTTCCACGTTTACGACCCTGGGATCGATAATATCGGTGAGTCTGGCACGCTGCGTGATCTTTCCGCGCCGGGTCTCTATGTATACCCTGTCTCCCTCTGCTATTCCCAGATGCTCCGCCGTCTCCGGGTGTATCTCCACCAGCGGCTCGGGATGCTTCCGTCTCAGGGAAGGGATCTGACGGTGCTCGGAGTGGAAGAACTGGGCGATCCTGGCCCCGGTTATGAGGATGAGGGGATACTCCTCGAGCAACTCGGGTGTGCTCACCGGGCTCTCGGGCGGCTCCTCGTAATGAGGCAGGGGATCATAACCCAGGCGCTCCAGCATCTTCGAGTAGAGTTCGACCTTGCCGGAGGCGGTGAGGAACATCCCCATCTCCTTGTATTTCCCATATCTCAATGGCGGAGAGACGTGCCCTTTATCCTTAAGTTCCTCAAAAGTCAGGCCCAGCGGTTCCAGTTGACGGTCGAGGACATCCCGCAGGGGTTCGGTTCCCACCGCCAGCCCCATCCGCTGCGCCAGCTGTATCATGATATCTTCGTCCTGCCGGCATTCCCATCGGCTGGCCAGTTTTTGCTGAGCCAGGACGTGCAGGTCTGCCGCTATGGGGAAGGCCTGCAGGCCGTCCGCCTCGAGCCAGGTGGCGGCTGGGAGTACCAGATCGGCCAGTTCGGCCGTGGGGGTCATATAGATGTCCGTTACCACCAGGAGGTCCAGATTCATCAGGGAAGCGTAGACCTCCCTGGGATTAGCGTAGGTCGACAGGGTGTTGTTGCCGAAAACGAGAAAAGCCTTCACGGGGTAGGGCTCGCCGGTGCGCATGGCCCTGAAGACAGTGGGAGCGTGCGCGGCCGGCATGATGGCGCCGTTGCCTCCAAGTATCCTGTAGGTGTCCCCTCCCAACCTTTTATCCCTCGCCTCATTGGAGAGGTTTTCGGCCAGGAAGGGGAAGAAGCCCATGGGGCGCGTGCCGCATACCCAGCCGCCGGGAACGTCGATATTGCCGGTGATGGCCGGGAGCAGGGCCAGGGCACGGCAGGTCTGGAAGCACTTGGGGGTGTGCTCGACGGCTACTCCCCACTCCAGGGCGGCGGGCCGTGAGGTGGCGAAGAGGCGCGCGGCTTCGCGTATCTTCTCCGCCGGGACCCAGGTGATCTCCTCCGCCCACTCCGGGGTATATGCCTCGACCCGCTCGGCCAGCTCCTCGAAGCCGCTGGTCCAGTTGTCGACGAACTCGCGGTCATGCAGATCATCTCCGATGATCACGTTGAGCATGGCCAGGGCCAGGGCATCGTCGGTACCCGGGCGCAACTGCAGCCACAGCTCGGCCTTTTCCGCCGTCTCGCTGCGGCGGGGGTCCACAACGAGAAGGCGTGAGCCCTTTTTCAGGCTGTCGCGCAGGGGAAACTGGAGTTCACCGTCGGGCCCACTCACCAACGGGTTATGGCCCCAGACGAGGATGCACTGGGGGCTGACCTCCCCGTAATAGTCGCAGACGAAGTACTCGCCGAAAGTAACGACGGAGGTGTTCAAGCGGGGGATGAAGCACTGGGCGCAGCCGGGCTCGCACCAGTTGGGAGTCCCCAGGGCGTTGGCCAGCCTGATCACGTAGTTGAAGTGGCGCCGGCCTGTCCCCTGTCCCAGGGCGATGGACTCCGGGCCGTATTCCTGGCGGATGCTAAGGAGCCTGCCGGCGATCTCATCCAGGGCTTCGTCCCAGGAGAGGCGTTCCCACTTTTCCCCACCCCGCTCCCCGGCCCGCTTCATCGGGTACTTCAAGCGGTCGGGGTGGTTGAGGTGCTCCAGGCTGGCCTGGCCCTTGACGCACATCCTCCCGTGGTTAAGGGGCGATTCCTTGTCCCCTTCTATCCTTACGATCTCCCCATCCTCGAGGTATACCAGGACGCCGCATCCCCCGTGGCACATCTTACACGAGCTTCTTAGGACCTTGCCGCTCATCACATTTCTCTTTTTCACCTGTCGGTCATCGCGGGCTTATACGGTTTCGTGCATCCTCTCTAGCCGACCAGGTCCAACAGTGCCTCCAGGTCCTTCGTCTTCCGGTACCTGGGTCTCTCGGCCAGTATCTTTTCGTAGCCCAGCACCTCCCCGGTCCTCTCGTAATGGTCCAGCGCCTCGCCTGGCCCGAAGCGGTGCAGGGGGCAGGAATTGATACAAACCGCGCATGTATGCCAGGCGGTGAAGAAGGCCCAGCACCTGAGGTCGTTGATCTTGCGTTTACGGACACCGCGCCACCACAGCGGCTTCTCGGGGATGGCCTTAGCCGGGCACTTGGCCACACAGAGCAGGCATTGCTCGCAGAACTCCGCCAGGCCGCGGTCAGCGGGCTCGTCCAGGGGAAGCTCCGCGTCCACGGTGATCATGCACCAGCGCTGGCGGGGGCCGAACTGCGGGGTGGTGACCCCGCCGAAGGCGCCCAACTCACCCAGGCCGGCGGTGATAGCATGCACGGGATACACGACCGCGCCGTTGAAGGGTACGCGGGCGGAGCAGGATACTCCCTGCCTGCGGATAAAATTGGCCAGGCGGTGCACGGCATTGCCCGCCCTGCGGTATACGTCGTAGTCGGGGTAACGGCGCAGGCGGTAGTTGGGCGCCTGCAAGAGCCAGTCCTTGCGCATCTCCATCCCCAGTACCACGGCCCTGGAGTAAGGAAAGCCGGGGTCGAATCCTTCCACCACGAAACGGCGGTCGAGTAAGGTGACCCCGCAGAGGGAGAAGCCCAAGGAGGCGGCACAGTCCTTGATGTCCCGCTTCAGACCGGCCGGATCCGGATGGCCTCCCGCGTGCTTTTTAACCATGTATGCGTCGACCTGCCCCTGCAGCGTATCCATATAGACCAGGGCTGGTGCCGCGGGGAGGATCTCGGTGAGGGCTTCCCGCCTGTGGTGGGTCCACACATAGCGCAGGGCATTGCTTCCGCGCAGCGGGGGGACGTTCTCCTGCAGGGGGTCCACCTCGCTGTAGAGGTTCAGCTCCTCCGGCCTGTACTCCAGGTTGGGTATGAGCGCCACGCGGTCTTCGGCCGTGTCGTCGGGACGCAACTTCACGAACTGCCCGCGGTATTCCCTCAAGCGCATGGTCCTGGCCCTTTCATTTCCGGGAGTTCTCCCCCTCAGCTGCCCCAACGGGATCGGATGCCTTATATACTTTGCACAGCGCGCTGCGCAGGGATTCGGACCCGGTATCGGGATCGTATGCCGTATCGCCGAAAAGGAGGTTGACACTCGATCTCTTCCAGCCGTAATCGGGCGGCCCTTCCTCCGGGAACCACCAGGCATGCTGGGCGCTGACCACGTCGGGGGCGATGCCGTCGAACAACCTGGCCCGCATCCTTACCCGACCCTCCGGGGTCTCCACCCACACCCAATCACCCTCACTTACATGCAGGCTCTCCGCGGTGCGCGGGTGGATCTCCACCAGCGGATCGCCGTTCCTCTTCCTCAGTGACGGGATCATACGGAACTCCCCGTGGAAGAAGTAGGGTGTCTTGGCGCCCGATGTCAGAATGAGGGGGTAGTCCTGCGCGAGTTCTGGGGTCGAGAGCGGAGACAGCGGCGGCTCCCGGTACACGGGAAGGGGGCTCACGCACAGCCCCTCCAAGATGCCGCAGTAAATCTCGAACCTGCCGGAGGGCGTGATGAAAAACCCCGGGTCCTCGTACTTGCGATAGCGGGGTTCCGCGACGAGGATGCCCCTCTCGAGGAACTCATCGAGGCCGATGCCCGTGCCCTCCAGCACCCATTCGCTCAGTTCGCGGTGGCTCTTCCAGGGGAACGCCTCCTCCAGGCCAAGCCGGTTGGCCACCCGGATGATCACCTCCTGGTCGTCCAGGGTGTCCCCCACCTGTGCGACCTTCCTCCGCGCCAGCAAGCTGAAGGTGTGGCCGCCGCTGGTATGGATCTCGTCGTACTCCAGCCAGGTCGAGGCGGAGAGGAAGAGGTCCGCATGCTGGGCGGTGGGCGTGAGGAACATGTCCGAGACCGCGACGAACTCCAGCTTCCGCAGGGCCTCTTCTATCTCCAGGGAATGGGTGGAGGTGACCAGTGGGTTGGAACCCATGATCCACGCGGCGCGCATGCGGTAGGGTTCCCCGCTGACGACGGAGCGCCAGAAGGCGGGCGCCTGTGCCGTCATGATCACCGGGTAGTCGAATCCGCCGATCTTCACCGCACGCTTCTCCGGGGGAAGGAACTGCATGCCTGAAAACGCTACATCCACGAAGGGGGTCTTGTGTCGGATACCCGGTACCTGGGGGGGGAAGAAATCAGCTCCCGGACGGTCCAGGTTCCCGGTGATGGCTCGCAGAATGAGTAGCGCCCGCGAGGTCTGGAAGTTGCACATACTCTGGTCCACCGCGTTCCCCCACTGGATACAACCCGGCTTTGTCGTGGCATAGGTACGAGCCGCCGCCCTTATCTCCTCCGCACGCACCCGGGTGATCCCCTCGGCCCACTCGGGTGTGAACTCCCGGACATGCTCCACGAACTCGTCGAAACCGCTGGTGTAGTCCTCCACGAACGCATGGTCTATGAGGTCCTCGGTGACGATCACGTGCAGTATGGCCAGGACCAGGGCACCGTCCGTCCCCGGCCTGAGCTGCAGCCAGTGGTCCGCCCCGGCAGCGGGCCCGATCCTCCTCGGGTCCACGACGATGACTTTCTTAGCACCCTTGATGGCACGCTGCAGCATGTGTCCACACATGCCGTCGGAGGCACCCGTTTCGGTGATGTTGCAGCCCCAGACCAACACACACGCCGGCATCTCGCCCCCAAGGCCGTACACGTCGCAGATGGGCAGGAGCGGGAACCCCATGGTGAAGAAGTTGACCATGATGCGCGGCAGGTAGCAGAGGTGGGCGGGCGCGGTGTAGTTGGGGGTGCCGAAGGCGTTGGCGAAGCGGTTGAAGAGGTTCTCGTACGGGCGCCCCGTGCCCTGCACCAGACCCACGTACTCGGGACCGCTCTCATCCTTCACGGCGGCGAGCCTCGCCGCGAGTTCATCCAGGGCTTCGTCCCAGGAGATGCGCTCCCACCTGTTCTCGCCCCTTCTGCCGGCTCTCCTCAGGGGGTGGAGGACGCGCTCCGGGTGGTAGAGAAGCTCGGGTGCCGCCCTTCCCTTGGGGCAGATAAAACCGCGGCTGACCGGGCTCTCCGGATCGCCGGTCACCTTGACCACACGGTCATCTTCCAGGTGCAGCAGCACCTGGCATACCCCATGGCACATGCGGCACGCCGACCTCAGGACCTTCCTCTCCAAGTTGGTCGCTCCCTCCTCCGCTGTTGCCAGCTTCCTATTCGTAAAAACACGGTGCCAGCCCGAAACGGCCGGGAATACGATAGTCGTGGCACGGCACCATCTCGATCTCCGGTTCGTCTCTCATGAGATTCCACAACCTCTCCAGCGTCTCCTCGCTCTCCGGCCCCTCCTTTACCAGCGCCCGCATCAGCCGCGACTTGGGGGCCTTCCTCTCCAGGCTGTCCGGGAAATAGAAGGAATCACCGGTGAGGAAGAAACGCCTCCCCGAGGGCAGGTTGACCACCATGCCCACCTGTCCCGGGGCATGGCCCGGCACGTCCACGAGCACCAGGTCGCCGTCACCGCAGACATCGTAGGAAGCCGGAAAAGAAAGGTATGGCGCTTCCGGGTCCGTCGAGATCAACTGGATATCCAGGCCCGCTCCCTCGAACTGTCCCCTGATGTAGGCCCCGGCGGCGATGCCCCTGCGCGTGGTAGCTTCATCCCATTCGAGACGGTTGACGACGAAACGGGTGCCGGGAAGATCCCTCATGCCGCCCGCGTGGTCCCAATGGAGGTGAGACAGTATCGCATACCTCACGTCCGCGGGATCGTAGCCCAGCGCCGGCAGTTGGTTGACCAGGGCATCCCGCCGGGGCTCGAACTCCGTGCGCATCATCGCCTTGGAGAAGAACCAGTTGCCGCGGTGGGGGAGTGGTTTGAAATCTTCCGCGATGCGGGTACCGATGCCGGTATCGAAGAGCACCAGGCCTTCATCGCGCTCGATGACCGCGCAGAGGATGGGGAAGCGGACTTTGCCCCATCCCCCTCCCTGCACGAAGAGTCCCAGGGGCACGGTGCCGTAACCGGTCGATACAAAAGAGAGTCTCAATCCCCACCTCCTCAATGCATGATCATGCCGCCACAGACGTTTACGGCCTGGCCGGTGATACCACGCGCATCTTGCGACGCCAGATATACGGCCATGGCCGCGATCTCCTCCGGATCGAGCATCCTCTCCTGCAGGATGATGGGTCGGTATATCTGGTCCCACACCTCCTCCCGGGAAAGGCCCAACATCTGGGAGAGCATGGCGATATTCCCATCCGGACCGGTCATGATGTCCGTGTTCACGATGCCGGGGCAGATGGCGTTGACCGTCACTTCCCTGGCTCCCAGCCGTGCCACCTCCGCCGCCAGGGACCGCGCCAGGCCGATGAGGCCATGCTTGGCCACGGCGTAAGACGAGTTGGCGGGGTTCGCCATCTTGCCCGAGACCGAGGACATGATGATCACCCTCCCGGAGTTGCGTTCGATCATCCCCGGCATGAACGCCTTGCAGCAATGGTAGGCACCGTAGATGTTCACCTCGATGACCCGCTTCCATTCCGCCTCGTCGGAGAAGGGAAGCAGGGCGCGCCGCTGGATGCCGGCATTGGAGACGAGTATGTCCACCCTGCCGAATGCAGCGAGGACGGCCTCCGCCATAGCCTGCACCTGGCCGGTCTCACAGACGTCCAGGGTAAAGGCGAGGGCTTTGCGCCCCAGGGACCCTATTTCATCTGCAACCGCTTCGTTCTCACCGGATACGTTCGAGGCCACCACGAGGTCGGCGCCTTCCCGGGCATAGGCCAGGCAGATGGCGCGCCCGATACCGCGGCCTCCTCCGGTCACCACCGCGACCTTGTCTTCCAGCTTCATCGCGCGTTCCTCCCCTGCTCATACCGGGGCTTCTGCCTTCCCCGTGTCGCCCCTGTAAGGTCCCGTCTCGTTCTGTCAGAACATGTTCGCGCCGCCGCATACGTTGATGGATTGCCCGGTGATGCCGCGGGCGTCATCCGAGGCCAGGTAGACGGCCAGCGCGGCGATCTCCTCCGGCTCGATGAGCCGCTCCTGCAGGCTCATCTTCCTCAGTACCTGCTCCCACACGTCCTCGCGGGACATGCCCAGCATCTCCGACAGCCTGGTCAAGGTGCCCTCCGGTCCGGTTATCATCTCCGTGTTCGCGATGCCCGGGCAGATGGCGTTGACGGTGACTCCCCTGGCCCCCATGATGGCGACCTCGGCGGCGAGGGTGCGGGTGATACCGATGAGGGCGTGCTTGGCAGCCGCGTAGGACGAGTTGGCGGGATTGGCCTGCTTGCCCATGATCGAGGACATGACGATCACCCGACCGTCGTTACGCTCCACCATGCCCGGGACGAAAGCCTTACAGCAGTGGTAGGTGCCGTAGACCATGACCTCGATGGTCTTCTTCCACTCGTCCGAGTCGGAATGGATGAGCAGCCCGCGGCGGATGATGCCCGCGTTGGAGACCAGGATATCCACCTGGCCGAACTCCGAGAGCGCGCTTTCCGCCATCTCCTTGACCTGTGCTTCGTCGCAGACGTCTATGCCATAAGGAAGGGCAGCGGCGCCCTGCGACCTGACCTCGGCCGCCACCGCCTCGTTCTCGGAGCCGGTGTCGGAGGCCACGACCACGTTCGCGCCCTCACGCGCCAGGGCCAGGCATATGGCTCTGCCCAGGCCACGGCCTCCGCCGGTGACTACCGCCGCCTTGCCCGCGAGCGTCATTTCTCCGACTCGAGTTGTTCGCGCACCTGGCGGCGCAGCACCTTGCCCAGGGCCGAAGTGGGGATCGTCTCCTTGAAGACCACCCGCTTGGGGCACTTATAGCCGGCGATCTTATTCCGGCACAGGGCGATGATCTCCTCCTCGGTCGCCTCAGCCCCCTGTTTCAGGGAGATGACGGCGGTGACTTCCTCACCCCATTTCTCGCTCTTCACCCCCACCACCGCCGCGGTCAGGACCGCGGGGTGCTCATAGAGGACCTGCTCCACCTCAAAGGGATAGACGTTCTCCCCCCCGGTGATGATCATGTCGTTCTTGCGGTCCACGATGTAGATGAACCCGTACTCGTCGGTCTCGGCCAGGTCCCCGGTGTGCAGCCATCCGCCGCGCAGGGCCTTCGCGGTCAGCTCGGGGTCCTTCCAGTAGCCCTGCATGACGTTCTTGCCTCGGATGACGATCTCCCCGATCTCGCCGGGTGGCACCTCGTTGTCGTCCTCGTCCACAACCCTCACCTCGGTGACCAGGGACTCCCGGCCGCAGGAGTTGATGCGCCTCACCAGCTCAGGCGGTCCCTCCAGGCGGCACTGGTCCTCCATCATGAGCATGGTGCCAAGGGGCGAGGCCTCCGTGAGGCCGTACCCCTGCTGGAAGATGGGGCCGAACTTGGCTATGCAGCGCCTGAGCACCTCCTCCGGCATGGGGGCGCCGGCGTAGGAGAAGTACCTGATGCTGGAGAGGTCGTACTTGTCGGCATCGGGGAAGTCGAGCAGCCAGGAAAAGAGCACCGGCACCATGTTGATGTGGGTCACCTTCTCCCTCTCCGCCGTGGCCAGTATCTCCTGAAAGTCGAAACGCGGAGAGATCACCGCCTTGCACCCGGCGAGGTGGTGCAGGAGCACCGGCCACCACGCGGTATGGAATATGGGCAGCACCTGCAGGGTCGAGTAATGGGGCTCGAACTCCAGCGCCAGGCCCATGCCGATGGCCGTGGTCATGTAGTTGCGGTGGGTGATCATCACTCCCTTGGGCAGGCCGGTCGTCCCGCCGGTGTACTGCAGGTGGCAGAGGTCGTCCTCGTCCACTTCCACCACGGGTTCGGCATCGGAGGACTCCGCGAGGAGTTCCTCGTAGTCCAGCCAGCCCTCCGCCGCGGTCCTGAAGACGATACGCTCGCGGATGTTCTCGAGTCGGGCGAGGAACCCCTCGGCCATCTCCAGGGTGTTGTGGTCCACGACCAGCACCTCGGCGTCGGAGTGGTTGATGATGTAGACGAGCTCTTCCGGGGCCAACCGGAAGTTACATGGCACCGTCACCGCCCCTATCTTGGAGGTGGCATAGTAGATCTCGATAAGGCGGTGGCAGTTGAGGGCTAGCGTGGCCACCTTGGTGCCCTTCTCCACCCCCAGCCCGGCCAGGGCATTGGCAAGACGGTTGACCCTCTGGTTCAACTGTAACCAGGTCAGCCTGACCTGGTCACAGACCATGCATTCCTTGTCGGGGTCGAGGCGGGAATGCTTCCTGGATATATCTGCCAGGGTTATCATCCTCTGCTCCTTCCATGTACACAAGCGACGCCTTATATCGACGGCAGGCCTTCGGCCTTGGCCAGGAACTTGTCCACCTTTTCCTTCACGGCGGGCGCGTTTACGCGCCACAGCTCGGGCAGGTACTTCTCGTATCCGGCGGTTGGATTGACCTTGCACTCCAGCCACTTGTGCTCGAAGAGGTTTAAGTAACACAGGTTGCATCTGGCGCATTTGACGATGTCCTTGAAGCGCCCTTCTTTTACCTTGGCCGGCCAGAAGGGATCGGCGATCGCCTGCCGGCCCAGCATCGCCACGTCGGTCAGTCCCTTGCCCACCGCCTCCGCGGCGGCTTTCGGGGTCATGAAGTTGGGCGTGAGGATGGGCAGTCCACCCGAGGCCTCCCGAAAGCCCTCCGCGTACTTGGTCATCTCCCCCTCGCCGTCCGGCGCGAAAGCGCCGGGGTTCTCGTAACAGCCCTGAGAGATACTTATATAACTCAGGCCCTCGGCGGCCGCCAGCTCTACCACCTCGCACATCTCGTCGTGGGTGACCCCATCCGGCATCATCTCGTCGCCGGAGAAGCGCGCCCCAAGCACCGCCTCTGGACCGATGCGGTCGCGTATCTTCCTGATTATATTGAGCAGGAACCGCGCGCGGTTCTTCAGCGGACCACCGTATTCATCGACACGCAGGTTAGAGCGGCGAGAGAGGAACTGGTGGATGAGGTAGCCGTGGGGGCTGTGGATCTCCACACCGTCGAAGCCATAACGCAGCGCCTCCATGCTCATCTCGGCCATCTTGTCTTCCATGAAAGCGATCTCGTGCGCTTCCAGCTCGCGTGGGACCTCGCCGTAGACCACCTTGATCATTCCGGGGTCCTTCACCTTCATAACCGGGACTATCAACGATTCGAGGTTCTCGTACTGCTCGTCTGTCAGGGACTGCAAGCCAGCGAGTCCACCGATACTTTCGAGGATCTGGGAGAGCTCGGGGCGCAGTTTCTTGACCTGGGTGATCCAGCCCTTGTTGAAGTTGCGCAGATCTATGCGGATAGGGATGGGAGAGGGGGCAGCGATGGGCTCGTGGGGAGCGCGCGCCGATGCGTGGCCCTGGCGCCCGAAGCCGGGGCTGAGCTGGATGAAGACCTTGGAGCCGAAAGCGTGGATGGTGTCGGCCATCATCCCCAACAGTCGTCCGTAACGCTCGTCGGTGAAGAGGTGGCAGTTCAAATGGTCCGATCCGCGCCATGTGTTGGGGTTGACCACCGTGGCGTCGGTGATGATCAGGCCGAAACCGCCCTTGGCCCTGGCCGCATACCAGGCGGTCCACTGCTCGGAGTTGAAACCGTCGGGAGCGGAGTAGACCATGTTCATCGGCGCCATGGCCACGCGGTTCTTGATCTTCACGTCCCCGATCTTGATGGGCTCGAACAAGGCATCGTAACTCATTTCATCCCCCTTCATATTTCCAAGGCACTGCTGCCCCGCGCTGCATCCGCGCCTCTGATGTCCGACGCTGTGCAGGCCTTTCCAGTACCTTACAGCAGGCGAGATCGCCATCCCGGCGCCGCCTTCTCACAATGCGCCCTTTCGGACTGCGAAAGGACCGTCCGGTTTCAGGTCAGAACGACTTGGGCAGGCCGTAGCACTGCGCGATGAAGTTCTTGCTCATCTCGTTGGAGATGGGGCTGAAGACCATCTGCTGCGAGTCGCGCCAGTAGCGCTGGATGTCCGCCTCCATGGTCACCCCGTAGCCGCCGAATATCTCCATGCCCACAGTCGCGGCGTCGAGCGCCATCTGGGAGGCGTAGAGCCCGGCCATGGTCGCCTCGATGTGGTAAGGCCTCCCGGTATCGGCCAGCCACGCGCACTTGTAGACCAGGTTGCGCGCGTTCTCGATGCCGACCGCCATATCCGCCAGGTAGTGCTGGATGATCATGAACTGCCCGATAGGTTTGCCGAACGCCTCGCGCTGTTTGGAGTAGGCGAGGCATTCCTCGAACACTTTCTCCGCCAGCCCCACCGAGATCATGGCCACCCCGATGCGCTCGGGGTTGAGGGTGGAGAGCACGTCGTACCAGCCGTTGTTGAACGTGCCCAGCAGGTTACTCTTCGGCACCCGCACGTTGTCGTAGAAGACCTCGCAGGAGCCGCAACAGTGCGTGCTCACCTTGGGGATGATGCGGATGTCTATACCCGGGGTATCTGCCGGTACCAGGATGATCGAGAGCGCGTGCGCGCGCTTGGGGTTCTCGCGGTCGGTTATGGCCACAGTGGTCAGGTAGTCCGCCACGTGCGCGCCGGTGATATAGATCTTCTGCCCGCTGATGACGAAGTCGTCCCCGTCGGAGTCGGCGTAGGTAGATATCGCCCCCAGGATGTCGGTGCCCCCCGCGGGCTCGGTCAAAGCGAGTGAGAACTTGAGCTTGCCCTCCGCGATGCGGGGCAGGAACTCCCGCTTCTGCTCCTCGCTCCCGAGTTCCACGATCGGCCTGGTGCCGAAGCCGATGGTCGCCCCGACGCCAAGGGCCACCGCCGTGGACGCCTTGGATATCTCCTCGAAGCCGACCATGGCGGTGACCATGTCGGCGCCATCGCCGCCGTACTCCTCGGGGACCGAAGCGGCGAAGAGCCCCATGGCGGCGGCCTTGTCCCAGACCTCCTGGGGCATGAAATCGAGGGTCTCCTCCCACTCGCGGACCTTCTCGCTGGTTATCTCCTTCTCGCAGAACTCGCGCACCGCGGTGCGAATGAGTTCCTGCTCTTGCGTGAAAGCGAAATCCATCAGTTATCCTCCTTGCTCCCGCTTGTTCATGGCCTCCAGGGCCTGCAGGGCCATGTTGCGCAGGGCTGTGGTGTGGTCGGAATGGAAGAGCCAGGCGATGGACTCGCGCTCGATGGCCATGGCCGCATCCCAGGGCATTCCCTGGAAGGAATAGTTGAGCACCGCCTTGCCCATGCGCAGTGAATCGGCGGGGTTGGCGCAGAGCACCGCCACCATCTCGTCCACGCGGGCGTCGAACTCGTCGTCGGGATAGACCCGCGTGAGCAGGCCCATGTCGTAGATCTCGGCCGCGGTGTAGTCCTTGCGCCCGGTGAGCAGGATCTCCCGCCCGCGGAAGATTGGCAGGCACCTGGCCAGGCGCACCGTGCCCCCCCAGCCCGGCAGGATGCCCATGGTGATCTCGGTCACGCCGAACTTGGTCCGCTCACTCGCGTAAATTAGATCGCAGGCCAGGGCCAGCTCCAGGCCGCCGGCGATGCAGTGCCCCTTCACCTTGGCCACCACCACCTTCTCGCTCTCGGTGATAGCCCGGACGATGTCCTGTCCGGTGCGCCCCATCCAGTCCACCACGGAATAATGGTTGAAGGTGGGCAAGACCGAGAGGTCGCCGCCGGCGCAGAAGGACTTGCCGGCCCCGGTGAGGACCACCACCTTCACTCCCTTCTCGCCCCGCGCATGCGTAAGGGCGTCTAGAAGCTCCTCGGCCATCTCCACGTTGATGGCGTTGCGGTGGTCGGGGCGGTTCATGGAGATGGTGCAGACGGCGCCCTCCGGCCCTCCTATCTCGTAGAGGATTGAGTTGTATTCGGCCATATCGAACCTCCTTCTATATTGCGGGCGTACACGTCCCAGGCCTCGACGCTCGGAAGTGTCAAGGCCTGGGACACCGCCGCGCCGCCCTCGGGGCGTCGCTGTCGCTTACGCGACGCATACTCTCCTACCTCCCTTGATGTTCGGGGAAGTAGTCCCAGAGTTTGGGCGGCAGCTTCGTCTTCAGGATCGGAGTGGTTTTAACCGGCGGCCGCCAGTACTCAGGCATATACTTTTCCCGCCCGGTGTTGGGGTTCCTGATGCAACGCACCGGTATGCCTACGCTCGCTCGCAGCAGGCACTCGTTGCAGCGCAGGCAGCGTACGATCTTGTCCGCTCTCCCCTCCGCCACCTTGTTGCCCCATTCCGGGTCGGTGAAAAGCTGGCGCCCCAGCGAGACGATGTCGCACTTGCCGCTGGCTATCGCCTTCTCCGCGGCCTTGGGGTCATGGATGGACGGGCACATGACCGGGACGGACAGCTCCTTCTTGAAGTTCGCGGACTCCGCGAGCATGGTGCCGTCCTCGTCCGGGAAAAAGTAGCTCAGCGCCTCGTAGGAGCCGTCGGAGAGATGGAAGTAGTCGATGCCGAGGCTGCCCATTATCCGCGCCACCTCCAGCGCCTCCGCGTGGGTGAAGCCCTCGGGCATGTGTTCGTCGGCGGACATGCGCATGCCCACCGGGAAGTCCGGGCCTACCGCCTCGCGGACCTTCATGTACACCTCTACCAGGAAGCGCATGCGGTTCTGCAAGCTGCCGCCGTAGAGGTCGGTCCTCTTGTTGGAGCGGGGGGAGAGGAACTGGTGCTCCAGGTAGCCGTGGGGGGCGTGCAGCTCTATGCCGTCGAACTGGGCGATGACAGCGAAGCGGCAGGAGTTGGCGAACTCGTCCTGCTCCCGCCTGATCTCGTCGATGCTCATCTCGTAGGGGATGTGGCCCTGGGCCGCCTGCAGCGCCTGGGGGTGCTTCGCGACGGCGGGCGGAAAGGACTTGGGCATATGGAAGGGCGACAGCTCCATGGGGATGGCCGAGGGCGCCGGCGGGTGCCGTCCGTCCAGGGCGTGCCCCTGGCGGCCGAAGCCGATGGACATCTGGATGAAGACGCGGGATTCGAAAGCGTGCACCGTCTCCGCCAGTTCGGCCAGGCCGGCCATAAACGACTGATTGTACAGGTGCAAGTTTGTGGAGAAGGGATAATGTGCCGCCAGGCGCGTGCCCAGCACGCATTCGGTGATGATGAGGCCGCACCCCCCCTTGGCGCGGGCGGCGTAGTAGGCCAGGATCTGCTCATTGACATAGCCGCGGTTGTCCATGGAAAAGAGGGTGTTCATGGGGGCCAGGGCGATGCGGTTCTTCAGCTCCACCCCCTTGATCTCGATGGGCGAGAGCAGGTGCTTGAACTCTTCCTTTTTCTCCGCTCTCTTGGCCGCCTTCTTCTCTGCCATGTGTTTATACCTCCCGATGCTCCGCCGCTATTTCCGTACCGGCCGCCACTTGGGCAGGGTGATCTCATCCGAGACGTCGTCGAAGACCACCTCCAGCTCCATGCCGTTCTGCAGTTGTTCGAGGTCGCACTCCACGATGTTGGAGATCATGCGCACCCCCTCCGCCAGGTCGACCATGCCCAGGGCGTAGGGCAGGTCGGACCAGAAAGGGAAGGGCACGCCGAAATAGTTGACGGCATAGGCGAAAAGCTTCCCTTTGCCGGAGGCCTCGATCCACTCGTGCCCGTCAGCCTGGCAGGCGGTGCAGTAGAGGTAAGGGGGATGGTCGATGTTTTCGCATGCGCTGCACCTGCGCAGCACCAGGCGGTGCTCCTTGGCGGCGTCCCAGAAGGGCTGGGACCATTTGGTCGGGATGGGCAGGGGCTTCTTGAGGTCCTCGTCGGTAAGGTTCATCATCCCCTTGATGACCTCGATGTCTATGGTCTCGTACTGGCTCATCTTGCGCCTCCTCTCCTCGCTTATCCAGGTATCTCGCTGCCCAGGACGGTGAAGTGGCAGTCCATGAAAGCGCCGCCGCCGGTGTTCTCGATGAGGAACTTCGCCCCTTCCACCTGGGCCTTGCCCGCCTTGCCCTGGAGCTGCCTGATGGATTCGACCAGCAGGGCGATGCCCACCCCGGTCCCTGTATGCCCGAAGGACAGGGCCTCCCCGTTGGTGGTCACCGGGTACTTGCCGCCGGGCGAGGTCTCTCCGGACTCCACCAGGGCGCCCGACTTTCCCGGCTCGCAGATGCCCAAGGCGTCCATGATGATGAGCTGGATGCATGGGTAAGAGCCGTAGACCTGGTAGATGTCCATGTCCTCGGGCCCCAGGCCGCTGCGCTCGAAAGCCGCTTTCGCGATGGGGGAAAGGTACTCGGCCATGGTGGCAAAGTCCTTCATCCCCGCGCGCGTGATGGTGCGGTGCGAGTAGTCGGAGGCCTCGCCGAGCACGTAAACAGGTCTGTCGCACACCTTCCTCGCCTTCTCAGCCGTGGTCATGACGAAGGCGCTCCCTCCGTCCCCCAGCACGTTGCACATGAGGGTGGTCAGCGGGTAGGAGACCATGCGCGCGTTGACCACCTTCTCCACCGTGATCTCCTTCTGGTTGAACATGGCGTTGGGCTGCAGCATGGCCCATTTGCGGTTGGCCACGCACACCGCGGCCACCTGCTCGATGGTGGTCCCGGTTATGTTCATGTAGGCCTGGGTGATCATCGCCGCCAGCGCGTTGTAGGTCATCCCGTATGGGACCTCCCACTCCACGTCCGAGCCGGCGATGGAGAAATACCTCGCCTGCTCGTTGGGGGTGAAGGTACTGAAGCGCTGGGCGTGAACCACCAGCACGGTGTCCGTCTCCCCGGAGTGCAGGATGCCCTCGGCCGTCTTTCTGAGCGAGAAACTGGATGCCCCGCCTGAGGAGGTCATGCAGGTGATCTTGCAACCCCTGGCCCCGATAGCCTCGGGGAGCCTCCCGAAGACCATCTCGGTGTTGTAGTCGTTGTCCGGGTTGGACATGATGTGCTGTGCGCACACTACCGCCCCGACGTCGCCCGCGTCGATCCCCGCATCGCGGATGGCATCCCGGGCCACGGTGTACGCGATCTCGAACTCCGAGCGCTCGGGGTAATTGCCGCAGGGCACCTCGCCGGTGCCTATGATGGCGAACTCGCCGCTGCCCATTTATCAGCTCCTTTCCGCTCTCGATACCGTAACGACAAGGGATAAACCATATATCAGCCCGATTCCTCTCACCCCCTCTGGGAATGACGAGTCATTCCATACTCGATAATATATTGTCAATAGATAGAGCTTGATTTTCGCACGATGCCGATATTATAGTTGTATTTAAGAGCAAATTGCAAGCGCCATTTTGTGGTCCCACTATTGACATATTGTTGACTTGGTTTTATTATTACTACACATTTACTCAATAGTTACGGAGGTTTGCCATGAGTCCCGACGAGGGACGGCCGCTCAAGATATCCGACCTGGAGAGGATAACGGGCGTGGGCCGCAGCACCATCCACTACTACCTGCGGGAGGGGCTGCTCTCGCCTCCGCGGCGTACCGGGAAGACCATGGCCTACTACGACGCCGGGCACGTCGAGGAACTGCGCCGCATCCGCGACCTGCAGGAGGAGGGATATCCTCTCACCCTCATCAGGGATATGAAGGACGGTTCCCGGGGATGGAAGGAGCAGGACACCGTGGAGACGGCTCCTTCCGCGGATAAGAAGGCCCAGATCATGGAAAAGGCGGTGGAGGTCTTCGCCCGCAAGGGGTACCACAACACCCGCATCAGCGATATCACCCGTGCCGTGGGCCTGGGACACAGTACCTTCTATCTCTACTTCCCCTCCAAGAAGGCCATGTTCATGGAATGCGTGGACCAGGTCTTCCAGACCATGTTCAGCGGGGTGTGGGAGGAGATCAAGCACGAACAGGATCCCCTGAAGCGCATGAGGATGAGGGGCGAGGCGGTCTTGAAATACCACCCCGAGTTCCTCGACATCCTGCACGTGCTGCATGGCACTATGGAGGACGATCCACGCATGGAGGCCAAGCGCAAGGAGATATACGCTTCAATCGCCAAGACGGTGCAGCGGGACATCAACAAGGCCATCAAAGAGGGAATGATACCCGGGGTCAACACGGAGATCGCAAGTTATATGCTGGTGGGCTGGCTGGAGACGGCGCCGCTCCTGCTCAACCTGGATAAGGGCTATACCGTTGACCAGCTTCTGGACACCCTGGACGAGATCTTCTCTAAGACGCGCGGCGGATAGGCCGTCCGCTCAAAGCACAAGGAGGGGTTATGGCAGAGAGCTTCATCGTTGACGTACAGAACCATGTTCTTCCGCTCGACCTCATAAGCGGCGCCGTCACCGCGGGGATCGTGGATGCGAGTGCGCTGCCCGCGACCGTGAAATGGCGCGGCATTACCTTCGCGACCTCACAGGACATGGTCGACGTCGACAAGCACATGCGGGCATGCACGGAAGCGGGGCTCACCCACGTCATGCTCCATATGCCGATGGTCGTGACCATCGCCTATGAGGTCATGGGCATGCCGGCCATCGAAGCGGCGAGGGTGCATAACGACACCATGGCCGAGATCCGCGACCGCTACCCGGACATCGTCTTTCCCTATGGGACGGTGCGGCCTCACGACGGTGCCCAAGCGGTTGAGGAGGCCGCGAGGTGCATCGATGAGTTGGGCTTCAAAGCTCTGGCCATCGACACCAGCTACGGCACCACCGATCGCCTCTTCCCCCACACCGTCGAGTGCTTCGAGTTCTGGGAATACGTCAATGACATGGGGATCGCGGTATACGTCCATCCCGCCATGCTCTGCTACGGCTGGGAGTGGATGGACCGCTACAAGTTCGACGAGACGGTCGCCAGACCGGCAGAGACAGCCCTCTGTGCATCGCTGATGATCATGACGGGGCTGTTCGACCGTTTCCCGCAGCTGCGGATCATCCTGGCCCACATGGGGGGCGGCTTTCCTATGTGCCTGTCGCGGCTGGAGTTCGGGCATCGCCTTGGATACGATGGGATCCCGGAGTACCAGAAGCCGAAGAATATCAGGGCGCCAAGAGAATACGTTAGGGAAAACCTGTGGGCGGACACCATGGGTTTCGATGCCGCCGGGATCAGGCACGCCATCGAGGTCTTCGGCGTGGACCATGTCATGCTCGGGACCGACTACGGCCCCATTCCCATCTCGCCCGCGGAACACATAGACATCGTCCGCCACGACCTGGGCCTGACGCAGGCGGAGCAGGAAAAGATACTGGGGTTGAACGCTAAGGAACTGTTCGGCCTGACGGCTCAGGCATGAGTATCCATGAACCCGCCCCTCAAAGCGGGAGAGTAGCGAGCCCCGTCAAGCCCATAGATGATATCTTCTCCCTGCCCTCTTGAGTGCCCCTGGTCACCGCGTACAACGCGACATGGCGTGCATATCCCGGGCAAATTATCAATGCCATTTCGCATGCGGCACGCTAGGATAGAAGTTGTAATGATCTCTTAGAGTCGGCGCATGCCTGCGGAGAATCAAGGAGGGAAACGACCATGAGGACCAAGCAACAGTATATCGAAGGCCTCGCGAAGATGGGGCGCAACGTCTATTTTAACGGCGAGAAGATCGACCGCGACTGCGAGCTGCAGATGGACTGCCTCAACGTCATCGGAACCACCTTCGACGAGGCGGAGAAGCCGGAGAACGCGGAGCTCATGACCGCGACCTCCCACCTCACCGGCCACACCATCAACCGCTTCACCCATATCCACCAGAACACCGACGACCTGCACAAGAAGCAGGACATGACCCGCTTCCTGTGCCAGAAAGTGGGGGGATGCATCCAGCGCTGCATGGGCATCGACGGCACCAACGCCATTTACAACGCCTCCTACGAGGCGGACAAGCAAAACGAAGGCACCACCGAGTACCACGAAAACTTCAAGAAATGGCTCGTCCGCTTCCAGGACGAGGACCTGGTGGGGTGCTGCGCCCAGACGGACGTCAAGGGCGACCGCATGCTGCGCCCGGCCGACCAGCCCAATCCCGGCGCCTACGTACACATCAAGGAGAGGCTGGCGGACGGCATCGTGGTAGAGGGCTGCAAACTGCACATCTCCGAGGCCTCGGTGGCCGACGAGATCCTGGTGCTGCCCACCCGCGCCCTCAGGCCTGAAGACGCGGACTACGCCGTGGCCTTCGCGGTCCCCGGCGACTGGGAAGGCCTGAAGCACGTGGTGACCATCCACAACCTGCGGCCGCGGGAGGTATACAAGCGGGGGTTCGTCCCCGGCGCCACCGACTCTTACCTCATCTTCGAGGACTGCTTCGTCCCATGGGAGAGGGTCTTCCTGGCCGGCGAATACGTGCACGGCGGCGCCCTGGCCCTGCTCTTCGCACTCTTCCACCGCCATTCCTATTCGGGGTGCAAGCCGGCCATCGGCGATGTCATCCTGGGGACGGCAGCCCTGGCGGCGGAGATGAACAACATCCACAAGCAGCCCCACGTGCGGGAGAAGCTGGCTGAGATCATCCTCACCAGCGAGCTTGGTTACGCAGCGGGCTACACCGCGTCGGACCTGGGCAAGCCCGAGGTCTACATCCCGGGGGTAGGGTTCATGCCCTACGGCCCCGGCTCCTACATCCCCAACTCCATCTACTGTAACGTGGGCCGCTGCCTCACCGGCGAAGCGGTGTGGCGCGAATCGGAGATACTCTGCGATATCGCGGGCGGCGTGGTGGCCACCTTCCCCCACGAGAAGGACTTCGAGAACCCGGAGACCGGCGAGCTGCTGCTGAAGTACACCAAGCGCAACCCGCACGTCCCGGCGGAGGACCAGGCGCAGTTCTGGCGGTACCTCGGCGACCTCATGTGCTCGGCAACGGGCGGGATCGTGAACATCGGGAACTACCACGGCGGCGGTTCGCCCATCATGGAGCAGATCGCCATCACCACCCAGTATGATATAGAGTCCCGCAAGAAGCTGGTGCGCTACCTGGCGGGGATGAGCGGCGGAGACCGCGACGCCCTCGACAAGTAACGCGAAAGCTTCGAGGGTCCTGGGGATCATCGAGTGCCAATGCCCCCCGAGGAATACCTCCGGGGGCAATTATCGGGAGGCAGCGATGGTGGCCTTGGTCTCTCCATGGAAAGATCCGCAATGAAATGCTCCTGGCCCTGGTAGGATCCATCTCGCGCTCCCGCAGCCTTGAGCACCTTGAAGCAGGGGCCGTTAGCACAGATAAGATAGAAGCGGAGGTTAGATCCCTTTGTCCTGTCTCTCATCCTCGAGAGCATATGTATTCCCTGCGAATCCATGAAATCCAGTTGGTTGAGGTCGACTGCGAAAACCGTCCCCGGATTCAAGCGCCGCGGCTAATGTTGCTTCGAATTCCGCCCGGGCTGACAGGTCCAACTCACCATGAAGCGCGACTATGGTACCGCTTTCCGTGTGAGATAAAGAACCCGGTTCTTCAACTGTTTGTCTCATCCCGCTTTGACCTTCCGCCTCAAAGCTTCAGCACTCCACCGGGAGTCTCCGTTGCGATTCATTCCGTAAATCGTCGTCTCCGATTCCTTGGGCAGCCGCCGTATTCGCTCTTGCACCCTCTTATGGCTCAAAGAATGGTCCTCATAGCAGACCTGGCACATATCGAATTCTATCGAACCCGCGCTTCCGCAGCGATGACAACGTTTGGGTTTCGTCATCGTCAATCACCTCCAAGCCGGCACTTTCAAAACGATTGTCTACGATGCCAAGATAATATATTATCTCATTAATAATGTCATATTTTATTATTAATATTTACAAATTTATATCTATATTCTATACATATTATATGGCAATAAATAAGGAGGGGACGACAAGCCGCAAGGCGCGGCTGCTGGAGGGCCATGAAGACACTCCGCTATATAGCATAGGGGTTGCCTCACGGCTTCTTGGTTGTGATCCGAGTGCATTGAGACGATATGAGAAGGCGGGGCTAATAGAGCCACAGAGGACCGGGGGCAACACACGGCTTTATTCCGAGAATCAGCTTGAACGGCTGAGGGACATACAGGGGCTTATCGAAGTCGATGACGTAAATATGGCGGGTATAAACATTATCCTGAGCCTGAAGAAAGAGGTAGAGGACCTGAAGGAAGAGATAGCTGTACTAAGAAAGGAACTAGCGTTTCTCAAGGATAAGGCGAATAAAAAGGACAAACATCGCGGTTAAAGACGAAGCAAGGAAATCTTCCCTGCAAGGCCCTCCCGCATCTTCAGGGCGTGCAAGGTGCTCGCTCTCTGTTCCTCCTGTCGCAACAGTATGATCGAGCAATGCAAGGAAAGGACCTGTGTGGGCCCACACCGCTTCCACCCAGGCTTTCCCGCACATCGCCGGAACGGCAACCCCCGGCGCCAGAACGGGATAGAGTATCAAGGGAATGCGAGCCGGCTGCAGCTTTAACGTTTTGCACGACCGAATTCGGGCAGGGGAATGCTATCGTAAGGCAGGAAATGCAGGTCCCATGAGCGTGGCGGAGGAAAGCCACTAGGTACTTCCGGGGTACGCCATTGCGGTCGCCGGTTGGTCCGCCAGGCGATACCGCCTCGATATCCGTCCGAATGGGACTTCTCTGGAGGTTGAGCATGGATAGTAGCGCTGGCAGTTCGGAGGTGTCACGTTAGAAGCCAATAGGTTTCGGGCCTGCACGAGGAAGTGGTCTTCTCCGAGAACTCCGCGATACTGAGTTTGGCAACAGGCCCGGTTCAGGACTTGGCCTGCTCGCTTAGATTACCGGGACAACCGCAGGCTGACCTTTCGGACGAGCGGGTATAATTAGGTTATGGTCATGCTAATGGAAGAGCGGCGGGATCTCACTCCTTCATCAGTCTAGAAACGCGGCGTTTGATATTTACGGGTGATGCATATGGGGGGCTGTACCGAGGACAAGTCATGGTTTGCGGAGGTAGCGCATCGGACGTGGAGCCGCTTCTTGTGCCGTGGGCACGGAGAGGCGCAGGAGATGGAGCCGCGCTACAGGGACCTGTATGAGAATGCGCCCGTGGCATATTTCTCCATCGGTACGGATGGACGTATACTGGACTGCAACAAGGCCGCTGAGAGCTTTCTGGGCTATACGGCGGAGGAGTTGCGCAAGCTCAAGGTATTAGACCTCTATGCCGAGGAATCCGTGCCCAAAGCCATGCAGATCTTCGAGCGGTTCAAACAGGGCGTCCCGGTGGAGAATGAGGAGCTAGTCTATATCGGGAAGGACGGCGCCATAGCTCACGGCCTCCTCTCCATAAACCCCTTGAAGGATAAAGACGGCAATGTCATCGCCAGCCGTTCGGTGGTCATAGATATCGGCGAGCGTAGACGGATCGAGGGAGCTTTAAGGGAGAGCGAGGAGAAGTACCGGGAGTTGTTCGAGAACATGAGCAGCGGGGTGGCGATGTACGAGGCGGTCGAAGGCGGGGAGGACTTCGTGTTCGTCGATTTCAACCGGGCGGGTGAGAGGATAGAGGGAGTAACAAGGGGGAGCGTCGTCGGCAGGAGGGTTACGGAGGCCTTCCCGGGGGTTGAGGAGTTCGGTCTTCTCGAGGTCTTCCGCAGGGTGTGGAGGACGGGGGAACCCGAGCATTTCCCCCTTGCCCAATACCGTGATGAGAGGATAACGGGATGGAGAGACAACTACGTCTACAGGCTCCCGGGCGGAGAGATAGTCGCTGTTTACGACGACGTGACGGAGCGAAAGAAGGCCGAAGAAAACCTGCGCAAGAGCGAGGAGTATCACCGTAAGCTGGTCGAGAGCGCCTACGACTTCTTCTCCGTACTCAACGAGGAAGGAAGCCATCGCTACATAAGCCCATCGGTGAAGCGGGTGATGGGCTACGAGCCCGGGGAGCTGATGCAGAAAAATTCCTTGGACC
The DNA here is from genome assembly GCA_040757835.1 of Actinomycetota bacterium. Lineage (NCBI taxonomy): Bacteria > Bacillati > Actinomycetota > Actinomycetota bacterium. The sequence continues at coordinate 100,178 of JBFLWJ010000012.1, forward strand.
TCATCCACCCCGAGGACAGGCAAAAGGCCATGGAGGCGTTTTCCGGTATGACTAGGAGCCCTGGAAGCGAGATCCACCTGGAATACCGTGCCAGGCACAGGGACGGGACATGGAGAGTCCAGGAGACGGTGGCGAGGAACCTGCTCCATGACCCGGTTGTCAGGGGCATCGTTGCCAACACCCGCGATATAACCGAACAGAACCTGGCCACGGAAGCGCTGAAGAGCATCAATCGCCTCTTCCTCAGCCTGGGGGCGGACCTCATCGCCAACCTGGAGAGGATAATAGCGGCCGCCCGGGAGATCCTTGGCGCGGAGCTGGTCAACTACTGCAGAATAGAGAGGGGGAGGCTGATCTGCGCTCTCTCCACTGCGCCGGGGGAGGCGCCCAGGCCCGTAGGCAAGCCTGAGGACCACATCTGCTACGAGGTTATAAGCGGAGGCGGTGCACCCCTGGTTATCGAGGACCTGGACGCCACTAGCTACGCGGAAAGCGATCCCTACGTAAGGAGATACGGACTCAGGTCCTTCCTGGGATACCCGGTGGTCCTGGAGGGAAAGACTATGGGCTGCCTTTCCGTCTTCGATACCCTCAGGAGGAGTTTCTCCCACGACGAGACAGAGCTTCTAGGTACTCTGGCCCGGGCCACGGCCATCGAGGAGGAGAGGCTGGCCCGCGAGGAGGAAATGAAGGATTTCATCGATATCGCCTCCCACGAGCTGCGCCACCCCGTGACCCTGATGAAGGGCTACGCCCTTAGCCTGCGGGATCTCTGGGAGCGGCTGGACCAGGAGAAGATAAAGGACATGCTTGACGCCATAGACCACGGGGCGGATCGCCTCAACAGGCTGGCGCTGGGCCTGCTGGACCTCTCCCGCATCGAGCGGGGACGCTTCAGGATAGAGAAGCGGGATGCGGAGCTTACCACGCTCGTCGAGCAAGTGGTGGATGAACTGCGTCGGGGTGGCGCAAGAAACGAGTTCGGGATCGACACTCCCGACGGGCCGGTTACCATTGTCGTGGACCCCGAGAGGATAGCGGAGCTGCTCATTATCCTGCTGGAGAACGCCGTCAAGTTCTCGCCGCCCGAAGCGCCCGTCGAGATAGGGATATCACGAGGGGATTCGGAGGTGCTGGTGTCCGTCCTTGACCGGGGAGAAGGGGTGCCAGAGGACTACCGCGAGCTGGTTTTCCAGCGTTTCGTGCAGGTGGAGGACGCCCAGCACCACTCCATCCCCGGCATGGGCATGGGGCTGTATATCGCCAGGGAGATCGTGGAGGCCCACAGGGGCATGATCTGGTGCGAGCCCCGTGTAGGCGGAGGCTCGGCCTTCCGCTTCACCCTTCCCGCGTAAGCTTTGGGGCCTCCAGGCCCGGAGCAACAGACGCTTTTGATACAATCAATACATCGGTCTTTTTGCAGGCTAGATCCATAATATTAACGGCAGGAAAAAAGCCGGGCACGAGGCCCGGCTTCTATTGCTTTGGTGGGCGTTAAGGCCCTTGGAAGACCTATCCCCACTTATTGTCCTCGAGGAAGCCGGATAGAGATGCCTTGCTTAATGTTTCAGTATATGATATAGTTTCAGCATAATGCTGAAACTAGCATAT
>JBFLWJ010000013.1:0-74611 GCA_040757835.1 Actinomycetota bacterium
TCCGGTGCGTGGTCGAAGACCATGCGCACCGCCCGTTCTTTCAGCTCCGGTGGATATCTCTTTTGTGTATTCATGGCTCCATCCTCTCAGACTATGGAGCCTCCAGGAAAGTCGGGGCGGTTCACTCAATGAAGATGGACGCATCTGGTGGGGCAAGAGTGGCAACAATATTCCACGTGTGAAGCGTTTTCTGACTGAAGTCAAAGAGGGCATGGTGCCCAATACCCTTTGGCTGCATGGCGAAGTTGGCAACACCCAGGAGGCAAAAAAGGAACTTCTTAGTATCTGTGACTTCGAGGATCCTCAGAGTGTGTTTATTACACCTAAACCGACACGTCTTATCCGTAGAATAATTGAAATGGCTTCAGACCAAGACTCATTGATACTTGATTCATTTGCAGGAAGTGGCACCACAGGACATGCGGTATTGCTAGCAAACCAAGCTGATGGGGGCAATCGCAGATTCATACTAGTAGAGATGGAACGGGATGTTTGCCAGAATGTGACTGCGCAACGATTGGAACGTGCAGTGCTGGGATTCACTAAGCATGACGAGAGGGGCACAAGAAGCATCGAAGGCCTCGGAGGTGGATTCCGTTATTGCAGGCTTGGTGCACCAATATTTGACGAAGAGGGTGGCATCAGTGCAGAAGTTAACTTCTCAGATCTAGCCGCCCATATATATTTCGCGGAAACAGGCAATCCAATTAGTATTGATACAGTCAACCAACATGAGTCACCACTGTTAGGAATTCATGAAGGAGTAGCAATATACCTGCTCTTCAACGGCGTCTTAGGAGATATAACAATCGATGGAGGTAACATACTTACTTCCTCAACGCTTTCGATGCTACCGGAACACAATGGCCCTAGAGTAATCTATGGTGAAGGTAGCAGGCTAGGACGGGAGCGAATGCGACGCGAGGGTATCACCTTCAAACAAATACCCTATGGGATTAAGGTAAATTGAAATGCTAACATTGTTGAATTACCAGCAAGAATGTTTACGCTGTCTTCGTGAGTATTTTTCGCACATAGGCTCAATGGGTGCTGCAACAGCTTTCTATCATTGCACACAACGTCCATACCATCCTGCCCCCAATCTTAGAGAATTACCATATGTTTGTATCCGTGTGCCGACTGGCGGGGGCAAGACCTTTATGGCTTGCCATGCCCTGGATATCGCAGCGAAGGAATATCTGCAGCAAGAACGCTTGGTATGTCTTTGGTTGGTTCCTAGTAACGCAATCCGTGAGCAGACACTTAAGGCTTTGCGTGATAGAGATCATTCATATAGACAGGCCATAGATACGGCATTCGCTGGCAATGTTGAAGTAATGGACCTATCAGAGGCACTTTTCATCCAGCCTAATACATTAAGAGGCGCTACCTGCATAATCGTATCGACCCTTGCGGCATTAAGGGTTGAAGATACAGAAGGCCGTAAAATATATGACTCTGCTGGAGCCCTTCAGCCCCATTTTTATGGCCTGCCATCTTTTCTCGAAGAGAAGCTTGAAAGGAACGGCGATGGTACAATCCCATATTCGCTGGCAAATGTAATGCGATTGTGGGAGCCGGTAATAATAATGGACGAAGCTCATAACGCCCGTACCAGGTTATCTTTCGAAACATTAGAGAGGTTCAATCCATCTTGCATAATAGAATTCACGGCAACCCCACAGTTGGAAAATGACCCAGGGCATGGGAAATATGCTAGTAATTTGATTGCGCATACATCAGCGGCACAACTTAAAGCCGAGCAAATGATAAAACTCCCGATAAAGCTGCATACAAGCCCCGACTGGAAAGAAATCTTGGCATATACAGTTCAATCACAGCGAACCCTTGAAGAGTTGTGTGTTAAGGAACAAGAGATGACGGGTGAATACATCAGACCCATTGCCCTGCTGCAGTCCCAACCGCACCACAGAGAAAGGGAGACAATCACGGCTGAGATAGTGAAGGAAGCCTTACTCAGCGACTGCAAAGTCCCAGAAGAGCAGGTTGCCTTGGCTACAGGTACACACAGAGAGATCGAAAACGTAAATCTCTTCGACACAGACTGCCCTATAAGATACATCATTACACAACAGGCGTTGAAGGAAGGATGGGATTGTTCCTTTGCATATATTTTCTGTAGCGTAGCTGATATTGGATCTGCTCGCGACGTTGAGCAGTTACTTGGTCGCGTACTTCGTCTACCGAATGCAAAGAGCAAACAATGTGAGGAATTGAACTGGGCTTATGCGACGGTTAGCTCCCAAAGATTCATTGATACGCTTAACAGCCTCGCTGAAGCATTAATTGAGAATGGCTTTGAAAGAATTGAGGCCCAGTCATTTATCGCACAAGAACCAACTGACGTGCCTTTATCGGGAACTTTGCTCTATACAGCCTATGTATCTGAGCAAGTACCCGAGGTACCGGACCTCTCTTCTCTTGAGGAGAGATTACAAGAACGAGTGGAATTCGATCCAGGGAACAAGACTCTAACTGTCTATGGGGCTTTGACTGAACCAGAGCATAGTGCATTGGAGGCATGTTTTCAAACACAGGAAGGCAAGCTAGTTATTCAGCGGCTAAATGAGGAGTTACAACAGAAAACAGCTGTTCTTTCTCAAGTAGCGGAGCCGGTGAGAGTTCCATCACTATGCATTAGAATAGACGGTCAACTAGAGCTATTCGAAGAATCCCACTTCCTTGACAATTTATGGAGCCTTACTGAATGCGATCCAGTACTGACAGAGAGCGATTTTCCTACTACAGTGGAGGCCCGCACAGATGGTGAAGTGGACGTTACGGAGGCCGGGACGATAGAAATCCGTTTCATTCAGGAAGTGCGCTCGCAGCTTTCAATGATGCGGATTGAGAGGGGTTGGTTGCAGCCCGAGCTAGTAAATTGGCTGGATAGAAATATTCTGCATCCGGATATCACCCGAACCCAAGCCACTCTTTTTATCTATCAAGTAGTTGGCCACCTTCACGAGAGCCGCGGAATGACCGTCGATCAGCTTGTCCATGAGAGATACCGCCTTCGCGATGCGATCGCCGCATTAATCGATAAGCATCGTGATGAAATGCGAAAAGAGGGATACCAGAAAACCCTTTTTGGGCCTCAGGCGGCAGAAATAGAAACAAGCCCCGATGTAACCCTTGATATCGGCCAGGCTACTTATGCACCACGCTGGTATTACAATGGAAGGTTTCAATTCCAGAAACATGCCTTCCCTCAAGTTGGAGAATTGGGCTCGGATGGAGAGGAATTTGAATGTGCCCAGTTCATCGACCAATTACCTCAGGTAAAACGATGGGTACGTAATCTAGATAGGCGCCCGGATTCCTCTTTCTGGCTTCAAACGGCATCAGATAGGTTTTACCCGGATTTCGTTGCTGAATTGGCGGATGGCAGATACTTGGTCGTGGAAAGCAAGGGCGAGCATTTATGGAGCAACGAAGATTCAAGGGAGAAACGCGCCGTCGGAGAGTTATGGGCGGCTCGTAGCAATGGGCAGTGTATATTCGTGATGCCCAGAGGACCGCAGTGGTCTGCCATAAATGATGCCATCAGAGCATGAGTAAATTGAATAGGATAGTTCTTAGAGATACCATTATATGGTATATTGTGTATTACAGTATAGGGATTATTGTGTGAAGGTATCAGATATTGATACGAATATGGGGTTGGAGGGATGAAGAATGATAAGGATTAATGCTAAAGGTTTAGCAAAGTACATGGCAGCAAGTCCGTCAACACAACGTCGAACCTTAAGGGACTATAAGAATCCAGATGATGAGAGTAGAGCAAAGATTATCTACTACAAAGAGGCTAGAGATTACATCCGCCGGTTTCATCAAGATAACAAAGATACTGATTGGCTACGACAGCAAGCTTCGATATTGAAATTAGTTGGTGAACAGGCTACGGGACAGACTGCTTCTCGCTTGAAAAATAATGCCAGAGCCCTCATCCAATATGCACATTACTTTGGAAATAAGACCTACACGCTTCTCGGCGACTTGAGCTTGCCAATGGACATAGCTGGCGTACGGGTTATTTGCACTCCGGATTTGTATGTAAGCGAGAACGATAGGGAGAAGTTGATCAAACTTGATTTCTTGGTGAAGGAACCAGACATAATGATTCCAAAGGTAATCTGTCAGCTGCTTTATGAAGCGGCAATTGCCACAGGTATTGATATAGCGAGTTCTGACGCGATATACATCGATGTTCCGCGAGGTAAGATGTACAAAAAAGCTAGAGGTGGGGCAAGAATCGTAAGAGATATTGAAGCAACATGTCAAAATATCGCTGCAATATGGGATTCAATTTAGGCGATGTCAAAAGAATCTTTAAGTTGGAACCCTCTACAAATTGTGCCCAAATTGTGCCCACTATATCGTTCAATATCATTAAGTATCAGCACATACCATTAACGTGACCTGTAAACATGCAGTTCAGGAAGACATATAATTACCAGCAAATTCCTTAATTCCGGCATCACGCCCTCGAAAGGCGTTGTGCTTCGAGAGCATTCTTCCCGTCCGATGCGGTTCAGGCGGGGACTATGGACTCGACACAGATGCCGTCCACGGGTATACTCTTGTCCACCCGCAGGCGGGCACCGGATGCCGTCACCACGGTGTCGTCCAGCACCATGGTGGCCTCGCACGCGTCCAGGTGCTCCGAACAGGCGTACCCGGCTGGGCACCTGCGGAAGGTATAGACGTTTTCCTGGGGGCCTCGGACCTCTTTCTCGTAGTCGCCGGCGCCCACCAGGGACAGGTAGACCTCCCAGTTGTGGATGGCGTTCTCGTACGAGGGCTCCTTTCTGAAGCCGAGGAAGGCGAGGCGCGGGGTCAGCTTTCCCAGTGCCCGGCTTGTCGCCTCCACCATCTTCCTCCCTCGCGGGACCCGTACCATAATGCGGCTCTCCATCCCTACCAGCTTCACTACCGGCTTCATGACCCCGGCCGCTACGGCGAGATCATCCATCGAGTTCTCCTTCCAGACTACGGAGGTGTAACGGAGAGACGCCTGTCCCGACAGCGGGAGCTTACCCGTTACCGGGCGGAGTTAGAAGGACCGCTCTCCTTGAGCCTTCCCGACAGGCACCTTCGCGTCCGCGGTGCGACAAGGCAGCGGCGGCTGTACGGACCGCCTCAGGCTTTGTACTTGCTGCGCAGCTCGCGCTTGAGGATCTTGCCGATGGAGCTCTTGGGCAGCGTCTCCAGGATGCGCACCTCGCGGGGCTGCTTGAAGGCGGGAAGGCGCTCGCGGCAGAACTCCAGGATCTCCTCGGCCGAGGCCTCGGCCCCCAGCTTCAGGGCTACGTAGGCCACGATCTCCTCGCCGTAGGTGGAGTCGGGGATGCCGATGACCGCCGCCTCGGCCACGGCGGGATGGGTATAGACGACCTCTTCTATCTGCATGGGCATGATGTTCTCGCCGCCCTTGATGATGATGTCCTTAACGCGGTCGGTGATATACAGATAACCGTCCTCATCGAGGTATCCGATGTCGCCGCTGTGCATCCAACCGCCGCGCAGCGCTTCCTCTGTTTCACGCGGCAGCTTGTGATAGCCCTTCATCACCTGCGGTCCCCGGATGACGATCTCTCCTATCTGGCCGGGCGGCAGCGGGTTGTCATCCTCGTCGAAGATGGCCAGTTCCATGTTCGGATAGGCCTTTCCGGTGGAACCGTCGCGCCATTCCTGGCTTGGCCGCAGGCAAGCTCCCATGCCCGCGGTCTCGGTCATGCCGTAGAGCTGGCGCATGCCGCAATCGAACTTGGCCATGAACTCGCGCCTCAGCTCCAGGGGCAGAGGGGCAGCGCCGGCAATGCAGTCCTTCAGCGAACTCGTATCGTAGGCATCGGCGTTGGGGTGGTTGAGGATGAGCGAGTACATGGTGGGGACGGCGGGGAAGAAGTTCACCCTGTACTTCTCGATCAGGCGCAGGCATTCCTCGGGGTCGAACCAGCGCATGAGTATGGCCTTGGTCTCAGGGATCTCGCTGAAGTTCCCGGAGTTCATGGCGCCCACGCCGTAGATGTGTGCCATGGGCAGGCACACCAGGGTTATCATGGCCTCGGTCACCTCGTTGGCGAGGTAGGCGCTCTCGGCTGCCGTGATGAGGTTCTCGTGGGTGAGCATGACCCCCTTGGGCTTGCCGGTGGTGCCCGATGTGTACATGAGGATGGCCACGTCGTCCGGCGCACGGTCCACGATCTCGAACTCGGGGGAGCTCTCGCCCAGCAGCCTCTCGTAAGAGAGGGTGCGCTCCGAGTCCTCTCCCCCCACCACGATGATATGGCGCAGCTTCTCCAGCCCTTCCACCGCCTCCAGTATCTTGGCAAGGAGGATGGTATCGGTGACCACGGCCACCGCCTCCGAATCCTCCAGGATGTAGCGGCACTCGTCGGCGGAGAGGACGAAGAGGATGGGCAACGCCGTGCCCCCGATGGCGTAGATCCCCCCGAAGGCCTCGAAGACCTCCGGGCAGTTGGACATGGTCACCGCCACCACGTCGTCCACGCCGATGCCCAGCCCCGTGAGGGCGTTGGCAAAGCGGCCGGACTTCTCCCTTGTCTCCACGTTGGTGATCTCCCGCCCCTCGAAGATCATGGACACGGTCTCTCCGACCCTCTCAACATGTTGTTCGCCCAGCATTCCCACGTTCATGCGATTACCTCCGCTTGGATCCGTGAGCGCCTAGCGCCCCCTGCTTTTCCCTCCCCGCCCGTGCCCGGCGGCGGTGTAATGTATTTTCCCCATCGCGCCCATTTCGTAACATGGTGCCGTGTACATCCGCCGCGATACTGTTTAGCTTATGCGAGACGGCCATGTTAATATCGCTTTGGGGGATCTACGCGATCGAACCTTAAGGGGGATACCGATGAGACCTTCGATCTTTACCTTCATTCACCGCCGCATCACGTTTTACGTGACGATCATCTCGGCGGCGGCCCTGCTCCTGACCTTGGTGCCTCTGGGGCCGGGCCTCGGGGCCGCGGGCACTTCGCCCCCCACCTATGAGGCGGCCACCTTCGACCTCTTCAGCATGTTCCCGCAGCAGTTCCTCTCCCCCGCCACGGGAAGGACCTGCACCTGGATGCCGCTGGAGACGCGCAACATCGCGGCCGGTGGCGACTGGACCTGGCTGTCGGCGCGGAGCGAGTCCCCCTATTTCAGCGCCCTGGTCATACCCCCGCTGGTGAGACCCGTGGGTGCCGGGGCCTCGGCGAAGTCCTGGGTCCTGGTATCGTGCTCCCCGGCGACGCCCGACGGCACCGTATGCTATATCGAGGTCACCGCCACGCGCGGCTCCGAGCGGCACCACGTCTGGCTTAAGGTGACCGCCCTGGCCTCGCAGCCACAGCTGGAGAACTCTACGGGAGACCTGCTGACCGGTCAGGGCTATCGCTCTCCCCTGCTGCAGGCCTGTGGCAGCGGGGCACTCTCCTGGTGCCTCGCGGCCACCAACCTGGGTGGCAACCAGGACACATACCACCTCGCCTACGAGGCGGACTTCCCCTGCCAGGTGAGGTTCGAGAACACCGGCGGAGCGGAGATCACCCAGCTGACCGCGGCCGGTCGTACCCACAACTACCTTTACTCCACGCCGGTCTACTTCTACGCAGAGGTCACCCCCACCGCCACCTTGCCCAAGAACCAGCCCTTGAGCGTGACCTTCATCCTCGGCCCGGGGTCGTACACCGCCGCCACTTCAAGGGTCACCGTGCAGGTGATGAACCCCGGCATGCTCTACTGCGCCAACGACATGGCCGGCATGCGTCCCCACGCGCACCAGGTGATGGCGGGCGAGACCACTTCCTTCATCTTCCATGTCACCAACCTCGACGCGGCCGCCGCCGACATCTCCCTGGACGTCACCGGTGGCGCCGGCGACTGGGAGGTGGGCCTGGACAGGGACACCATCACGGGGCTGGCGCCACGGCAGACCGGGCAAGCGGTGCTCACCGCCGTGTCCTCCCCGGCGGCTGCCCCAGGGGAACGCCTCGAGCTGACGGTGACCGCCACCAGCAGCCTGGGACGGGCAGAGAGCGTGCAGGTCGCCGCGGAGGTGACCGAGGTGCGCAACGTCTACTATTTCGCCATCGATTCCATGGACCCGGAGTACCTGGACCTTGACCGCTCCGGCACCGGTCCCGGCAGCGACGGCGACTGGCTCATGCCCAATCTGCACGCCTTCACCGCCGAGGGGGCGAACTACACCGACGCCAGGGTCTACCTGCCTTCGGCCACGGACATGAACCATACCAACGCCCTCGCCGGCACCTACACGGGGACCCAGGGCCTGTACATGGTGGGAGGCACCTTCACCGCGTTCACAGCGCACGACGAGATCGTAAGCGCCGCCAACTCCATGGACCTCATGCGTTACGGTCCCTCCGGGGAGCCCATCAAGCGCATCTACGAGGTGGCCAAAGACGAGACCGGGGGGGATTCCCTCACCGGCTTCTGGTCGAACAAGAACTGGCTGGCCAACATCGAGGGGGAGAGGACGGTGGACATCGTCGGCAACAGCGAGCGCTTCCCGCTCTTCTTCCCTCCCCCTTACAAGTACGGCGCGGCCGGCGACCCAAGCACGGACGAGGACCCCTCCGACCCGCTCTGCGGGCCCTTCTCGGCGTGCTTCTATACCGACACCACGCGCGAGGTGCTCATCCCGGCGCTGCTCGGCCAGTTCAACCTCATCCTGGGCCTCGGCCTCTACGTCATGCCCGTCGCCCTAATCGTCGGCAGGACGCCGGGCAACCACTGCGAGGACCGCTACCTCATGGACTCTTTCATGCGTTCCATCATCGAGGAAGACCCCGATGTCTGCTATATCAACGCCTCCGACCTCGACAACACCGGCCACTTCACCGGCAGCTCCTGGTACGCGGGCGAATGGGACACCAGGGGCACCGCGGGGGCGGCTGACGACACGAGCATGTTCAGCCCCTGGATGCGGCGGGACGACTGCCTGGACATCTGCCGCGAGATCGATGTGCTCTTCGCCGACTTCGTCCAGCTCCTCAAGGACCGGGGTGTCTACGACAACAGCATCATCGTGCTCCTTTCCGACCACGGCATGGAGAACATGAAGGACTACCGCAACGGTTACGAGGTTCTCGACCTGCGGCTCATCCTGCGGGACCAGGGCCTGCTCCACTTCGAGGACTACTACGAGGGCGGGGGGACGGAGATCAACTTCATCTGGTGCGACGACCCCGTAAAGCTGCAGGCCATCGAGGGCATCCTGGAGTCATATACCGTGGACGACCCCGAGCTGGGACCGGTGCAGCCCCTCATGGTCATCAACCGCGAGGAGACCGTCTCCGGGGTGGACTTCGGCGAGCTGGGGCACGTGCGCCCCATGGAGCTATACTCCGAGTTCTGGGCTAACCACCCGGACGAGCCCGGCGGGCACATCTGGCCGGACCTCTTCATCTTCCCCAGGTACAACTACAACGTCGCGGCACACGGCCAGGTGCTGGCCAGCGCTATCAACCCGGTGGGCATAACCCTGGGGAACGTCCCCGACAGCGTGGAGGTGGGCTTCCCCGGCGCCCACGGCGGGCTGCAGACCGCGCACATGCCGCTGGTCTTCAAGGCGCCCTCGGGCTGGCCGGACTACGTGCCCGGGACGGTAGTCGCGGAAGAGGTGGAGATCGGCGATATCGCGCCGACCATCTACGGGATACTGGGCTGGGAAGCCCCGGACTGCGTGGACGGGGAACCCCTGCCTGACTAGCCCGGCCGGAGCTTTGGGCAGCAAGGGGCGCGGGAGACCGCGCCCTTCAGGCGAGCCTACCTGATCTATGCTTGCATGCGCCGCCCTGCGGGCGTCGCTGTCGCTTACGCGATGCGACAGGTGCGCAGACCACACGTGCCAGGCGTCATTCTTAGTGCGTGGCGGCTTTGGCGATGCGCACGTCCTGGGCGTTGGTACCTCCCGCCACGCCGATGGAGCCGGCCAGTGCGCCTTCCGCGTCGAGGATGGGAATCCCGCCAGGTATGGGGCAGACCCTCTCGTTCCAGCCGCCGCCGGGTATGCCCAGTCCGGGAAGGCCCTTGACCCCGTAGGCGGATATGTCCGAACTGGGCATGCGGAATGCGGCGGCCGTCCACGCCTTGTCGCGGGCGAGCTCGGCGGTGGGATAAGGGGCGCCGTCCATGCGGTAGAGCACCCTGGGCCAGCCCTCCGCGTCACTGAGGCAGACGCTCACCGCCAGCCCCAGCTCCTCCGCCTTGGCCATAGCGGCCTCGACGACCTCGATATAAGCATCCAGCCTGCTCTCGAGCGGGGGGTCCTCGGCGTCGTACATGGCCGACCAGCAGCGCTGGCTAACGGTGTTGTCGTCCGAGGCGGATGGCGTGCCGCTGGTGCCCACGCCGCCGATGACCGCCATGTCTTTGTCTCGGATGGGGATGCCCCCCATGATGGTGGTCAGCCTTCCCTTGTGCTTGAACTGAAGCCCCATGCCGTGATGGCCCAGCGGGAGCTGCTCCAGGGGCATCAGCGCGGTGCGGGGCTCGGTCATACGCCCCAGCATGAGGGTGGGGGCGAGGAAGACCGCCGAGGTCCAGGCCTTCTCCACCCCGATATCGAAGGTGGCGGGGGGAGCGCCTTCCATGCGGTGTCCCGCGATCACCGCGCCCGCCTTGTCCACCACCACGATGCTGCAGGGCCAGCCGATGAGGTCGCCCGCCACGCGCTCCGCCGCCTGCAGCCCCTTGCGCGCGAGGTACAGTGTGACCACGTCTATCTCGTTGGGATTGGCCATATTCATCCCTCCCCTCGCGGTCCCGGCCAGTCAGCGGTGGCGATGAGGTCGGCCCTGGACTTCGAGACGTTCTTTGCGATAACGTCTCCCGTCCTGACGGGAGGTCTTACCTTCACCTTCACCGTCTCCTGCATGATGGGCGCCAGCAGCGCCTTGGGGACCGGACGCGAGGTCCGCACCGGCAGCAGAGGGAAGCCCTCGTCGCCGGTACGCACGGTGGCGGTGAGGGTGCGCACCGGGTTCTCCAGTTCCTTGAGCACATACTTCTCACCCTGCCTGCAGTCCGCGCCCTTCAGGCCGGCTATGTTGCCTTTCCTGTCCCTGAGCACGGTCACCCGGCATCCCAGCGGGCACCCTATGCAGACAACCGTCTCCCGGGGCGCCATCTCAACCACTCCCTTTCGTGTCGCAGTCCACCACGAGTTCCCCTTTGATACCCGATTTCCGCAGCGCCTCTCCCTCGAGGTCGAGGACGATCATCTCGCTGGGCCGTACGGAGCGGAACTTCTTTTTGAGCACGCCGCCCACGTCCAATCTTGCGCTGAGCCCGGGCTCCTTGACCCGCATGTGCAGGGTCACGTCGCCGGCGCCGGAGATGAGCTGGGGGACGACGTACCTGACGTTCTTTCCAGGGACGACCTTGATCCCCGCGGTGCGCTTTGCTCTTCCCTTGTCCGCGAAGACGGCGGCGGAGCGTCCGGCCACCTCCGCCTCCCTGCTCACCCAGTCCACCAGGTCGTGCACCTGTACCACGTTGCCGCCGGCGAAGATACCCGGGACGCTGGTCTGGCGGTCCTGGTCCACCACCGGTCCTCCGGTCACGGGGTCGAGCGCGACGCCTGCCCTCCTGGAGAGCTCGTTCTCGGGGATGAGGCCGGCGGAGATGAGCAGGCAGTCACAGGGGATGAGCCTCTCGGTGCCCTGCATGGGCTGCCGCTGTGCGTCCACCCTGCACACCGTAACCCCCTCCACCCTCTCCTCGCCGTGGATGAAGGATACGGTATGCTCCAGCAGCAGGGGGATGCCGAAATCGTGCAGGCACTGCACCTCGTTGCGGATGAGGCCCCCCGGCCAGGGCATGATCTCCACCACCGCCTCGACCTTCGCCCCCTCCAGGGTGAGGCGTCGGGCCATGATCATACCGATGTCTCCTGAGCCCAGGACGACGTAGCGCGAGCCGGGCATGTATCCCTCTATGTTCACGAACCTCTGGCAGGTCCCGGCCGTAAGCACCCCGGCCGGCCTGGTGCCCGGTATCCCCACCGCCCCCCGCGACCTCTCGCGGCAGCCCATGGCCAGCACCACCGCTCCCGGCCTGAACTTCATGTAGCCGTGTTTGCGGCTCACCGCGGTTATCTCCCTCTTTTCGTCCAGGTCGATGACCATGGTCTCCAACTGTGTCTCCACGCCCATGTCCACGGCTCTGTCCATGAAGGCCTTCTCGTATTCCGGCCCCGTCATATCCTGCTCGAAATAGACCAACCCGAAACCGTTGTGGATGCATTGCGGGAGCAACCCTCCCAGCTGTTCCGCCCTCTCGATGATGAGCACGTTCTCCGCTCCCTGCTCGCGGGCGGCGATGGCGGCGGCCAGCCCCGCGGGCCCCGCCCCGATCACGGCGACGTCGACCCGTTTAGCCATCTCTGCCCCCTTTCTCCAGGAGCTGCTTGGTCCGCAGGGGCACCTGGGTGGAGTCCCTCCCCGCCTTGGTGACCTCGGTCTCCGGGATGCCCAGTTCCCTGGCGATGATGCGGGTGACGCGGGGGCCGCAGAACCCGCCCTGGCAGCGGCCGGTGCCGGGACGCACCCTGAACTTCACGCCGTCCAGGGTGGTGGCGCCGCGCTTTACGGCCTCGACTATCTCGCCCTCGGTCACCGTCTCGCAGCGGCAGACCACGTGCCCGTAGCGCGGGTCCTTCTTGACCAGAGCGGCCCTCTCCTTGTCCGAGAGCTTGCTGAAATCGGGGATGTCCTTGCGGTGGGGGTTGAACTTCGGGTCCGGCTCCATCTGCAGGCCGTCCTTCTGCAGTATCTCCACCACCTCCAGGGCCGCGCCCGGGCTGGCGCTCACCCCGGGGTAACCGATGGTCATGTTGATGAAGCGGGGCACGCGCTCGGACATGGCCACCTCGCATTCGTGCCAACCGATCTCGAAGTTGCGGAACATGAGGTAGCCGCAGAAGGAGTTGATGACGTCCTTGTCCGAGATGTCCGGGATGAGCTTGCGGGCGTTCTTCAGCGCCAGCCTGGTCATGTGCTCGGTTGTGGAACGGTCGTGGCGCCTGTTTATCTGCAACTGGATGCCGAAGAGCAGGTTGCCCTCGACCGTGGGCACCACGATGTTCATGTCTCCGGGCTCCTCCGGTATCACCGCCAGCAGGCTGCTCGCCAGCTCGGAGCAGTTCCTGTCCAGCACGCCCACCTGGCCCTTGATGGGGAAGAGGACGAAGTCGTCGGCGCCCAGCATGGCCGCTATGCGGTCAACCCACTCGCCGGCCGCGTTGATGAGGTAGCGCGCCTTTATCTCCCCCTGGTCCGTCCGCACCGTGAACCCGCCGTGCTCCGCCTCGATTCCGGTCACCTCGGTCTCCAGCATCAGCCTGGCCCCGTTGGCGGTGGCGTTCTCCATCATGGCCTGGGTGAGGTAGACGGGGTGCACCACGGCGATCTCCGGGTCGTGGAGCCCGCCCTTTATCTCCGGCGATATGAAGGGCTCCAGCTCCCTCAGCTCGCTGTAAGCGTAGTATTTGTCCGACCCCAGGCCCAGGCTCTCGGTGCGCCTGGCCAGCTTGTCCAGCTTCTCTTTCTTCACCTGGTCCCGGATGAGCAGCCAGCCCCCCACCCGAATGAAGGGGACCTCGAGCTCCTCGCACAGGGGCTCCATGAGCGGCAGGGCCCTCCAGAGCAGCCTGGTGCGGTGGTACTCGGGACGGAACTCCAGGGTGTCCCTGCCCTGGCAGACCACGCCGACGTTGGCCTTGGTGATGCCCCAGCCAACGTCGGCCCTCTTCTCGACCACGGTGACGTCGGTCTTGTACCTTGACAGCTCCCTGGCGGTGGCGGCGCCGAGGATGCCGGCGCCGATGATGAGGACCTCGGTCTCGAGATCAGGCATGGCGAATCCCCCTCCCTCTTCACGTAGCGGCCATAGTAAATAGTATAGAGCATATGTAAACCTACACGGCGAACGGTTTCTCCCGCAGGATGCACCGCCGTTATGTGTATCGGGCACGGCGGCGAAAAGCGGGGGGTAACCACTAGTTAATTGCATATTGCAAAGTTTTCTAATTTCAATTATCCTGGTTAAAGGAGCCGTGAGTCAGCGGAGCTGTCCGCGGCCGCGCCAGATGACGAAGGTAACGCGGGTCAGTGTGCGGCCTTGACGGATGTGATAGAAATGAATGGGAGATTGCGATATGAGGAACAAGTTCGACATCAGGGGCAAGACAGCACTTATAACAGGGGGCGGGAGCGGCATAGGTTTCGCCATCGCGGCGAGGCTCGCGAACAGGGGGGCCGTACCCATCGTCCTCGACGTCAGCCGTGATTCCCTCGACCGGGCCGTGGGGGAACTCAAGGGTGAGGGTTACGAGGCGTACGGCTACCAGGCCGACGTGACCAGCATCGAGGAGCTGCGGAGGATCAAGGACGAGCTGGAGGCGGAGGGCTTGAGCCCGGACATCCTGGTCAATTGTGCCGGCATCACCCTCATCGCCCACGTCACCGCCACCGAGCACGAGGAGTGGCAGCGCATCATAGACGTCAACCTCATGGGCACCATCAACACCATCGAGACCTTCGTGCCGGCGATGACGGAGCGCGGGTGCGGCCACGTCGTAAACATCGGGTCCATAGACGGCATCATACCGATCCCGGGGCAGTCGGCTTACTGCGCGAGCAAGTTCGCCGTGACCGGGCTCACCGAGGTCCTGCATTACGACCTCAGGGGCAACGGTGTGGGCGTGACCCTGGTCTGTCCCGGTTATGTGAAGACGCCCCTCGCGAACACCTCCACCCTGAAGGACTTTCCCCTCCACTTCAGGGGGGCGCGTCTGGTGGAGAGGTTACTGCTCAGCCTGGGCGGCTCACCCCGCAAGCTGGCCTTCCGCGTGGTCGAGGCCATCACCCATGACAGGTTCCTGCTCATCCCGGGCCTGCCCAGCAGGACCATGTACCACTACCGCCGCCTCTTCCCCCGCCTCGCCACCCGTTCCGGGCTGGGTGTGGCCAAGTTCTTCGCCTGGTGGCGGAAGAAAGTCCCCAAGCGCACCATGCAGTCCATCTGAGGGTTCAGGCCCTGCTGTCGCTCAAGTAGTCCTTGGCCTTGCGGGCGTTGTGCCACCCCTCGCTGCGGACCTCGTGCCCCTCCAGCCTCTTGTAGGTGAGGAAGAAGTTCTCTATCTCATCGAGGAGGGATTCCGGCAGCTCGTACAGGTCCTTGATCTGCCCCCAGCGGGGATCGCTGAGGGGCACGCCGATCACCTTGTTGTCCCCGCCCTTCTCGTCCCGCATCTCCAGGTAGCCTATGGGTTTGGCCTCGACGAGGCAACCGGGGAAGGTGGGCTCCTCGATGAGCACCAGCACATCCACCTCGTCGCCGTCCTCGGCCATGGTGCCAATCGCGTAGCCGTAATCAGCGGGGTAGTGGACGGAACTGGAGAGGACGCGGTTCAGCTTGATCCTGCCGCTTTCCGGATCGTACTCGTACTTGTTGCGTGAGCCCTTGGGTATCTCCACGATGACTTTGATAATATCTGGAAACCGGTTGTCCATATGCTATCACCCCTCTGCAATCCGCCATCGCGCCGGGACAAAGCCGAGTATAATACTTTGCCCGCCAGGATTTCCATTTCCACCACCGGCCACGTTGACGGGGGGAGGTCGCTCGCTGTAAGATAAACCGACTAGTTGGTATGTTTAAGGGGAGCGCGTTGCCCGAGACCATTGCCAGGACCGCCAGGGGAGAGAAGACGCGCCGGCGCATCGTCGGCCACGCCACCCTGCTCATGTACGAAAAAGGGTTCGCCAGGACCACCGTGGACGACGTCATCGCCGCGGCGGGGGTGACCAAGGGCAGCTTCTACTTCCACTTCGCATCCAAGGAGGAGCTCGGTTACGCGGTTATCGAGAACGCCTCCAGCCACATCCTGGGAAGAATGCGGGAGTCCCTGGACCGGCATGACCTCACGCCCTACGAGCGTGTCGAGGCCATGCTCCGTTGCAGCCAGGACATCGTGGAGGCGGCGGACTGCTCGCGCGGCTGCATCCTGGGGAACCTGGCACTGGAGACCAGCCATTCCAACGATGCCTTCCGGGAGAGGATAGCCCGGGCCTTCCACGACTGGTCACGGCTCATCGCCTCGGAACTGGAGAAGATGAGGCTCGAGGGGGAGCTTCCACAGGACTTCGACAGTGCCAGCTACGCGGATTTCGCCATCAGCGCCCTGGAGGGCGGGATCATGATCAGCAAGGTCACCCAGGACCCCGCGCCCATGCGCAACAGCGTGGCCCTGATACTCAAGCAGTTCACGGACCTGCAAGAAAGAACTCATGCGGTCAAGAGGAGGTAATGCACATGGCGGACGACGTTTACGTGGCCCTGGCGAAGCACCTGGACGAGATGCCCATCGGGGCCCCCATGAGTGACGAGCTCATGGGGATACTGCGCATCCTTTTCACCCCGGAGGAGGCGGAGTTGGGGAAGAGCCTGCCCTTCATGAACTCTACCCTGGAGGAGATCTCGGACGCGGTGGGCATGCCGGTCGGGGAGCTGGAGGGCACGCTGGACGGCATGGTCTCCAAGGGGACCGTGTTCCGGAGCGTAAAGGGCGGGGTTGCGAAATACCGCCTGCTCCCCACGGTGGTTGGTTTCTCCGAGACGCCCTTCTGGCCCGGCCAGGACAACGAGAGGGTGCGAGCCCTGGCCCCGTTGTGGAACAGCTATTTCAAGGCCGCCTTCGCCAAGGAGATCGGCGACCGCAAGACCCCCATCCTGAGGGTGGTGCCCATCGCAGAGGAGATCGCCTCCGGCACGGAGGTGCTGCCCTTCGAGACGGTGAGCAAGCTGGTGGAGGAGGCCGACTACCGCGTGGTGGCCTACTGCCCCTGCCGCCAGTTCAGGGCGTACGTAGGCGAGGGGTGCGAGCACGAGCGCGAGAACTGCTTCCACTTCGGCTCCATGGGGCGCTACATGGTCGAACAGGGCATGGGCAGGGAGGTGACCCTGGAGGAGACCCTGCGCAAGCTGCGCGAGGCCCACGAGGAGGGGCTGGTCTTCTCCACTGACAACTACGGGGGCAAGGTCTCCACCATCTGCTGCTGCTGCGGCTGCTGCTGCGGTTTCATCCAGGCCAGGAAAGAACTGGGCTACGCCAACGCCATGTCCCCCTCCAGCTATGCCGCCGCGGTGGACGAGGAGTCCTGCGTCGGGTGCGGCGACTGCCAGGAGCGCTGCCCGGTGGGGGCCATCGCCCTGGACGACGGGGAGACAGCCCGGGTGGACGAGACCCTGTGCCTGGGATGCGGCGTGTGCATCCCCACCTGTTCGGGGGAGGCCCTGGTGCTGCAGCGCCGCGGGGACGCCGGGGAGATCCTCTCTCTGCCAGAGTTCGTGGCCGCGCAGATGGCAGAGAAGCAATAGCGGGAGAAAGGTCTCCGCGATCCGAGGAGGAGGATGTACATGACGGATGTTGTTTACGAGCGGCTGCGGGAGTTATTGGACCGGCATCCAACCGGGTGCCCGGCCGCGCCCGAGATCATCGAGATATTGCAGGCGTTCTTCACCGTGGAGGAGGCGGAGGTGGCCCTGGGGCTGGGTTTCCGGCCCTTCAAGGTGGCCGATGTCGCCCGCCGCGCCGGAGTCGATGAAGCTACCGCCGAGAGGTGCCTGGTTTCCCTGGCCGACAAGGCGGTGGTCTTCGTGCGTGAAAAGGAGGGGGTGCGCGGATATGCCCTCCTCCCGGTCATGCCCGGTATCTTCGAATTCCCCTACATGAAAGGGATGAGCGAGGAGATGCGCGCCAGGCTGACCCCCCTGTGGAGGAGCTACCTGCCGAAACTGGGCAGGGAGTTCGGCGGCACCGAGACCAGGTTCTCCCGCATCATCCCCATCCAGGAGGAGGTGGAGAGCGAGCCGGGCGTCCTCCCCTACCAGAAGGTCTACGAGATGATCGACAACGCCAGGGTGGTGGGCATCGGCACTTGCGCCTGCCGTGACATGGAACGCAGGTGCAACGCGCCGCGAGAGGCGTGCATGCTCTTCGACGAGACCTGCACCTACCTGGTGGAGCGGGGGTTCGGCCGCTATCTCAGCAAGGAGGAGATGAAAGAGAAGCTGCGGGAGTTCGACGAGGCGGGCCTGGTGCACCAGATCAACAATGTGCAGGAGAGCCTGACCTTCGTGTGCAACTGCTGCACCTGCTGCTGCGGCCTGCTGCGCATGAGCCTGCAATGGGGCAACGCGCCGGTCTTCACCCCCTCCGGGTTTTCTCCGGCGGTCGATACGGAGCTGTGCACGGGTTGCGGTATCTGCGCGGACGAGAGGTGCCCCGTCGGCGCCATCGAAGTGGTTGAAGGGGCCGCGGTGGTGGCCCGCGACCGCTGCATCGGATGCGGGCTCTGCGTCAGCGGTTGCCCCGAGGAAGCCCTGCGCCTGGTCAGAGACGAGGAATACCGCGAACCCCCGCGGACTACCGGCGAGATGGGCATGAAGATCCTGCAGGAGAAGGGCAAGCTGGAGGCCTTCCTCGAGGTCATCAAACCTTAAGAGGTCATTAAGGGGGCCAGGTCTTGGATTTTGGATACTCCGGTATCTAAAGATAGTAAAGGGATTTTCATAGGCGATGATCAGGTATGTCTCTATTTCCAAATTCTGGAATCCTAATCCAAGACCTGACCCCATGATGAAAGGAGCGGCGGTATGGATGACGTCTATTTGAGACTGAGGGAGTTCATGGACAGGTTGCCGGGGGGATTCCCGGCCACCGAGAGCGGAGTGGAGCTGAAGTTGCTCCAGCGCTACTTCACCCCCGAGGAAGCGGAACTCGAGATGCACCTCAATCCCTTTCCGGAGACCGCGGCCGCCATCGCGGCGCGCGCCGGCCTGGAAGAGGCGGCGGCAGCCAGGTTGCTCGAGTCCATGGCGAGACAGGGGTCGGTCTTCAGGATCAGGGCGAGCGACCAGACCATGTACATGGCCATGTCGTTCCTGGTCGGCGTATACGAGTTTCATCTCAAGATCATGGACCGCGAGCTGGCCGAGCTGCTCGACGAATACCTGCCCCACCTTACGGAGTCCTGGATCGGTGGGAAGACGAAACAGCTGAGGGTGGTCCCGGTGGGGGCGGCGGTCGATGCGGGCAAGGGAGTCGCGACCTACGACCGCGTCCGGGACATGGTGAAGGGATATGACAACATTGCCGTGGCCGACTGTATCTGCCGCGTTGAGCGCGGTCTCCTCGGACACGAGTGCGAACGTCCCCTGGAGACCTGCCTGGTCTTCGGTTTCGCCGCGGACTACTATGCCGAGAACGGCATCGGGCGCAAGATAAGTCTCGAGGAATGCCTGGATATCCTGGACAAGGCCGAGGAAAGCGCGCTGGTGGTCTCCCCGAGCAACGCACAGGACTTCGTGAACATCTGCTGCTGCTGCAGTTGCTGCTGCGGCATGTTGCGCGGGCTCTCCATCCTCGAGCGACCGGCGGACGAGGTGCAGTCCACCTATAGGGCGGTGATAGATGCGGATGAATGTACCGCGTGCGGCACCTGCCTGGAGCGCTGTCAGATAGCCGCCATCGTCGAGGGGGACGACTACATGGAGGTAGACGAGGCGCGCTGCATAGGGTGCGGCCTCTGCGTCCCCACCTGTCCCGCCGATGCCGTGGAGATGGCGCCCAAGGAAACCGCCGTGGTGCCGCCCGCCAACGTGGTGGAGATGAACATGCGCATCCTGCAGGAGCGCGGCCTGGCCAGGTGAGACCGTCGATCGTTGCGCGGTCCTACGAGCGGTCCATGAACTCCAGGACGTGACGGGCTATCTCCTCGCCCTTGTCCTCCTGGAGGAAGTGACCGGCGTTCTCAATCACTATCTCGGGCTGCTCAGCGGCGCTCGGGATCAGTCCCCTGAAGAAACGGTCGCCGCCCCTGGTTATCGGGTCCCGGTCCGAGAACATGACCAGCACCGGCTTGTCCCACGACGCCAGCACCTCCCTGGCCGCCCTCATCTCCGGGTCGGCGGGGTCACCGGGCTCGACCGGGATGAGCAGCGGCCACATCCTCGCCCCCGCCTTGTAACTGTCATCCGGGAAGGGGGCGTCATAGGCCGCGACGACCTCGGGCGGCAGCTCGCTGACGGTGGCGGACTGCACGATGTTACCTATCTCGAAGACCGGCGACTCGGCCGTGAACTTGCGCCACTGCACCAGTGCCTCCGGTATCCTTCCACCGGCCACGGGGAGCCCGGTGTTCATGATCACCAGGCGGGCGAAACGCTCCGGCATGAGGGTCGCCACCCGTAGGCCTATCAGTCCACCCCAATCCTGGACCACACAGGTCACCGCCTCAAGGCCCATCTCCTCGATGAATCTCATCAACGTGTTGCGGTGCATCTCGAAGGTGTAGTCGCCGCGCTCCGAATACTTGTCCGATCTGCCGAAGCCGATGAAGTCCATGGCCAAGACGCGGTGTTTCCCGGCGAGCACGGGTATCATCTTGCGGTAGAGATAGCACCAGCTCGGTTCGCCGTGCAGGCAGAGGACAACCTCGCCTTCGCCTTCGTCGATGTAATGCACCCTCACGCCATCGAAATCCAGGTAATGCGGCTTGAAGCTGTAGCCTGGAAGGGCAGTGAACATTTCCTCCGGAGTACGCAAGACCGCCATCACCATCACTCCCGTCCATACGTTTGCCCGCCGTAAACCACTATCCCCTATTCTGACGCTGTCCGTGCGGTGTCGCAATCATGCGAGGAGCCGCGCCCGCAGGGCCGTATGGATGAGGGGCGCGTTACGCGCCCCTCTGACCGACCTCGTTCCGCCGTCCGCGGGGAACGCGGGTCAACTCGTGTAAACGGCGGCCCCGCTGCGGGCGACGGGTTGCAGTCGCTGCCCCAGGTAGAGTTCGCGGCAGAGGAAGCGCCTCTTCTTGCCGCTGGAGGTCTTGGGCAGGCTCCCCGCCGGCACCAGCACCACCTCGCGCACCGGCACCCCCACCTCCTCCCGCACCGTGGAGGATATGGCGCGCGCCGTCTCGCGGGCAGCGTCGGGGCAGGTAAGGCGCGTCTCCCCCACCAACACCAGGCGCTCGCGCCCCCGGCGGGTGGTGACCCCGAAGACCACGGCGTTGCCCTTGCGCACCCCGCTCACCCGCTCGGCGCAGCGCTCCACGTCCTCGGGGAAGAGGTTGCGCCCGCCTATGATCACCATGTCCTTGATCCTGCCCACCAGGTAGAGTTCGCCGTCCGCCAGGTAACCGAGGTCACCGGTGTGCAGTCGGCCGTCACGCAGCGCCCGGGAAGATGCTTCCGGGTCGTCCCAGTAACCCCGCATGAGCGAGGCGCCGCGCACGCAGACCTCTCCCACCTCTCTCTCGCCCGCCTCGCCGCCGTCCTCCCTGACCACGCTGACCTCCAGCCCGTCCAGGGCGCTCCCCAGGGACACCAGCGCGCGTGTCCCCTCTTCGCCGGGCTCAGACGGGATGGCGCGGTTCTCCTCCTCTATGCCCGCGCGGGAGACGTGGTCCAGCCGGTATTTCTTGCCCGCCTGCGGGAAGGTCACGGCCAGAGTCGCCTCCGCCAGGCCGTAGACGGGATAGGGCACCTGTTTCCTCAGCCCGTATTCCCTCCCCGCCTCGACGAAACCGTCCAGCACCTCCGGGTCCACCGGCTCGGCGCCGTTCAGGGCCAGGCGCAGGGAGGAGAGGTCCAGGTCACCTGCGGTACTGGCCGCGAGCACGCGCGCGGTGAGGGCGTAGGCGAAATTCGGGCCGCCCGTTATGGTGGCGCGGTGGTCGCTCACCGCCCGCATCCAGGATGCGGGCTCCGAGACAAAACGCTGCGGAGACATGAGAACGAGGGAACCGCCGAAGCTGAGGGCAGTGATGAGGAAGCCGATGAGGCCCATGTCATGATACAGGGGCATCCACGACACCACCCTGTCGTGATGGGTCGCTCTGACCTTACGGCTTATCGCCCTCGCGTTGGCCATGATGTTCGCGTGGGTGAGCACCACCCCACGCGGTTCGCTGGTAGAGCCGGAAGTGAACTGTACCAGGGCGATGTCTTCCGGGGTGGTGGGCGCCGGGGGCATGCCGCCGCCGGCGTCGAGCTCCTCGCAGGCGACCATTTTCATGCCCACCCCCACCTCTCCCGCCATGGGGAGCAGGGACCCCGGCAGAGCCAGGAGTTTCGCCCCCACCATCTGCAGGCGCCGGCGGCTCTGTTCGATGAACGCATGGGGTTCGACGGCGCGCATGGGCAGGGGCAACGGGACAGCCACTGCCCCCGCAGCCCAGCAGCCCAGGAAGGAGATGACCGTGGAGGGGGTCGTCTGGGCCATGATCCCCACCCTGTCCCCCGGCTCTATCCCCAGCCTCACCAGCCCGCACGCGGCCCGTTCCGCCGCCTCCACCAGCTCCCGGGGCGTGAAAGCCGCCTCTCCGCCCTCTTCCAATATGGTCAAGCCCCGCTCCGAGCGGGACAGGCCCTTCATGATGTCCTGCCAGACGTTCCTCGCGTTTCTCATAGACTTACCTCCCTCTCTCCCGCCGCCGCAGCGGGCGGCCCCTCCTTGCCGATATCTTCCCGGAAAGCCATGCCGGGTGGCGCCCCGCCCGGAAAAGGCGCAAAGAGTCCCCCATCCATGATGCTGGTACTATCTGTCAGCCTCTGCCGAGACGGCCCGTTTAAGCCTTATCCTTCCACTCCGTTCCTGCAAGGAAGAACACGTTGAGGGCGGGAGGGTTACACGGGCCTCTCGCAGCCGGCCCTCCCGTCCGGCACGGATTATCGGACCTGAAGCGGAATGGATTACAATGGCCGTAACGGCATTTCGGTACGTGAACGGGAGGGGAGGTAAGGCGTGAAGGACCTCCGGGGCAAGGCCGTTCTGATCACCGGAGCAGCGAGCGGCATAGGCAGGGCCACGGCCCTGGAGTTCGCCCGCGCTGGCGCGGGTCCCATGCTGCTCTGCGACGTAGACGAGGGGGGCCTGGAAGAGACGGCCGCCATGGTCCGGGGCCTGGGAGGGGAGGCGGTATCCCTTCCCGCCGATGTCTCGGATTACGGCGCGGTCAGAGCGATGTTCGAGACGGCCATGGAAGCGGCCGGGCGCATCGATTTGCTGGTCAATGTGGCCGGCATCGGTATCGTGGGTCCCATGGAGGTGCTGGAGATAGAGGACTGGATGAAGGTCATGGGCGTGGACCTCTGCGGCGTCCTGCACACCGTGAACCTGGCCTATCCCCATATGCTCGCGAGGGGCTCAGGCCATATCGTCAACGTATCCTCGGGCGCCGGCCTGCTGGTCCCCACCCCCTACAATGCCCCCTATAACACCAGCAAGTTCGCGGTTGTGGGCCTGTCGGAATCGCTGCTGTACGAGGCCCGCGCCCATGGCATCGGGGTCACCTGCGTATGCCCCGGCCTGGTCAGGACCCCTATCTACGAGACCTCGCGCCTCAAGGGCCTGGCCGACGGGATGAAGCGCGAACTGGACGGGCTGATGGTGACCGCCGAAGGGCCGGAGGACACTGCCCGAGCCATCGTCGATGCCGTGAGAAAAGACCGTTTCCTGGTGGTGACGACGTTCTTCTTCAAGAGCCTCTACTTCGCGAGGAGGCATCTCCCCTTCGTCTGGTTCCCGCTGATGCGCTTCTTGTCCCGCCTGCTCGTACGCCACCTGGAGCGTTTCAGGATACCCGCTTGAAGCGCGGAAACGGATGGGATCCGGCCGGACCGGCGCTACGCGCACGTTCCGCTAGTGCTGTCTCCCCACGCGGAACGCCTCGGGTATCTCCAGCTCGGCGGATCCCGCGGAGCACTCCGGCACCGCCGCGGCCAGGTTGTGCACACGCTCGTAGGGCACGCTCACGAAGACCACGTCGGGGGAGAACTTCTGCATGCGCCGGGCGGTCCAGTCACCGAAGGTGACGTTGGTGCGGCCGCTGGCGACGGGATAGGCGATGGCCGCGTGGCAGAGAGAGCCGGTCAGCTCCACCTGCAGAGGGATGCCGTCCCAGTAATGGTCGAGGGAGACGAGGCGGCAGGCCTGCTCCGCGTTGACCAGGAAGACCACGAGATCTGGGCGGGCCTCCGCCTCCGCCACCGGCCCCATGAGTATGTGCTCGCTCAGCCCGGTGGGGGCCGGGGTGCCCAGGGCCATCATGCGGTGGAAGCTGGTGATGGAGTGGGTGAGCTTCTCCCCCCGCGTCAGGAACCATTGCAGGCCGCGGAATGCGGGGCCGGGAGGCGGCGGGGTGAGGCCACAGTGCCAGCCGCCGCCCGGGCAGGCTGAGGTCTCCTTGTCGATGATGAACGACTTCCCCCTGGCCGCCTGCTTCAGGGCGTTGCACATCCATACGCGCCTGCGCTTCCCCGCCTCCACCTCGTCGTTGGTGAAAGTGACCGCCACCGGCTTGCTCTTGATCCCCAGCACCTCGACCAGCTCGTCCAGCTCCGTCCGCCAGGCCTTTTCCATCTCTCCACCTCCACGTCGCACTACTCCAACAACGCGAGTATGTTACCACCGGTGATCATGTCCTTCAGCTCGCCGTCCTCCCCCGCCGCCTTGCGGGCGATGCGCAGGGAGTATTTCGGATCGCTCTCCGGCCAGTCGGACCCGAACATCACGCGCTCCCGCCCCGCCACGTTTATGGCCGCCTTCACCTTGCGCAGGGGCTGGAAGGAGGTCTCCAGGTAGACGTTCTCGTAACGGCGGGCCAGCTCGAGCGCCTTCTCCGGATAGTAGAGTCCCATATGCACCATGATGAAGGGGATGGCCGGGAAGGCCGCGATGAGCTTCTCGAAGCGGCTGGCTTCCCCGTAACCGGAACAGCCGTCGTCGGTGATGTAGTAGCTGAACTCGCCGCTATGGGCCTCCACCGGTCTGCCGTAGGGAGCGAAAGCCTCCAGGAGATCGAAGAAGAAAGGGTCCTCCGGAGGGATACGCTGCAGGATGGGATGTATCTTCAAGCCCTTGCAACCTGCCTCCATGGCCAGGTGCAGCCCCCTCTCCCAATCCGGGGAGGGGTGGGCGCAGGTGAAGGGGATGAGGCGCGGTTCCCCCATGCACTCCTCGAGATAGTCCATGGGCGCCGCGAAGGGAGCCACGGGGCATACCACGCTTTTGTCTATGCCGTTCCTGTCCATGTAGGCGAGGAGGTTCTTCTTGCATCCCATGGAGATGCGCAGCTGGCCCTCCATGGCTATGAGGATGCGAGCCCACTCCGGTGGCTCCCCTCTCCACAGGGGGTTGTTGAACCCCAGCAGCTCGTAGTCCCGCATCAGCAGCCTGGTCATCTTGCGGCGTTCGGGGTGCGGCGAGACCCCGTAGATGGTGGCCTCCATATGGGTATGGGCATCCACGATCATGGTGACTCCCCGTTCAGTACCGGTACCGCTCGACTGCTCTCAACAGATTATCACATCCCGCCACACTGCAATGCAGAGGTCAGCCAGATGGGGTCAGCCCCTGACATGTGACATTTCTTCAAACAAAGGGCTGTTCTTGATGCCCGAGTATCAGAAACGTCACATGTCAGGGGCTGACCCCATTAGAGGTATCCCGCCAGCAACTACATCCGAAGAACCTGTTAGAATATTTAGAGCGTCTCACCGGTCTAGCGGCCGGTCCCGGCATCCGGCCCCGGCGTCCGGCCCAGGCGCAAAGGTGGTGGATATGGACGAGGTCATAGCAGTGAGCAGGGAGCTGTCCTACGAGGAACACGTCTTCCGCGAAGAGCCGTTCTACGTTCCCGTCGCAGACGAGGTGGAGACCTTCCGGGCCGCCTACCACGCCAGCCTGCCGGTGAACCTCAAGGGGCCCACCGGCTGTGGCAAGACCCGTTTCCTGGAATACATGTCATGGCTACTGGGTAAGGAGGGCGGCTTCGACCTGCCCCTGATCACCGTGGCCTGCCACGAGGACCTCACCGCCGGCGACCTGGTCGGCCGTTACCTGCTGCGCGGGGAAGAGACGGTATGGGTGGACGGCCCCCTCACGGCGGCTGTGAAGACAGGGGCCATCTGCTACCTGGACGAGGTGGTGGAGGCGCGCAAGGACACCATGGTGCTCATCCACCCCCTGGCCGACCACCGTCGCATCCTGCCCCTGGAGAAGAAAGGCGGCTTCATCCACGCCCATCCCCGCTTCCTGCTGGTGGTCTCCTACAACCCCGGCTACCAGAGTATGCTCAAGGACCTCAAGATAAGCACCCGCCAGCGCTTCGCGGCCATCGACTTCTCCTACCCCGACCCGGCCCTGGAGGCGCGCATCATCGCCGGTGAGGGCGGCGTCACCATGGAGTTGGCGAAGCAGCTGGCCCTGCTGGGCGAGAAGGCGCGCAGGCTGGGGGAGAAGGAACTCGAGGAGGGACCCTCAACGCGCCTGCTCATCTACGCCGCCCGCCTCATCGGGCAGGGGGTCGGAGCGCGGCGCGCCTGCGAGACCGCGGTGGTCTCCGCGGTCTCCGACGACCCGGTGATGCAGCAGGCCATGCGCGACCTGGTGGCGGCGGTCTTTCCTTGACCTCGCACCTCAACCTCGCCATCTACGCCAGCATTCTCCTGCAGGGAGCTGGTGAAGCGGGCCGCAACACGGTCACCCTGGAAGAGGCGCGCGCATCCTTCTCCCTCTTCGGCAAAGGCCTGAGCGACAAGTACCTGCAGGCGGTGTCCTTGGAGAACGCACCGGCCATCCTGGCCAATCCCCGCCGCCCCCTCCCGCTCAGCAACGGCAGGGAGGTTTACCTGCCCCCCTGTCTGGATGTATGCGCCTCGCGGGACGAGAACTGGAGGATATACCGCCTCTACACCGCGATGCAGGCGGGGCAGTGGGAGGCGGGGACCTTCGACCGCCCGCGCGCGGACGAGGCCGCGGCCCGCGGCGGGAGGCAGGCCTGGATGAGGAAGAAAGAGCCGCTGGCCTTCCTCCGCTTCTTCCTGGGAAGTTTTCCTATGCCCTTCCTGGCCGCGGACATCTTCGTCATCCTGGAGACGGCACGGGTCTCCGCGGCCACGGCACGCCGCTACGCCGGATTGGCCGGGGACCTGGTCTGGTTCCTGGCCAGGCTGGGGCCACGCATCGAGCCGGTGGACCACCGCGCGGCGCTGTGGAACCTCTTCTTCGACCTCATGGCCCTGGTCACAGGGGGCACGGTACAAGGAGGTTATCCCGGCGGTATCATGGCGGCAGCGGAGGCTGTGGTCGAACCCGGCGCCCATCTCAAGGGATGCCTGGACGCCACCCTGGCAATCTATGCCATCCTGGAAACGCAGCTCAGGGCATCCCTGGCCCCCGAGGAACGCATCCTGCTCGAGGGGGCGGACGGTTTCTTCACCGACACTATGCCCGGACTGCGCGGCAACCGGGCAACCCGCTTCGGAAGGGAGGAAGCCGAGGGCATCGACCTGGTCCCACCCGAGGTGGCCGAGGCGCTCAACCTGGATTTCTACTCCTATCTCCTGCCGGCCGGCGTCGGAGAGTTCCTCAGCGAGGACGCGTTGGGCAGGAAGCTGACCGAGGACAGAGGCGGCGCGGAGGGCCGGGATAAGAGCGAGCGCCGGGAGAGAATCGCGGCGGATACCGGACGGGAGGAACAGCGCATCCTCTACCCCGAGTGGGACTACCTCGCGGGCGGCTACCGGCGCGACTGGGCGACCCTGTGTGGGATGAGGGCGGAGGAGGGGAGCGAGCGGGACGCGCGCAGGTTGCTGGCGGAGTGGGACGACCTGGTGCGCGAGGTGACACGGCAGTTCCGCATGCTGCGCCTGCAGGAGCGCACCTGGAGAAAGCGCCTGGAATGGGGCGAGGAGATAGACATCGCCGAGGCGGTGGAGCGCCAGGTGGCGCTGCGCTGCGGGCTTCCCCCCACGGAAAAGGTGTACATGGAGAAGCGTCGGGTGACGCGGGAGGTGAGCGCCCTCTTCCTCCTGGACCTCTCCGCCTCCACCTCCAGCGAGATCACCGAGGGCTGCCATGCGGGAGAGACGGTGCTGCGGGTACTGGTGGCGAGCGTGTCGATCATGGCCCGGGCCCTGGAGCAGCTGGGAGACCGTTACGGCATCTTCGGCTTTTCCGGTTACGGCCGGGAGCGCGTGGAGTTCCTGCGCATCAAGTCCTTCGACGAGCCCCTGTCGGAGGCGACATGGCAGCGCCTGGGGAGCCTCAAACCCCTGAAGAGCACGCGCATGGGGACGGCCGTGCGCCATGCCCATCATCTGCTCAACGCCGAGCCCTCGTCCCTCAAGCTGATGCTCCTGCTTTCCGACGGCTATCCCCAGGACTATGACTACGGCGAGGACCGTACCGACCGCGAGTACGGCCTGCGCGACACCGCCATGGCCCTGCGTGAGGCGGAGGCGGGGCACATCATCCCCTTCAACCTCACCGTGGATGCTGCCGGCCATGACTACCTGCGCCGTATGTGCCCGCCCCACGGTTACCTGGTGCTCAAGAGCGTGGAGGACCTTCCCGTGGAACTGCCCAAGGTGTACCTGCGCTTGAGAGGAAGCTGAGGTTTGGCCCCCGAATGTCTTGGGTAGAAGCAAGAGTGTCCCGTAATGCTGCACTGGCCCTTACCGGGAAAGAAAGGAGCCGGTGATGCCCGAGATAGAGCGCTGTCCCGCATGTGGAGTCCCCATGCAGACTGTCACCAACCACATCTGGCTGGCCGGTGGGGTTATCGTGCAGAGCAACGACCGCGACCACCGTATGGTGATCATCGAGTGCGAGAACCTGGATCCCCTGTATCAAGGTATCAGGGATATAATCGGCGTGCCCATCGAGCGCATCATCATCGAGACCAAGCGCAGGGCCACCTGTGAATACATCGGGCGCATCATACCACCGGAAGTAAAGGACATGATCCGGGACCACCAGATCAGTGTGGAGCCCATGGTCGAAGCTCTCAACATGACCAGCGCCGTCATGGGCTACGGTGAGACCAGCCTGGTCGGCGTCCGCTTCGAGGGGGATGACGACGATTTCGTGACCGAACGCGTGAAGAAACCTTACTCCGTCCCCCTGTGGTGCGGGGACCTCACCGGCTCCACCGAGGCGGTGACCGGGATAGACAACGACGTCGTCTACGAGATGGAATCGCCCGATACGGTGGTGATCACCTGCCGGCCAGCCGAACATCCCGAACAGTTCCAGGGCAGGCTGGAGATCAAGAGGATCGACTTCACCGAAGGTGGGATCGAGCTGGAGAGGTGCCCTTCATGCGGTGGGCCGGCGGCATTGTCCTCCTTCGAGTGGCACGACGACCGGGGCATCATCACCAGCCGGGAGACGGGAAGGCGGGTGGCGATGCTGGGACCCTCTTACCAGGACGCCATCTTCAGCGAGCTGGGGAAAGAACTCGGTGAGACCATCCCGCGAGTGATCGTGGAGGCGCAGCGGCGCTTCGTGAATACCGGCTTTTACAGCATCGAGGAGATCCAGGACGAGGAGGGCTTCCGCCGACAGTTCGCGCTGAGAGGCCTGGGAGAACTGGGAGAGATGGAGCTGAGCGGACGTGGACTTAAGGTTAGCATCAGGAACGCCGCGCTGCACCTGATGGTGGTGGGCCTGATGCAGGGCTACTTCGAGACCGCCGTGCGCTCCGGGTCCGAGGCGGACTGGGAGATGCGCGAAGACGGCGTCCTGGAGTTGGAGATCACCCGCAAGGGCTGAGCAAGAGCCGCCTGCCGCCGCCTTGTGTTCTTCGTGGCGAGAGTCTGTGCGACAGAGATCACGCGGCCACCCCGCTACCGTGCGTTCTTGCGCAGCATGCTGCCGGGCAGGGCGCCGGGCACCACCTCTCCGCCCTCGACCACCGGGGTGCCGTTGATGATCACCGTGTCCAGCCCGGTGGGGAAGCGTTCAGGGTCGCGGAAGACGGCCTCGGTGCGGAAGCCCTGCGCGTCCATGACCAGCAGATCGGCGTGGCATCCCTCCTTGACCAGGCCACGCTTCTCGATGCCGAAGAACTCGGCCGGCAGCGAGGTGCAGCGCCGCACCGCTTCCGGAAGGTCCAGCAGTCTCTTCTCGTTGACGTAGCGGCCTATGAACTTGGGGTAGCAACCGTAGAAGAGGTAAGAGGGCTTGCCCACCCCCATGAGGATGGTGTCGGTGGTGATCATGGTGCGGTCGTCCCGCAGAGCGGGGAAGGTGTAGCGCTCGGTGAAGGCGTCGTCAGGTTCGGACATGGACTCGAAGACCAGCACCTGCCCGTCCTCCTCGATGAGCAAGTCGCACATGACGTCGAAGGGGTGCTTTCCCTGCTCCTCCGCGATGTCCGTGAACAGCCGCCCCTCCAGGTGCTTGTTCTTCTCGCTGTGTACGGCCATGACGGTCACCGCGTCCCACCCCATCTGGCGCATGATATTGAGCGACCAGTTGTTGCGGCCGGAATGGGGCCAGGTCGGTTTGCCCTTCTCTATGTCCCGCAGCATCTCCCTGCGCCGCGCGGGGTCGCTGACGCGGGCCAGCACCTTCTCACGGTTGCCGGTGAGTACCCAGGGCGGGAAGAAGGCCAGCAGGTGGGTAAAGCCCGCGGTGGTGGGCATGATGTCCATGGCGATGTCAGCGCCGTCCTTGCGGTTCTTCTCCAGCCGTTTCAGCACCGTGTTCATGGAGGCGTCCAGGGCGAAATCCGGCGCCAGCCTAAGAGTGGTTTCGGGATGGCGGCACATCCACTTCAGGGCCTTGAGGGCGACGGGGTGTACCGGCCCCGTCCAGGGGATGGAGAAGATGTGGGAGACCTGCCCCCGGATGCCGTTGGCCCGCGCCACCTCGCCCACCTCGTCGATGGCCCTGCCAAGTGTGGTCGCGGTATAGGAGCGCAGGTGGCTGGTGAAGATGCCGCCGTAGCGGGTCAGGGGCCCCGATAGCTCGACCAGTTCCCTCGTATCCGAGAAGAGCCCCGGGAAATACTGCAGCCCGGTGGAGAGGCCGAAGGCTCCCGCCTCCATGGACTCCTCCAGCAGCCATTTCATCATCTCCAGCGCGCCGGTGCCCGCGGGCCTGTCCTCCAGCCCCAGGGCGGAGATGCGCAGCATACCGTGGGGCACCAGCAGGGCCATGTTGAGGAGGAGGCCTTTGCCGTCCACGTGGTCCATGAAATCGCCCATGCTCTTCCAGCGGATGTCGCCGTCGAAGTCCATCTGGGTGAAGACCTCCAGGTAGGTCTTGAGCCCCTCGCGGTTTTCATCGGTGATTGGCGCCAGCGACATGCCGCAATTGCCGCCCACGAAGGTGGTGATGCCCTGCCTTACCAGTGGTTGTAAGAGCTCCGCCGCGTCCTCACGGAAGAGGGCCAGGTCCGCGTGGGAGTGAACGTCTATGAAACCGGGGCAGACCACGCGCCCGCCCGTGTCGATGCGCTTCGCGGCCCCGGCCTCCCCCAGGTCACCCACGGCCGCGATGAAGCCGCCCTTTACGCCAACGCTGCCGCCGTACGGAGCACCGCCGGAACCGTCGACAACCATGGCGTTCTCGAGGATGAGATCGTACAACCTTATCGCCCCCTCTGCCTTATCGTGCATCTACCGACATGAACGGTTTGCGAAATCCCCGCACATATTCTATTCAACCACAGATCATTGATGGGGTCAGGTCTTGTTTCTTGGATTAAAGAGTCCCGATGCTTCTCTTATAGTCCATGTACAAAAGAGGTGTATTTGCTAAATTATGGCATTACATACCGGGGTATCCAAAATCCAAGACCTGACCCCTTAGACTTCAGTAGGAGATGGTTATGGTATGGATTGTCGGGTC
Organism: Actinomycetota bacterium; assembly: GCA_040757835.1. NCBI lineage: Bacteria > Bacillati > Actinomycetota > Actinomycetota bacterium. The sequence goes on from JBFLWJ010000013.1 coordinate 31,769, forward strand.
GCCGGGGGCGCCGGCTGCTTCCCCGGGGACGCCCGCCGCGACCTCTGCCCTGAGGTACAGCAGCATGCCGCCCCGCTCCCCCGGCATCTCCACGGCACGGTACAGCTCCGCCCCCTCGACCTTATAGCCGCCCGGGGACGGCTCCGGAGCTTCCAGCACGATGCCGTTCAAGACCATGTCCTCCCCGAGATAGTTGCCCGCCTCGATACTGGCGCTCCAGGTCTCCACCGCCGCGGTCTTGCTCACCGCCGCCCACAACGCGGGCCGCTCCAGCCCGTCCAGGTCGGTCTCGCCCCCGGGCACCGAGCCGTCGTAGAAGGGATAGGAGGAGACCCCGTCGAGGTAGGCGAGGGAGACGATCTCTCCGCCCTCCACTTCCACCAGGCGGTAGCCGGGATAGTTGTCGCCGGTGCCGCCCTCGCCGAAATATACGCAGGTCTGGCAGGAGTAAACGGTGTCTCCCCCGCCGCTCTTCCAGGGGACCATCCCGATCCTGTCGCGGTGCTGGTGCCCCCCGAGGACCACGTCCACCTCCCGGCGCGCGGCGACCCCCAGAAGGGCATCCCCACCCTCTCCTCCACCGGCGCCTATGTACAGGGGGAACTTGACAACGTTGACGAAGGAGTACGCCCTGCCGTCGGGAGTATAGGGGTCGTGGTGCATGGCCAGCACCTTGAGGCGGGCGCTGTCATGGGAAGACAGGTCGTCCTCCAGCCACGCCAGCTGCCCCGTATAGGTGGAGGGGTCGCCCTCGTCCGCCGCTCCCAACACCTGGCCCTGCCATTTGCGCGGCTCCATATAGGCGAGCTTGTTCATGACCACGCGGTCGTCAAAGGGCCACTGGTAGGTGTGCAAGCAGGCGAAGTGGCAGTCCCCGAGGTCAAAGGAATAGTAGAGCGGCCCCAGGTTCTCCTCGAACCACCTCAGGCCGTCTATCTCGTTCACGTACCCGTCGTGGTTCCCGGGCAGCAGGAAGACGGGGACCTCCAGGCGCAGCAGGGCCTCGTAGAACCTCTCGTATTCGCTGAGCAGCTCGCCGGGTCGGCGCTGCCCGCGCACGAAATCGCCGAGCATGACCACCAGGTCCGGGCGGATGAGATTGACCTGGGCGATGGCCGCCTCGAAGAAGAGCGGTTCGCCGTCCTCGGATATGCCCTTGTCCGTCTGGTGCTTGGCCAGCGAGGAGTTGTTCGGCTCGTGGACGTGGACGTCGGAGAGGGTGACGAAGGTGAAGTCCCCATCCGCGTCTTCCACCAGGGCTACCGCGTGGGGCTGCGTGTCGCTGACATGTTCGCCGCCCACATCCACCTCCAGGGTGAGGTCATACAGTTCGGGCACCGCCTCCGCCGGGACGCGGAACGAGACGTGCCAGACCTCCGCGCCGCTCACGCCGGCGCGCTCCGGCCAGCGCTCCGAGGGTCCGGGCTTCGCACCCACAGCTTTTAGCTCCAGGGAGATGCCGGCCAGTTCCGCGCGGGAAGGTCTCAGCCTGGCCTGCCACCCCGAGGCGTCCGCCTGGATCACCTCCGCGTCTCCGCTGTCCAGGTCCACCTCCACCGCCAGGACCTCTCCGGGCACCACCATGGCGGGGCAGCCGATGGTGGGCCAGATGAGCTCGTCGATGCGGGGCTGAGGGTATTCCCCGTCCGTGGGATAGCGGAAGAAGGGCGAGTGCAGGAAGGAGAGCAAGGCCCCCGTGAGCCCCAGGCAAACCAGGACCAGGATGATGACGGCTCTTGCCGCCGCCTTGAAAAAACGGCTCATGCGCTTCCGCTCCCCGTTCATGGATGTCTGATCAGATTATATAGGACCATGCCCGCCTCTCTACTCGACGGAGAGAGGATACCTGCAGCAGAGACGTTGCCCAGCCGGTTTCCCGGTTCACACCGCTGTCCGAGCCCGAGGCTAGCCGTGCTCCTCCTCGATGCGCATGGCGGCGAAGAAGACTACTATGAAAAGGACGGCCAGGAAGGCCAGGCCCCAGAAATAGCTGTCTCCCCCCGTCAGCGACTTGATGCTCCCCAGGGCCAGGGTGAGGATCACGCCCCCCGCGTTTCCCAGCAGCAGCAGCATGCTGGTTGCGGTGCCGGTGAGCGCCGCACCCGTGGTCTCCTCGGCGAAGGCCAGCAGGACGGGAAAGGCGCTGAGGAGGAAGAACCCCAGGATAGCCCCGACGATGTAGATGAGGAACGTCATCCTCAGGGCGCCCACCAGGAAGAGGGTGGGGGCGGCCATCAAACCCGCCAGGAGCAGGAAGGGCTTGCGCCACATCAGCTTGTCGGAGATGAAGGGGATCACCAGGCACCCGATGACCCCCGCGACCACCATGGCGGCCCCGATATATCCCGCAGTCTCGGCCGAGATACCCTTGGGCGCGAGGATGTCCTCGATGAGCTGCATGAGGGCGACGAAGGCGCCGTTGCCGATGAGGATGATCAGGCACAGGATGCGGAAGTTGTGCAGCCCGAAGAGGGCGCGCAGGCTCTTGAGGTTGATGGCCACGTCCTCGCCCAGGGCCTCCTGCTCCGTCCGCTTGGGCGGGCTGGGCGGGCGTGCCCGGCCGAAGAACGCGAAGAAGAGGAACCCCGCCGCGGCGGCCAGGCTGTAGATGAGCACCACCATGCGCAGGGCGCCGAGGTCGTCGCCGAAGGCCTCGAGCAGCGGCTGGGTGGCGGCCTGCGCCACGATCATGCCCAGGAATAGGGAGAGGGTGGCCAGGCCGCTGGCCATGGCCGTCTCCTCCGATGGGAACCAGGTGCTGACCATCTTGGTGATGCTGTTGAGCACGAAGGGCTGACCGACGGAGATGCCGATCATCCCGATGAGCACCAGGGCATAGTTGTCCACGAAAAGGCGCAGGAAAGAGAAGGCCGCGGTAAGGAGGGCGCCGATCATCACCGCGTAGCGGAAGCCCTTGCGGTCGATGACGAAACCGGCCGGTATGGAGACCGGTATATAGATCAGCGGGAACATGAGCATGAGGACCACTATCGGGAATTCGTCGGTGAAGCCCATCAGTTCCTGGGTCCGCGACAGGATGGGGGCATAGTTGAGCCACATGAGCTGGGTGATGGCGGCCACGAACATAAAAGCGACGAGCACTACCCAGCGGTAGCGATAAGAGCCGTGTTCGACCTCGTTCTCCATGGCGGCCCCCCTCGGTCCGAAACGGATATGCCCCTTGCAGCCGGAAAGCGCTCCCCGTTACCTAAAAGCATAATCCAGATCGGGCGGCATGGATAGCTTGCATTACTCCAGGCGGACATTATACTTGATGCTTGTATGGCGAGAACGCGGCCGCGCGCCCGTATAGAGGGAGGAGAGGGAGATGGAGGACCTTGCGGGAAAGGTCGTGTTGATCACCGGCGCCGCGAGGGGGATGGGCAGGTTGCATGCTAACAACTTCGCTCGCGAGGGCTGCCGGGTGGTCGTCACGGACATCGACGAGGTGGAACTGCGCAAGGCGGCCGCCGGGATGCAGGAGGCGGGGTACGACGTCGCCTTCTATCAACAGGACATCTCCAGCCGCGAGGGTTGCTTCAAGCTGGCCGAGCGCGTCGCCGACGAGATAGGCCCCGTGGACATCCTGGTCAACAACGCCGCGGTAGCCACCAACGAGACCATCCTTGAGACCTCGGAGAGCGCCTTCCGGCGCATCACCGAGGTCAATTACCTGGGGCAGGTATGGATGCTGCAGGCCTTCGTCCCGGAGATGGTCAAGCGTGGCAGCGGCCACGTGGTCAACATCTGCTCAATGGCCGGAAAGGTCGCCGTGCCCAACCTCGGGCCATATTGCGCCACCAAGTTCGCTCTCATCGGCCTCACCGACTCCCTGCGCCAGGAGCTGAAGGGCACCGGGGTCAGCTGCACAATCGTCAATCCCGGCTACATCTCCACCGGGATGTTCGAGGGGTCCAACCCCCCCCTGATCACCCGCTGGCAGGACCCCCAGAAGGTGGCGGACGCGCTCCTGGAGGGCGTTAAAAAGAACAAGGCCGAGGTCTTCATGCCCCGTTTCGTGGGCTGGCTGTCGGGCTTCGGGCGCGGCCTGGGCCTGGCCAGGTTCACGGACGTGATCTTCGCCATCATCGGCGCCGACCGCAGTTTCGGTTCCATGAAGAAAGACCGTGGCCGGCCGTTCTGAGCCGCGGTCTAGCGAAAACGAGCAGGGAGAACCCGAGAAGGGAGATGTGAGGAAGATGAAGGACCTGGCAGGAAGAGTCGTGCTCATCACCGGCGCCGCCCGCGGCATGGGAAGACTGCACGCCCTCAACTTCGCGCGCGAGGGGTGCCGGGTGGTCATAACCGACGTGGACGGAGCCGAGCTGGAGAAGACAGCGGGCGAGATGCGCGACGCCGGGCACGAGGCCCATGCGTACGTCCAGGACGTCTCGGACCGCGCGGCGTGCTTCGAGCTGGCCGGGAAGGTCGAGGCGGAGGTGGGGCCAATCGACGTGCTGGTCAACAACGCGGGCATCGCCACGAGCGAATACGTCATGGAAACGAGCGAAGAGACGTTCCGCCGCATCACCGACGTGAACTACCTGGGGCAGGTGTGGATGATGCATGCGGTCGTCCCGGGGATGCTCTCACGCGGCCGAGGCCACGTCGTCAACGTCGCCTCCATCGTGGCCAAGGTGGCGCCGCCCAAGCTGGGGGCCTACAACGCCACCAAGGCCGCCCTCGTCGGCATCACCGACACCATCCGCCAGGAACTCGCGGGCAGCGGCGTGAACTTCACCATCGTCAATCCCGGCTACATAGCCACCGGCATGTTCGAGGGCGCCAAGGTGCCCTTCATCACGCACTGGCAGGACCCGCAGAAGGTGGCGGACGCCCTTGTGGAGGCGGTGAAGAAGAACAAGGCGGAGATATTCGTGCCGCGCCTCATGACCCTGCTGTCCTCCGCAGTGCGCGGCCTCGGCCTGCCGCGCATGGTCGATCTCTCCTTCGCCGTGCTGGGGGCCAAGAAGTCGTTCGAGACGATGCAGCGGGACCGCGGCCGCCCTTTCTGATCCACGTGCCTCCGCATCACCGGAAGAGGTCCGTTCTGTTCCCCGTAGGGTGGGGTCAGGGATATATTTAGAGCCGCGAGAAATCGAAGCCCTGACCCCGTTTCCATTACCTCAGATCAACGTTTACCATCCTCCCGTGCGGCGATCTCCAGCGCTTTCGCCTCGAGCTGCTCGGAGTACCTTTCCCACTGCGACTTCTCCCCTTCGTGAGCGCGCCACAACTCGAAACGGCAGGTATCGGCGCCCGCGGGGATGGTCTGGGTGAAACGCACCTGCCAGTCGGTGAGTATCCCCTTCTCCTTGACCGCCTCCAGCATGCCCTGGACGAAATAACGCTGCACGCGACAGTCGAAGGCCGCGTAACAGTCCTGGTGCGGGCACCACAGGATGTGGAAACTCACCTTGTCCTCGGCATCGATGCTCGGGTCCTCGACGGAGGCGTATGCGATGCAGTTGACCACGGTGGCGAAGAAACTGGCCACCTCGGCGTCGCTCAGCCCCTCGGGCCTCTCCAGGCCCTCCATCATCTGGCGCCCGATGTCCAGCCCCACCTCGCGCAGGACCGTGGCGACCACCCGCTGCCCCTCCTCCCCGAACTCGCGCTCGCAGGCCTTGAGGATGCCGATGACCGCCATTGCCTGCATGTTGCCCCACACCCACAACACGCCAGGGTCGAAGTCCGTCTCCGCCATCACCCCGCGCAGCCTCGCGAGCCCCTCGGCGTAGGGGAAGTTGAACTCGAACTTATTCCAGGACTTCTCCTTGCGGTGGTCGTAGTGGGTCATGCGGATTCCCTCCCTTTCCTCGAGCCGTCCCGGCCACGGGTACCCTCTCTGAATCTATCACAACGCGGGCGGCCTGGTCTTGTCTTTTACGGCACCGAGGGGCGAAAATAAACACGACTCTATCCCTCGATCACCGAGGTGGGCGCCGCATGGAGAGAGGAAGGCTAAAAGGGTGGCTGTCGTTTCGCGGGGAGGCCCTGCGTTACGGCCTGCTGACGAAGCGCGCGGGATTTCTTCTCCTGGTCAATATAGCCACGATCATCTTCGGGGGCGCCTTAGTCATCTTCATGCTGGAAAGAGACGCCAACCCCAACATGCGTTCATACTTTGACGCCGTGTACATGATCGTCATCACCCTGGCCACGGTGGGATACGGGGATGTGACCCCGGTTACGCGGGGTGGCCGGATCTCGATCATCGTCATCCTGTTGTTCGGCGTAGTGACCCTGAGCGCCTTTATCACCATGCTGGCCACCAGGAGGGCCAAGAAACTGAGAAGGAGGTTTGCCGGTTTGGATGGACAGATCACCACCAAGGACCATATAGTCGTCTGCGGGTGGAACCCGCGGGGGAAATACGTCATCGACCGCCTCAAGGAAGAGTTGAAGAACGAGCACACACGCATCGTCCTGCTATGCGATCTGGAGGAGAACCCCGTGGATGACGATTCCATCTTCTTCTTCCATGGCGATCCGGTGAGCGAGGCGGCGTTGCGGCGCGTGAATATCGCCGAAGCAAAGACCGTTATTCTGCTCGCTGACGAGAGCAAGGGGAGTTGCGGAGCGGACGCGGACGCCAGGACGGTGCTCGCGGCCTTGACCATCCGGGATATCAGCCCCGGTGTCAAGATGACCGCGGAGGTGCTCGAACCGGAGAACGTACACCACGTCAAGCTGGCGGGAGCCGGAGAGATACTCGACACCAATTCCTTCCTGGGGAACCTCATCGCCCGCTCGGCCCTCCATTATGGGCTCATCAACACCGTCTCGGGCATGGTCTCGAGGGATGCGGATACCCATCTCTATACCGTCCCCATCTCAGGGGAGATGCTGGGGAAGTCACGGCAGGAGATCGCCGACGAGATGCTCGAGAAATATGGGGCCCGCCTCATGGCCATCACCAGCGCCAAGGGAGTGAGGCACGAGGAAGAAGGCTACCGGCTGGAGGAGGGCGACTTCCTGATAGTGGCCGCGGAGCAGCCTCCGCCGGGCGCGCATCAGTGATCCAGTCCGGCAAACTCGTGCCACAGCCGGCTGATGCCCAGGGATCGGTCTGTTAAATGCATCATGCGCCGCTCTCCCGCGGCATGCCCAAGCATATCAACCATGCCGTCTGACAGATGCCATCATGGCTTCGACGTTCTCTGGCTTGGCGTTCGGAGGAGTGGAGCAGCCGGAGGAGAGGATGAAGCCGCCTCCCTCACCCACCTCCCTGATCAGCCTTTCACAATAGGCATCCACTTCATCCGGCATACCCAGGGTCAACAGAGACGCCGGGACATCCCCACAGATGCACATGTGGTCTCCCAAGATCTCCTTGGCCTTGAAAATATCCGTCATCCCGTCCAGGTAGAGGATGCATCTCCGTGCGGGAAGCTCCCTGATATATGGCAGCATGGGCGTCCAGTCCGCGTCAAAATGAAGGAAGGGAGTGATGCCTTCGGCCACCAGCCTCTCGGTCGCCTCCACGAAGAGGGGCAGGGCAAAACGCTCGAACATAACTGGAGAGATAAAGCTGGCCGAGGGCCGGGCTGAGCCGATATGGCAATAATGCACCCAGCGCGGCCTGGTCTGAAGGAGCATCAGCTCTATCATGAAGCGATTGGTCAGCGCCAGGGCGCGCAGCACCTCGTCGCCATGACGCTGCAGGTCCAGGCAAAAGTCGGCCATGGAGCGCAGCACCGAAAGAACATCGAAAGCGACGAAGCTGAGCGCGCCTCCGGTCAGGCACGGTATGCCCCTCTTCTCCCATTTCCTTACGAAGAGACTGGACCTTGCAAGAAAAGGAAGGGTTTTCAGCGTGAACCGCAGCCCTTTCCCGGCGCTTCTCAACTGGGGATAGTATTTACCCACCATGCGCCGGTAAATGCGCATGAAGCCATAACGGCATATCTCTTCGTAGATCTCCGGCCCTTCTCCTCCCGCCTCCAACATCTGGGGGATCTCGTCCTCGCCGCATCCATCCCTGCCGGGCATCTTGAAATCCTGCCAGAAGAAGAGCTGCATGTAGGGACCCGAACCGCCGATGAAGAGGTGGTTGCCGTCCCAGCGGAAATCATCGTAAGCGCGCTCAAAGGCCGCCTCCGCCTTGGCGAAATCGAAGAGCAGTTCTCGCATGGTGATGCCAGCATGGCGTGCGACATACAGATCGAAGTTGGGGGCTATCGGAACACGGTCCGGTTTGCGCAGGTACACTGCCGCTGCGATGCGTTCCCTGGGTGTCATGCTTTCCATGCTCTACCTCCCATTCTCCGTTTCCACCGGGAAGGAGATACCATATTCTCTCTTCCTCCTTCGGTCTGCCGGGGATCAACCTCCAGCCGGCCGGAACTTGGGGAGGGTGATCTCCTCGGTCACCTGCGCAAACACTACCTCCACCGGCATCTCGCATGCGAGTGCGTCGAAATCGCAGTCCACGATGTTGCTCATCATGCGGTAGCCCTCGTCCATCCTGATGATGGCCACGCAGTAGGGGGTCACCCCCATGAAGGCGGGCGGCGCGCCCTCGTAGGTGACGGTGAAGGTGTCTATCGCTCCCTTTCCTTTCGACTCCAGCCATTCCAGGTTGTGGCCCATGCATCCCGGACAGAGGTGCTTGGGGAAAAAGATGACCCTCCCACAGTCCCGGCAGTGCTGGTAGAGGAGCTTGTTCTCCCTGCAGCCATCCCAGAAGACCTTGCTCAGGGTGGTTATCAACGGCAGCGGCAGCGTGTACTCTTCCATGCTCTACACCTCGTTTCCCAGTATGCCGACGTGGAAGTCCATGCCTATCCCCCCGGAGGCGGTGTCCAGGGCGTACTTAACGTCCGCTACCTGACGCTCACCCGCCTTACCCATGACCTGGCGGGCCGCCTCTACCAGGACGGCCACGCCGCCCCCGGCCCCGGTATGGCCCTGGGCCATCATGCCGCCGTTGGTGGTCACCGGCAGCCTGCCCCCCGGAGCGGCGTGCCCCTCCTCGAAGAACCTGCCAGCCTCGCCTTTCCCGCACAATCCCACCAGTTCCATGGAGATAAGGATGAAGGTGGGGAAAGCGTCGTAGAGCTCCGCCACGTCGATGTCCTCGCGCCCGATGCCCGCCATGGCGAAGGCATCGTCCGCCGCCGGGGTCCAGGTCTTGTAGAAGTCCCCCTGGCCCTCCGTGGCGGTGAAGTTGGTGCAGCGGGAGCCCACGCCCAGGATATAGGCCGGCCTGTCCGTCAGCTCCCGCGCCCTTTCCGCGCTGGTGACGATGAAGGCGGAGGCGCCGTCGGCCAGCTTGTTCATCATCCGCTTGCGCACCGGGCTGGAGATGACCTTGGAGGCCAGCACATCGTCGGCGGTCCTCAAGTCGCGCAGCATGGCGTTGGGGTTGAGGGCAGCCCACTTACGCAGCGTCTCAACCACGCTGGCGATCTGCCTCTCGGTGGTGCCGGTATCGTACATGTAGCGCTGCTGCAGGAACCCGGCCAGGGCGAGCTGGCTGAAACCGAAGGGGATCTCGTATTCCTGGCTCATGGAGACCACCGCGAACTGCGCGATGGCCGCGCCCATGTCCAGCCCCGTCCCCAGCCGGTCGGAGTGCACCACCAGCACCGCCCTGGACAGCCCCGCGCAGATCAGCCCCATGGCCGCCTTGAGGGAGTTAGAGGAGCTGGACCCCCCGGAACCGCAGACGAAGTTGGCCTTGCAGCTCCCCCCGAGGCCCATCTCCTCCACCATCCAGGAGCAGACCATGTTCGCGTTATCGATGGGGTTGGCCACCGCCAGGACCGGGATGACCGTGTCTATCTCGTCCTTGGAGATGCCCGCGTCCAGGATGGCCATCTCGCTGACCGCCACCGCCTGCTCTACGAACGATCGCTCCGGGTAGATGCCCGTCGGTACCTCGCCGATGCCGACGATGGCCGTCTTGCCTCGAATGCTTTCCATATCCTTCCTCCTGTTACTCGGTTGTCAGAGCAAACTCGCTGGTTCCAGGTCCTGCCCTGGGTGCCTCCCGCCGCCACAACCCGCTCGCGCCGAGGGCACGATGCCATCCCTCAGATGATCTCTTTCGGTATCTTCCACACCCTCTCTTTCAGGGAGAGCAGCGGCCGGGTGTTGTATCGCTCCATGAACTGCTCCTGCCCCATCTCGGGATTGACCATGCAGCGCGAGGGCAGGCCGAGGACGAAGCGCTGGATGCAGCCCTTATTGCAGCGGGTGCACCTGACGATGTCCTTCACCTTCCCCTCCCTTACCTTGTTGGGCCACTCGGGGTCGGCGATGAGGGCGCGCCCCTGTGAGATGATATCCGCCTTGCCCGCGGCTACGGTCTCTGCCGCCAGGTCCGGGTCGTGCACCGAGGGACAGATGACCGGATAGTCCCGGCCCATACCCTCCTTGATCCCGGCCTTGATGATCCCGCTCTCGTCCACTACCTGCCCGTCGGTATCCGGAAGGAAATAGCGCATGGATTCGTAGCTGCCGTCGGAGAGGTGGACGCCGTCGGCCCCCGCCTTGATGGCCAGTTTGCAGAACTCGATGGTGTCCTCGACGTGGAAACCGTCCTCCTGGTGCTCGTCGGCGCTGATCCTCACGGTCACGAGATACTCGTCGCCCACCGCCTGCCGCATTTGGCTGATGCATTCACACATGAAACGTGCGCGGTTCTCGAGAGAACCACCATATTCGTCGTCTCGCTGGTTGGAGCGAGGCGAGAGGAACTCGTGCAGCAGGTAGCCGTGGGGGGCGTGCCATGGTCTCCAAATCCACGCCCTTGGGCATCATCTCCTCCTGCGGCGCCCAGGGGATAGCCGAGGGGGCCGTGGGCTGGATGCCGGAATACTCCGAACTTCCCTGGCGCCCGGCTCCCGGGGCGATCTGGCAGATGACCCTGGCCCCGTGGGTGTGGATGGTCTCCACCAGCTCGGAGTGGTCCGCCGCCTGGTACGGGTAGACCAGCATCAGGTTGTTGTGCGCCTCGTAGGTCTTTACCGTCTCGTGATCGGTGCCGCCCACCGCCTCGATGACGATGAGTCCCGCTCCACCCATGGCCCTGGCGGCATAATAGGCCGTCTGCTGCCTGCTTACGACATGATTGGGGCCGGTGAAGCAGACGTTCATGGGGGCCATGGCGATGCGGTTTTTCACCTCCACGTTCTTGAGCATAATGGGCTCGAACAATGCGTCGTGCTTGGACATCTCGGCAATCCCCTTTCTCTGAATATAGGGTCTTACATCCGTCAGACCTGGCGCACCCGGCCCTCCCAGTAAGGGGCGCGCAGCTCCGTCTTGAGGACCTTACCCGCCATGTTTTTGGGCAGGGCGTCAACGAACTCCACGGACTTGGGCTTCTTGTAGGAAGCCAGGTTGTCACGGCAAAGTGAGATGATCTCCTCTTCCGTCGCCTGCATGCCTGGTTTGAGGGCCACGAAGGCCTTGACCGACTCCCCCCAGGTCTCGTCGGGCACGCCGATGACCGCGGCCTCGAAGACGGCCTGGTGCCTGAAGATGACGTTCTCCACCTCCTTGGGGTACACGTTGTACCCCCCGGTGATGATCATGTCCTTGAGGCGGTCGGCGATGAACAGGTAGCCCCCGTCGTCCAGGTAGCCCACATCCCCGGTGTATAACCAGCCGTTTCTCAAGGCCTCTGCCGTGGCCTCGGGGTTGCGCCAGTACTCCTTCATCACCAGGGGGCTCGAGACGATGATCTCACCCGTCTCGCCCGCCGGCAGGTCGTTACCGTCCGGGTCCACAACCCTCACCCTGGTATAGATGATCTCGCGCCCGGCCGAGCCCAGCCGCTTCGTCTGTTCCTCGCCTCCCCCCACCACGTGGTCGCCCTGCGCAAGCATGGTGATCACCGGGCACTCCACCAGGCCGTAAGCCTGGGCGAAGACGCCTCCGAAGACATCGAGTGCTTCCTTGAGCTTCTCCACCGCGATGGGCGCGGAGGAATATGGCAGCGAGCGCAAGGACGAGAGGTCGAAGTCTGCCCGGCTGGGATAGGCCAGGAGAAAGTAGATGATGGTGGGTGCCAGCCACATGGTGGTCACCCTCTCCTTCTGGATGACGTCGAGGATGTAATCCACGTCCAGGTGGCCGATGAGGATGTTGGGCACCCCCATCATGAGGTGGGGCGGCAGCAGGATACCCGCGCCGTGGTTGATGGGGGCCACGTAGATGACCACATCATCGGCCTGTATTCCCATTTCGATGGCTGAGAAGGTGGCCAGGGCGCCGAAGCTCTTATGGGTGTGCAGCACCCCCTTGGCCTGGCCGGTGGTGCCCGAAGTGTACATTAGGGCTACTGGGTCGTTTTCGTCGATATCGACAGCGGTGTGCCTGCCGCTCGCCTTGGCCATGAGGTCCTCATAAGATTCCATGCCGCCGAAGCCCTCTCCGTCCACGATGAAGTGCTCCACCGTCTCCAACTGATCCCTTACCGAGGCGATGCTTTCGGCGAACTGCTGCTGCATGATCACTGCCTTTGAGCCGGCGTTGTTGAGATGGTAGACGTGCTCCGCCGGAACGTGGCGGAAGTTGAGCGGCGCCCACACCATGCCGCTCTTCTCGATGCCGATCATGGCCTCGGCGGCGGTCATGGAGTTCTCGGAGAGCACCGAGACGCGGTCGCCCTTCTCAAGGCCCAGACCGTAAAGCATATTGGCGAGCTTATTGAGGCGTGTCTCGAACTGCCGGTAGGTCGCCCGCTGCTCACCGAAGATGACGCAATCCCGCCCGGGCTGGTACATGAACCCCCTCTTAATGATGGACCACATATCCATGGCTTCTCACCCCTCCCTCTTCGCTCGCAGGTATTCCCATGCGATGATCACCCGCGGCATCCCTTGCATGTTCATCAGCTCCTAGCGCAGCAGCGTCCTGGCGATGAAGACGCGCTGTATCTCCGAGGTCCCCCCTCCGATTACCGACGCCTTGGCCGCCCACAGGGAGCGGCCGACGTTCTCGTCGGTCATGCACCCGTACCCGCCGAAGACCTGGATGGCCTCCAGGGCGTTGCGCAAGGCGGCTTCGGTGGTGAAGAGCTTGGCGATGGCGGCCTGCAGGTGGAAGACCTGCCCGGTGTCGAACATCCAGGCCAGCTTGTAGGTGAGCAGGCGCGCCGCCTCCAGGTCCACCGCCATGTCCGCCAGCTTGGCCTGGACGAGCTGGAACTTGGAGATGGGCCGTCCGAAAGCGTGCCTCTCCTTGGCGTATGTGATGCAGTCGTCCAGGTTGCTGGCCATACCGCCCAGGAACCCGGCGAAGGCCAGCCGCTCCCATCCCAGGGAGGTGAGCATGGCATAGAAGCCCTGCCCCTCCACCCCCATGAGGTTCTCCACCGGAACGCGGCAGTCGTCGAAGGCGATCTCCCCCACGTCGGAACCTGCCGACGGGGTGTACAATCTCAGGGGCTTGCCCCGCACGAAACCGGGGAAGCCGCTCTCCACGATGAAGGCGGAGATGCCCTCGATACCCGCCGCGTCGGCCGTCTTGGCGAAGGTGACGAAGGTATCGGCGTGGGGGGCGTTGGAGATGTAGATCTTGTTGCCGTTCAAGACATAGGAGCCGCCGTCCCTCACCGCCTTGCTCTTCATGGCCGTGGCATCGGAGCCGGCTTCCGGCTCGGTGAGGGCGAAGGCCCCGATACGCGAGCCGTCGCACAGGGCGGGGAGATACTCACGCTTCTGCTCCTCGCTGCCCAGCACGGCGATGGGCATGGCGCAGATCATGGTGTGGGAACCCCACTTGATCATGAGGTCCATATCCTTGCAGTACCGGGCCATGACCTCGTTGGCCAGGGTGGTGGTCACCGCATCCGCACCTCCGCCCCCGTACTCCTCGGGGACCGGCAGGCCGAGCAGTCCGAAGTCGGCCAACTTTTTCCATATTTCGTGAGGGAATTCCTCGGTCTGTTCCCGCTCCCGCGCCCCCGGGGCGATCTCCTTCTCCGCGAACTCCTGCACCGACTTCGCGAAGGCTTTCTGCTCTTCCGTGAAATCGAAATCCATGTCTCACTCCTTTGAGGGCAGGGCGACCACGGCTATACCGTCGATCTTGCTTTCGCTGCTTGCGTTGACCACGGAGAGCGCGCAGTCGACGAGCCTCTCCCCGTCCTGTTCGTATTTCCTCACGATCTTACCCTTGCAGACGATGGTCTCACCCGGCCATACCTGCCCGGTGAAGCGGATCCTATACAGCCTGACGTTTCCCGCGCCCACCCAATCGGTGAGCATGCGCGCCAGGTAACCGCCCTGCATGAGGCCCATGGCGAAGACGGATGGCAGGCCTATGGCTATCGCGAAGGCCTCGTCGTGATGGATGGGGTTGAAGTCGCCTCCCGCCCCGGCGTACTTGACGATATGGGTGCGCGTGACCTCCAGGGAGAGTTCGGGGCTTTCGTCTCCTTCCGCTATGTCCTCGAAGTAGAGCTTGCCTTCTGCCATGCTCATCCCCCCTCAGGCCGCCGATTCGCGCTCGATGAAGAGCATGCGGTCCTTCTGCACCAACACGCCTTCCTGATTGGTGTATGTCGATTCAACGGTGATGAAGTTCATCTTCCCGCCGCGTTTGCCCTCCTTCTGGTAAAAGTCTTTGACCTTTACGGCGACGGTCAGCACGTCCCCCGCACAGACTGGCGCCAGGTACTCGAACTCCGATTCGCCATGCACGCTGGTGGCCACCGATATGCCCATCTCCTGCATCATATTGAGGAGGAAGTCCTCGTCGGGCACGTGGTGCAGGAAGGTGGCGGTGAAGGTGGGCGGGGCGGGGACGGACCTGAAGCCCATGCTCTTCGCGATTTCCTCGTCGTAGTAGAGGGGGTTCCTGTCCCCCAGGGACCGCGCGAACTCCTTGATCTTGCCTTTCTCGACGGGCAGCTCGAAGGACGGGAACTCCTTGCCTACGATGGCTTCGTTGACCATTTCACACGCCTCGCTTTCTTTGCCTAGAGCTTGAAGAGCTGCTCGGAATTGGTCTCGGTGATGGTCTTTATCTCCTCGACGGTGAAGGGTATCTCCGTCCTGGGGCTGGTGTGGATATCCAGCCACTCCTTGGGTGGCACGAGCACGTTGGGGAGTGGCGTGTCGGTCCCCCACAGCACCTTCTCCGGGCCGCAGTCGTCGATGAACCTCCGCAGCAAGGTGTAATATTCCTCAGCGTGCAGACCGAAGAGGAGCTGCCAGTAGGAGCAGTCGAAGTAGAGGTTGGGCAGCAGCCTGCCGAACATGATGGCCTCGGGCCACCAGTCCATGCCGAAGTGGGCGGCGATGAACTTGGTGGCGGGGAACTTGCTGGCCGCCTCGGCGATCCATACCGGGCGGGCCGTTTCCAGCACCACCGGCGCCGCGGGCTGGGCGCCGGAATGGAAGAGCAGGGGGAGGTCCCATTCCGCGCATTTCTCGTAGACCGGATACATCACCGGGTCCATGGGGTTGAAACCGGCGGAGGGATGGAGTTTGATCCCCCGCATCCCCCATTCCTCGATACACTGGACGATGTGGTCCATGGCCCCCTTGCGGCGAGGGTCGATGGCGCAGAGAGCCACGAAGCGATCGGGGTGGGCCTTGCACAGGTCGGCGTACATGCGGTTCATCTCGAAAATGGGGATCTCCGGCTCCCCGATCTCCTCGCCGAAGTCCACCCCGAAGAGCACCGCCCTATCGATGCCCGCCTCGTCCATGTGCGCCAGGTATTTTTCGCCCTTCTCGTCCTGGAGCATGGGATAGAGCGTTTCTTTGCCCTGCTCGAAGGTTAGTCTCTGCCCCAGCGCCCTGCCCGCAGCCATGACCATGGTGCGGATGCAACCCTCCTCGTAGGCCAGGGGGACCATGCCCGGGATCCAGATGTGCACGTGACAGTCGACGACCATCTCCTTCTCCTTTCAATAGGAATAGTTATTATTCACGTTTCGTGAGCGATAACTCACATATGGGCAAAAACGAACGTTTCTCTCCTCTGCGCTATTTCTTTCTTCGGAGTTCTCTCGTGCGGCCTACCTCTTGAACATCGCCCGCACGAAAGCGCGCACCCTCGCCTCGTCCAGCATGGACCCCATGTTTATCTCCCTGGCCAGGATGAGACTGTAGTACTGGCCCACGTAATCCCAGGCTAGAAGCTCGGTGTCGACGTCCCTTCCGAGATCGCCCTGCTTCTTCGCCTGGTCGAGCGCCGCCTTGACCGTGCTTACGCTGGCCTTGAAGAACTCGACCAGGGGTTTCTTTAGATCCGGGTCATACGTACTGCTCAACAGGTGCGAGAAATACTTGGAACCTCCGGTGGAGGACTTGATGTAGTCGAGATAGGCGGCTGCGCTGTCCTCCAGGTACTGCAATGGGTCATCCCGGTTCTTTGTATAGCACTCCCTATAGCGCGCCATCAATTCCTGGACGATCTCCTGGAAACAGGTGATGAACAGCTCTTTCTTGCCGTCGAAGTGCTTGTAGAGCATGGCCTCGGAGATACCCGCCTCCTCCGCGATCATGGCCATGGTCCCCACGTCGTAGTTCTTCTCGGAGAAGACCTTTATCGCGCCCTGGATTATCCTCTTGTGCTGCTGCTCGTACTGCTCGTATTTCTCTTTGGCCTTTTCGACGATGCTCATATCCGGCCTTACCGTGAGTTATCAATATCTTTTCCGTAATTATACGCTCACAAAATATCATCGGTTGCTTCTGCTGTCAAGCGGGGCGCCGCCCCCAGGACTCTCCGTCATCGCGCACACGCGATGCGGTTGGCAGCGCAGATCACGCGTGCCAGGCCTGGTCTCCTGGAATCGGCCAGGCGACTGGCACCGCCGCGCCGGAGACGGCACTGTCTATTTCGCGATGCATTCCGTCGAGGATCTGCTCTACTCCTGGGCGCCGAGGCCCTGCCCCCATCGCTCGAAGATCTTCCGGATGGCTTCGCGGTGCTCCTCGGAGAGGAGCATGATGGGCTGGACGTGGGATTCAAGGTCCAGTACCGAGCGCAGGTCGAGCAGGTGCGAGGTGTTGAGCATGCGCTTGCTCGCGGCCAGGGTCACCGGCGACTTGGTGGCGATATAGGCGGCCAGTTTCATCACCTCGTCCGATATCTTCGTATGCTCGACGACCTTGTTGACCAGCCCTATTCGCAACGCCTCCTCCGCCCCCACCACATCGCCGGTGAAGGTCATCTCCTTCGCTTTCGCCAGGCCAACACGCTCGGCCAGGAAATACGAGCTGCCCATGTCGGGCGTGGCGGCTATCTTTATAAAGCCCATGCTGAACTGCGCCCTCTCCGTGGCGTAGGTGATATCCGAGGCCAGCGCCAGCCCCAGCCCGCCCCCCACCGCATAGCCGTCAACCTCGGTGATGACCGGCTTCGTCCCCGTGTAGAGCCTGAGGATCACCTCGCCGATGGCCCTCATGCTCTGGTTTAAGAAGACGGGGTCGAGGTTGTCCCCCAGCAGGGTGAGGTCGGCCCCGGAGCAGAAATGGCCGCCGTCGCCGCGCAGCACGATGACCCTCACCGCCTCGTCGTCCAGCACCCGCGTCAGCCCCTCCACTATGGGATAGCCCAGCTCCACGCTTAGGGCGTTCATGTCCTGGGGCCGGTTCATGCTGCAGCGCGCGACGCCGTCCGTTATCTCGATGCGGAAGACATCGGGGTCCATGCCTCCCCCTTTCTCCACCGGTGGACCATGAGACGCGATGCCGGTGCTTGACAGAAGTCCTTGTACTCCACGCCCACCAGCCCGTGCAGCTTCTCGTCCAGCGCCTTCTTCCTCGCCTTGTCCGCCTTGACCTCTTCCAGGTCGATCCCCGCCTCCGCGAGGACCTCGGCCGTGTGTCGGAAGTAACAGGACATGGTGACCTCCCGCCTTCGAACCATCTCCGCCTTTATTCAACCATAACGGGGCCGGAGCTCAAAACTCGCCCACAGGTTCCCGGGGTCGGCCACCCATGTCGTGAGGCCGCGACATACCGGGGATGAAGATCCACGGAATGCTGTGCCGCAGGGACCATATCGTCTATCATTGAGTAGCCGTGCACGGAGCGGAGAGAAAGATGAGCGGGAGATGCGCGTAGCCCTTATCTATCCCGATTACTACCAGTCCGGCTGCATCGAGGGCGAGCCCCAGGGCAGGATACACCTCGGCAGCGCGTATCTTTCCGCCTGCCTCAAGCAGGCCGGCCACGAGACCGCCTTCCTGCACCTGGTGGAGCCCACCGGCCGCGAAGAGTTCCTGGAATGGCTGACCTCCCAGCACGCCGGCCTTGTGGCTTTCTCCTCCACCAGCCTGATGTTCTCCAAGGTGCGCCAGATGGCGCGCTGGGCCAAGGAGGAGACTGGCCTGCCGGTCCTGGTGGGCGGTGTCCACCCCACCCTCGATCCCCTGGGGGCCCTGGAGGACGAAAGCATCGACATGGTGTGCGTGGGCGAGGGCGAGGCGGCGCTTGTGGAGCTGGCCGGAGCGCTGGAGGGCCGCGGCGAGGTGGACGGGGTCGCGAGCATCATGGGGCGCTGGCGCGGCAGGGACTTCGCCAACCCCGTGCGCCCCCTCCTCGAGGACCTGGACCAGCTGCCATTCCCCGACCGCTCCATCTTCGACATGGAGAGGATGGCCCCGGACCAGCTGGAGCGGATAACCGTCATGGCCTCGCGGGGCTGCCCCTACCGCTGCCGCTACTGCTCCAACCACGCCCAGAGGAGCGCCTACCCCAACGCGGGCCGCTACGTGCGCTTCCGCAGCGTAGACAACGTGCTCAGCGAGGTAGAGGAGCTGGCCGCCCGCGCGGAGGGCGTCGACCACGTGCGCTTCGACGACGATATCCTCACCCTGCGCCCCCGGTGGTTCGAGGAGTTCGTGCGCCAGTACCGCCGCCGCATCGACCTGCCCTTCATCTGCAACTCCCGCGTCGACCTACTGGACGAGGAGAAGATCGCCGCGCTCAAGGAGGCGGGGTGCAAGACCATCTGCATGGGCATCGAGAGCGGCAACCCCTGGCTGCGCCGCAACGTGCTCGGGCGCAGGATGAGCGACAGGCGGATCCTCGACGCCTTCCGGCTCTGCCGCAAGTACGGCATCGGTACCGTCTCCCTCAACATGATGGGTTTCCCCCAGGAGGACTTCTCCATGGTGCTGGACACCATCAAGCTCAATGGACGCGCCGAGCCCGGCATCACCCAGATAACCGTCTTCTACCCCTTCCCCGGCACCGAGCTCTACAACACCTGCAAGGAGAAGGGGCTCTTCGTGGACGAAGGCACCGACACCCTCTTCACGCGCCGCTCCGGCCTCAAGTTAGACGGCATAAGCGAAGAGCAGATGGAGCTGGTGAGCGAATATTTCACCCCCCTGGCCTGGCTGTATCACGGCATCTTCACCCTGCCGGACGGGCTGGCCCGCCCCCTGGAGCAGGCCGTCGATTTCGCGCTCGCCAGCGACCGCATCCCCCACGGCTGGAAGAGGAGAGCGGCGGAGCGGCTGCTGCGGCGCCTTCCCTGGGACTGGTACATGACCACCAAGTACTGAATCTGCCCGCTTTGGTCGCGCTATCCTTCCGGGTGTCCCCTGGAGACGCTCCTCGTTACCGCTGGCGTTAGGTCCAGAGGGCGCCGGGAACCGCATGCCGCTGGTCACGGGATTCAGGTTAAAAAGAACCTTGCCGAAGCAATACTAAAGGTGCACGCTGGTTAAACAAAGGGTGGGAAGTTGGACATCCTCGACAAGACCAGGGGAAGGTACAGAAAAGAGGCTCTTCTCCTCTACGGCAAGGTCATGCTCTTGGCCCTGCTGCCGGGTATCGGAGGCATCGTCCTCACCGCCTGGCTGGCCGCGAACACCGACGTGAACCCATACCTCATCGGGGTGCTGGTGGGAGCGGTCACGGTAGCGGTGGCTGCCTTCGCCGCCGTGGCGTACGCGTCCAGGACCTACATCAAGCCCATGGTGTTGATAAACGCCTTCGCGCAGGAACTCAAGGACAACAATTTCCAGACCATCGAGCAGGTGGAGGGCGCGGGCCTCCTGCGCAGCGCCATCGAGACCATGAACGAGCTCAGCGAAGCGTTAAGCGCCTTCCTGTCGCAGACGGGGGATACCTCCGGGAACCTGGCCCTCTCCAGCGAGACCCTCCTGCATATCACCAGCGCGAGCAATACCACCCTGCAGGGCATTACGAAAGCGCTGGTGGACCTGACGTCGAAGGCCGAAAACCAGCTGAACAGCGTCTTGGGGGCCAAGAGCGCCACCGACGAGATCTTCGAGAACATAGAACGGGTGGAGGAAGCGGCAAGGATGTCCCTCGATTTCTCGGGACAGGTCATGGAAGCGGTTGAGCGGGGCTCGGCGACGGTGGAGCGTGTCGTGGAGAAGATGGCGGAGATCAAGGAAGCCACGGGCATGCTCGCCGGCCTGATCAAGGACCTCGATGAGCGGTCCGAGGAGATCGGGATGATCGTCGAGGTCATCACGTCCATAGCCGACGAGACCAGGCTGCTCGCCCTGAACGCAGCCATAGAAGCCGCCAGGGCGGGAGAACACGGGCGGGGCTTCTCCATCGTCGCGAGCGAGGTGAGGAGGCTGGCGGACGGCTCGTCGGAGGCCGCTGGCAAGATAGAGGGCCTGCTGAGCGAGATAAAACGCTTCGTGGACGGTGCCGCCACGGCCATGCAGGAGAGCATCGAACGCGTGGAGGACGGCGCGTCCGTCGCCGCCGAAGCGAGGGCGATGCTGAAAGACATAAGCGATGTCTCGGTGAGGATAGGTCACTTCATCGATTCCATCACCGACGCGACCAGGTCCATGGGACCGAACAATGAAAGGATATCCGGCGTGATTGAAGCCATGACCCAGTTATCGGAGGACGTGGCCGCCAACATGCAGGAGGTCGCCGCATCCGTCGAGGAGCAGGCGGGTTCGGTACAGGAGATAACCGCCCTCATGCACGAGCTGGACGCCATGTCCAGGGGACTTCACGAACTGATCTCCTTCTACAAGCCGTCGGCTGAGACCGCGAGCTGAGGTCATGGCGGCAGGGCGGCCGCTCCCGGCCGGGCATCCGCTGGCAGACCAAGCGCTGATCCGGCAACCCGGGTTGACCATGGCCCGGACCGGCGTCTACAAATGCTGCCGGGGCGCGTCTTTCAGTATCCGGACGGTGCCGCGGTCCCCGTCTACCTGCACTATCTGCCCCGTCTTGATGATGCGCGTCGCCGGGCCGACGTTGACCACGGTGGGGATGCCGTACTCGCGCGCCACGATGCTGCCGTGGCTCAAAAGGCCTCCCAGGTCCATGACGATCCCCGCCGCGGTGAGAAAATGGGGTGTCCAGCCGGGATCGGTGAAAGGGGCCACCATGATCTCGCCCGGCTGCACCTGCCCCACATCGGAGCGCAGCATAACCCGCGCCGGTCCGCTGACCACTCCGGGGCATACCGCCAGGCCCTTTAGCTCATCGACGCCGCTGTCTATCTCGTCGGGGATGAAGTCCTCGGGATCGAACCTGCCGTAGATGAGTTTGGGCGGGGTTATGGCCAGGTTCCTCTCGTAGTCGGCGCGGCGACGCCGGATCTCTTCCCTCACGGTTTCCCGGTCCTCGTCACGCAGCACACCGTCTATCTCTTCCAGGTAGAGGAAGAAGATGTCCTCCGGCTCGTCCAGCAGGTCGCGGGACGCCATCCGCCTGCCCAGCTCGAGGAGGAGGGTACGGATAAAGGCCACTCCCTTCACGGCTTCGTTCTTGACGTTCTCGCGCATGAGCAGGCCCTGCTGGGCTTGCCGCAGCACGTGGTCGAAGAAGAGGCGCTTTATCGGGTTCGCGAGCAGGCGCCGGCACCGCGAGGTCAACTCCTCGCGTACCATCTCGTTCTCGCGCAGCTTCGCCAGGGGATCGACCTTGTCCATGCTGAGCAGATAACCGCGCAGGACATCCAGGACGAAAGCGGGGTCCTCAGACCACCTGCGGTTACGCAGCTCGAGTTCTCCCCGGGAATGATGTCCGTGCTCCAACATGAACCTTCTCCAGCCGGAGAAGAAACCGGCCGCGGCCAGGTCGTCCCGGAAGATATCCTCCAGGGCCTCGAAGGAGGTGCCGGAGAGAACGGCGTCCCTTAGCCCCGGCTCCGCATGCGCCGCCAGGGCCAGCCCCCACAGCTCGAAGCCGGCATCGGCGCTGCGCATGCCCGCAAGACCGCTGCAGAGCCGGTTTGCCGAGATGCCGCGGTATTGTTTCAGCCAGGTGCCGCAGAGCCTGTCCAGGGTCATGAAGTAGTACATGCCGCGCGCGGCGACGCCGAGGATGGCGTCGCTCTCCGCCATCAGCCGCAGGACGCGGTCGATCCTGGCCACAATTTCATCCTCACCGGCGCGGGAGATGTCGATATCCTGGATATCAGCGATCTCCGTCCGCAGCTCCGCGATGAAGTCGCGCCCCTTCTCGCTGGAGAGAGAATGAAACCAGGCCAGAAAGGCGGGAGCCCTGGCCAGGACCTTGCCCAAACTGAAGTCCAGGTCCGGGACGTCCCCGTCCGGGATGGATACCTCCTGGAGCTGCGACCCCTCGCCGCTGAGGCCTCCCTGTGCCCCGCCGAGGGCCTGCCCGACGTCCATGCGGCGCAGCCCGGGGAAGGAGCGTATTGCGCCGGTCATGGTGTTGAGGTTGAAGTACGCGCGTCCCGCGATCTGTCCCACGATGGTGTTGTCCCCGAAGTCGAGGCCGATCCTGCCGAAGATGGACCCGAAGACCTGGAAGACTATGATCTGCACCAGCGACCAGGTAGCCGGGGTGACCACGTCGGGGAGCACCTCGCCCGCGTTGATGTTGCTCCATACCTGGCGGTCCTCCCAGCTCCTCTCGCGGCCCAGCGCGGTGATAGGCCGCGCCTGCAGCAGGAAGACCCTCCCCGCTGCGATGGCCCATTCCAGGTCCAGCGGGCAGCCGAAGACCGCCTCCGCCCGCATGGCCATGAGGCAGATGATCCGGGCCGTGTCCTCGCCTATGCAAGGGTTGGATGCGGATGAGGACAGCATGAGGAGGCCTCTCCTGGAGACGATGAAGCGGTCGGGCGCCGCCCGGCCGGAAACCAGGGAATCCCCCAGGCCGGTCACGGCCTCAATGGTGATGCGGTCGGCCCTGGCGGTGACCGGGTCGGCCGTGAAGACGACCCCGGCCGCCTCCGCCGGGACCATCTCCTGGACGATCACCGCCATGTCCACGCCGAGCTGTTCGAAGCCGTTCTTACGCCGGTAGTCGAAGGCACGCTCCGTCCATAGCGACGCCCAGCACCTCTTGACGGTCCCGAGGAGGCCGTCAAGGCCCGTAACGTCGAGAAAGGAATCGTACTGTCCCGCGAAGGACGTGCCGGGGAGGTCCTCGGCCGTGGCAGACGAACGCACCGCCACCGAACCGGCAGCGAGCTCCCGGTAAGCCTGCTCAAGCTCGCCGCACAGCCCGCTGCTCAGGGGAGCCGCGGCGATATCTCGCCGTATTTTCTCAAGAGCGTCCTTCACCTCCTTGGTCGTGAGCTTCGCGGCGTCCCGCTTCAGGGATTCTATCTCTGCGGCGATACCTTTCCCGTCGATGTGCCCCCTATAGGCGGAAGAGGTTATGCAGAATGCCGGGGGCACCGGAAGGCCGGCTCCGACCAGGCGGGCAAGGCTCGCGGCCTTGTGGCCCACTAGGCCCAGGTCCTTCTCGCTCAGCGCATACAGGGGGATGATATGGCCTGACCTCACGCTGCTCCCCGTCTCTCAAGCCGTTTGCGACTCAAGTTAGTTATCGAGAGAAATATCGCTCCCCTGAAGGGACCCGATGGTGAGAGGATGGGGTCAGCCCCTGACATGTGACATCTTCTCGATCAAGAAAGATCGTAAAGAGATACCGCCATTGAAGATGTCACATGTCAGGGGCTGACCCCATATAACAGGCCGGAGGGTCGGCCCTCCGGCCTGCCGTTTCGCTGGTAGCGGGGGGGAGATTCGAACTCCCGACCTTCGGGTTATGAGCCCGACGAGCTACCTGACTGCTCCACCCCGCGCCGGTTTTCAACGTTTTCATTATACATGCCACGACGGTGAATATGAAATGTTGCGCGATGGAGACACCGCGACGGGGGCAGGCGGCGGCGAGAGAAAGGCAGGGCCTGGCCTCGGGCTGACATGGATATGGACGGGAGCACGGATGGTCGAAGGGAACCGCGAAGGTATCCGGCATTGTCAATAGAAATAACGTGTATATAGAATTCTCCACAGAGAGAAGGGAGGACCGATGACTGGAGGTCGGCTCAGGTGAGGGAACACAAGGGCACGGTAATCGCGATAACCCTGTCCGTCGCCATCCTGGTGGTCCTCGCCGTCCTGGGACCTTACCTCTACGACCGCCTGCGCCGGGATTCCGCCGCGGCCGGCGGGGGAGCTGCCGAGGCCGAGGAGTTCAAGCCCCTGACCCACGACGAGCTGCTGGGGCCTCCCCTCTCCTTCGAGACGCCGGCTTTTGTCCGCATCCCGGTGGTGGGGATAGACGAAGAGGTAAGGGAGGGCAGCGACGACGAGGATGAGATGTACACCATCCTCTCCATGGGACCCATCCACCTCACCCATACCGGGTTCCCGGGCTGGCCGGGCAACTGCGTCATCTCGGGCCACCGCACCACCAAGACCAGGCCCTTCAACCGCCTGGATGAGCTCGTGGCGGGAGATGCCATATTCATACAGAACCCGCGCGGCATCTACGAGTATCGCGTGACCGAGCTGCGCTACATCGACCCCAGCGAGAACGTCACCATCCAGACCGAGGAGCCCATCCTCACCCTCACCACCTGCGCCCCCGAGGGCGACGCGACCTTGCGCCTGGTGGTGCGGGCATCCCTAGCCGGTTTCACCCCCGTCGAGGAGATGGAGGTGGGACCGTAGCCCTCAAGTGGCCTTGATCTCGAGCTCGAGCAGCTGGGGCTCGGGGCAGCGGTAGCTGATGTCGGCCTCAAGCCCCTCCACGTACTCGAAAAGCCCCGCTATGCGACCCACCAGCCTGGGGACATAGAGGGGGTTCTCGATGGTCATCTCCAGGTAGCCCTCGCCGCAGTTGAAGCTCCGGACGTTTCCGAACCCCCCGGCGTGCAGGTATCTGGCCGCGGCGCGGTAAGCGCCGTTACGGGTGCGTATGGGGACCCCCCGGAAGTCGCGCAAGTGATAATCCTTGGTTACCTGGATGATGAGGGGCTCCAGGTCTCTGCCGGTCTTTCTCTCCAGGTCCCTTACCACCCCCAAGAGGATATGCGTGGTTGAGAAGACGAACCTGCGGTTGTTGTCACGCCTGCATATCATCCCCTCGTCCTCCCGCCACTCCAGCTCCGTCAGCGCGCGGGGGAGCCCGCAGGATGAACACCCCTCTCTGCGATCGCCATGAGGCGGGATCAGCCTGCCCGCCAGGGAGAGTTCCCTCTTGGCCTCCCTGATCGACCTCATTGCCTCCACGTCCACCTCCGCCCAGTGCTTCTTCTCCGGTTGGAGCAATATGGAGATGATGTAGTCGTCGCCCTCCTTCCTCCACGCCAGCTCCGAGCCCATGCCCTCCACGAACTCGAGCAAACCCTTGGTGCCCCAGGCGATGGAGATGATGTCGAAAGGATGCCTGACCCTGAAGACCATGAGCTTGCCGCGCCGGTATTCCTCGAGTTGCATGTGGCCGAAGCCGAACAGGGCCAGCTCTCCGACGATGCTTTTAAAGGCGAGGCGCATGGGCAGAAGGCCGATGACAAACTTACGCCATCCGTACAGGATGTTGTCCTCGATGTAGTCCCGCGTCGCCGCCTGCTGGCCCCGGAGCATAGCCTCCGAGATGTTGACGCCCAGGAGCTGCTCTAGCTCCGACCAAAGGCGGGTGTAGTAGTCGGCCTCAAAGAGCACCATGCGCATGGTGGGATCGTTCCGCGCCAGGATCACCCCGTTGCCCGGCCAGTCGTAGTTCCTGCTCAAGCGGAGCGGGAGGCCGCATTCGCCGCACCGTTTCAAGGCCATCGCTCCCAATCGCCTCCCGTAACCCCACCTTTTCGAGATCGCGGCGCCCTCGTCCGCACCCGCACCCGCCCAGCCGGCCGGACAGCGCTCACCCCCGGCTGTGAAAGCCGGCCGGACAGGGCGGACCGCTGCCGGATCACTGAGATGTCTGCGGCGCGGTCAAAGCCTGTATCTGCTTGACCAGCTGGCCTACCTGTTCCATCCTGTCCGCGTAGGTCTTCAAGTCCCCGTTGCGCAGGGCGGCCTGCCCCTCGTCGTAGAGCTGGCTGGCCTGCTGCGCGAGTTGCGCGACGTCGGACACCGGTTCTGGCTGCGGTTCCGGTTCCGGTTGCGGTTGCGGCTGCGGGGCGGTGCCGAACATGGCCTCGAGCGCCTCTTTCAGGGTGGGCCTCATCTCGACGCGGTCCCCGTAACCCACGAGCACCCGCTTGAGCTGTGGGATGGCGGGATTGGTGGCCTCGAGGTACAGCGGCTCGACGTAGAGCAGAGAGTCCTCTATGGGGATTACCAGGGTGTTCCCGCGCATGACCCGCGATCCCGCCTGGTTCCACAGGGATATCTGGGCCGATATCGCCGGGTTCTGGTCCACCAGGGACTCGAACTGCTGGGTGCCGAGCACCTGCTTTCCCGGCGGGAAAGTGAAGTTTATCAGTTTGCCGTAGTTGGGGGCGTCGCAGCGCGCCGCTACCCAGTCGACCATGTTGGGCTTCCCGCGCGGGTTGAAGGGGAGCATGAGCACCATCTCCTCCTTCTCCTCCCCGGGCAGCTTGAGGATGAGGTAGTAGGGGGTCACCGGCTGGTTCGAGGTGACGTCATAGGTCTCGGTGGAGACCTCCCATACGTCCTCCTTCTGGTAGAAGGCGTCCGGTTCGTTTATGTGGTAGGTCTTATACAGCTCCATCTGCGCCGCGAAGAGGTCCTCGGGGTAGCGCAGGTGCTTCATGAGGTCCTCGGGCATCTCCTCCATGGGGGTGAAGAGGTCGGGGAAGATCTTGCCGTAGGTGGCCGCGATGGGATCCTCCGGGTCGACCAGGTAATAGGTGAGGGTGCCGTCGTAGGCGTCGATGACCACCTTTACCGAGTTGCGGACGTAGTTAATCCTCTCGCCCTCCACCTCCAGGAACTCGGAGTAGGGGTAGAGGTCGCTGGTGGTGTAGGCGTCCAGCACCCATTTCTGCGTGCCGTCCTCCGTGATGACCAGGTAGGGGTCGCCGTCAAGGACGAGGAAAGGGGCGACCTCCAGCGCACGGTCCTTGATGTTGCGGCGGAACATCAGGCGCGACTCGCTGTTGATGTACCCGCTGAAGAAGAAGGTGATGTCCGCGTTGCGGATGGAGAAGGCGAGACGCTTCAGGAAGTTGGAGACGGGCACTCCCCCCTCTCCCTCGTAATATGGCTCCACCAGCTGGTTGGTGCTCTCGAGGGGGTAGTCTACCTCCTCGGCCCCGGTGCGCACCACCACGTAGTCCTGGGTCATCTCCCCGTAATAGATCTCCGGGCGCTCGATCTCAACTCCCAGGTCCTCCACGGACGCCGGCGGGATATTGCTGATGACCAGGTTCGGGTCGCCCTCCGAGGTCAGCTCGTTGGAGGGGGCCATGACCATGCCGTAGCCGTGGGTGAAGGAGAGGTGCGTGTTCTGCCAGGTCTGGGCGTCCTCGCGCAGCTGATCTATGACCAGCTCGCGCCCTGCCACCATCATCTGGGTATAGGTGTCGTCGAAGACGGTATAGCGGTCCACGTCGACGTCGTTGAAGTCATAGAGCTGTCGCAGCTCCTGTCGCTGTCTGTATACCTGCACGATCTGGCGGGGGTCCCACAGCCGCACGTTGTCGATGGTGGTCGCATTGGCGACGATATCGTCGTAGGTGAGGTTGTTCTCGGCGGGGAATTCCTCCACCTGCATCACCGCCGCATCGCCCTCGTCCTGGATGCGGTAGGCGTCCTGGGTGTACTCGATATTGTACCCGATGTACTCCCTCTCCCGCGTCAGCTCCTTGGGCTTGACCACGTAGTTCTGGATGATCACCGGGTAGATGGTGCCGGCCAGCAGGGCGACGACCACGATGCCGGCGATGCCGGCCGCGGGGAGCTTCCACCCCTTGTAGCGGATATTGAGGATGAACAGCCCCGCGCATACGAAACAGGCTGCGATGAGTATCCAGTAGGCCGGGATCTGGGCATGCACGTCGGTGTAGGTGGCGCCGATGACCGGGCCCCGGTCGGAGTAGAGGAGCCCGAGCATGTCCAGGCGGAACCGCCAGGCCTGCACGAGCAGGACGATGGCCGCCAGCACCGACAGGTGCACCTTGACGTTGGTGGCGAAGCGCTTGCTCTTGTCGGCGCCGAAGTTGATGGCACCGTAGAGGAAGTGCACCCCGGCCGTGAGCAGCAGGACCACAACCAGGCTGGTGAAGAGCCAGTTGCTGAAGTAGCGTACGAACGGGTATTCGAAGAGGTAGTACCCGATATCCTTGCCGAAGATGGGGTCGACCTTGCCGAAGGCGGTATGGTTGAAGAACCTCAGCACGCTCTCCCACTGCGCGGCCGAGGCCCAGCCGACTACGAGCGAGACGAAGACCGAGCCGACCAGCAGGCCGCGGCCCAGCCATTTCCCCGCTTTCTCCCGGAAGTTAGCGAGTGTCTCCTCCACCTGGTTGAGGTCGCCCGACGGCCTCTCGTAGCGCGGCGTGAAGCGGCGCGCCAGCCATATATTGCCGTAGAGGATGACGAAGAAGAGCAGCCCGAAGGCGAAGAAGAGCCATATCTGGGTGACGATCCGCTTCCAGAAGATGGAAGTGTACCCCACCTCGTCGTACCACAACAGGTCGGTGTAGAATGTGGCCAGCCAGGAGGCGCTGAGCACGAGGATGACCAGCACGATTATGATGATGCCCACGATCCATTTGGTGCGGGGCTTGATCTTCCCCCACTTCTCCTTGAACCCCTCCCCCGAACTCTTCCCTTTTTTACGGCGGAAGATGGAGGGCAGCTCGCCCCCTTCTCCTCCGCCCTTGAACAACGAGTCCCACGGGAACTTGTCCTCTGGCACGTTCTCATCCTCCTTGAGCCTCGGCCGGGACGGCGGCTACGGCTGCCGCACTCCCCGTGCGGCCGTCTCTCCACTCGACCCGGTCCTGTGCCTTTTTTCTTCCTACTATCAAATCAGACGCGAGCGCCGCTTGAAAACCCCTATTATTAAGAGAGGTGATCGAGACGCCAGCGGGCCGTGGGCTCAGCCCATCCCCGCCCGTCGCTTGTAGGCCTCCACTATCGCCGGGAGGACCTCCCCCGCCAGTCCCAGGCAGACCAGGTCCGCCTGGCTGTCGCTGTAGGTGGAGATGGTGTTGACGAAGACCAGCCGGCCCTTCCTGCGCTTGGTGTAGTCGGGCAGGGCGGCGGCGGGATAGACCTCCAGCGAGCAGCCGACCACCAGCATGAGGTCGGAAGTGGAGGCCAGTTCCGCGGCGCGCGAGAGCACCTTTGAGTCGAGCGGCTCCCCGAAGAAGACCACGTCGGGCTTGATGGCGGTATGGTCCTCCGGGCAGCAGGCGACCTCGTCACCGCCACAGCTCAACTCCTTCATCTCCTCCAGCGAGAAGACGCACTGGCACTTCGTGCAGTGTCCGGTGCGGTGGGTGCCGTGGAGCTCGAGGACGTCGCTGGAACCGGCCCTCTGGTGGAGGTGGTCGATGTTCTGGGTGATCACCGCCCGCAGTTTGCCCAGGCGCTCCAGCTCGGCCAGGGCCGCGTGGGCGGGATTGGGTGCGGCGTTCTCCAGCAGGGGATTGAGTTCCTTGGCCATCTCCCAGAAGCGCTCCGGGTGGTTGATGAAGGACTCGTAGGTGCCGTAGAGCATGGGGTCGTACTTGGTCCACAGGCCTCCGGGCGAGCGGAAATCCGGTATGCCCGATTCCACGGAGATGCCGGCGCCGGTCAGCGCCACCACCTGGAGCGATTCCAGGATCATCTGCGCGGCACGTTCGATACAGGCCTCATCCACCTCGATCTCTCCCTGCCGAAAAGCCTCAAGCGCGCGGTTTCCGCCTCGCTCGCACCAAGAGATTATAGCATGTCGGGCGGAGCGGCTGATCGGGTCAGGGCAGGGTGCCCCTGGCGTTATGGCCACCGTCCCAGACACCCATGTAGGAGAAGTACATGGAACGTTCCGCCACGATGCCCTGCTCGGACTCCACCCATATGGCCACGTCCTTGTCCGGGCCCACCATCTCGTTGACGCTGATGGAGAAACGCTGGCCCGGGGCCATGAGCACGTCCTGCGTCTGTGAACTCGCGTCCCCGAAGACGTACTTGATATTTACCCTCGTCTCCACTTCTCCGGGGTTGAAGAGGCAGAGCCACTCCGCGAAGCCCGAGCGGGTGGTACCCTCCGCGAAGAACCAGTAAACGGAGGGGTCCGGCGTCCCCAGGGAGAGGTGTCCACCGTCCCACCCGGTGGCGTACTGGAAGTACATGGGGCGCTCGGCGACGATGGGCTGGTCGGAATCGACGCGGACGGCCACGTCCTTTCCCGGGCCCACCACGGAGTTGACCAGGATGGTCTGGCGCCTCTCGGCAGCTATGGTTACCTGCTGCTCTATCTCCTGGCCGCCGACGAGATAGTAGGTGACCTCGACCGTCGCGTCCTCCTCCCCCGGGTTGGCCAGGCAGAGATACTCGTCGAAGCCCGCCTGTGTGGTGCCCTCGGCAAAGTACCAAGTGGTAAGGGGGGCGGGGGCCCCGGGGGTGATGTGGCCGTCGTCCCACTCGCCGCGGTAGGCGAAGTACATGGGGCGCTCGGCCACGATGGGCTGGTCGGAATCGACGCGGACGGCCACGTCCCGCCCCGCCCCCACGGTGTCGTTGACGTTCACCGTGTACCTTTTCCAGGCCGGGACGGTATAGGGGATGGTCTCCGCCTCGCCGTCGGGAAAGATGTAGGTGACCTGCGCCGTGGCGTCCTGCGCGCCGGGATTGGCCAGGCACAGCCATTCGTCGAAGCCGGGCCGGGTGGTGCCTTCCGCGAAATACCAGGTGTTGCTGGCCGCGAGGGCCGGCTCGCCGCAGTGGCCGCCCGTCCACGCGTTGTTGTAACGGAAGTACATGGGTCGCTCGGCGTATAGCCGCTCCGTGCCCGTCACCACCATGGAGACGTCTCGGTCCGAGCCTATCTCAGAGTTGACGTAGATGTTCATGCGGGAATGCGCGGGGATGTTGTAGTAGCGGATGCGGTTGGCCCCGTCGGCCACCAGGTAGGTCACCGTGGCCGTGTACTGCACGTCGTAGGGGTTATAGAGGGTCAGCCATTCCTCGAAGCCAGCGCGGGTGGTGCCCTCGGCGAAATAGCACGGGATGGCCGCCGGCTGCTCGTAGACGGTGAAGTCGTAGGGCTCGCTGGAACCGAGCAGGGTGGTGACGACCACGGGCCCCGAGGTCGCCCCCTCGGGCACGATGACCACGATGTAGGTGTCGGTCCAGATGATGGCCTGGCCCGCATCGACGCCGTTGAAGGTGACGGTGCTGATGAGCGGGAGCTGCAGCAGGCCGAATTCCGAGCCCGAGATGGCCACGGGCATGCCCACCCAGGACGCGGAGGGGAATATGCTGTCTATCACCGGCACCTGCGCTACCTGCTGGGCCTGCGCGAGAGGGGCCATGGTCAGCATCAACGCGGCTATCAGGATGATGGCGGGGATGGCTCTCGTCCAACGCATCTTAACCTCCACACTCGTCCTTCGGTCATCCCGTGTAATATATCACGAAACGCGCCACTCAATCTCGCTTGTTCAGGTAAAGCAAACCCTTCAGCCTGGCGATTCATTTAGCATCGGCCAGTCTCGCGAAAAACGGATGCAAAGGGAAGAAGGGGGGGATTGGAGTTGATCGAGGTCAAAGGAAAGTTCATTACCCTTGCCGGGAGTCTTATGAGCCTTTATCCACAACAGCGGGAACGGGCGGATGCCGTGCTCTTCAGCCGTACCGGAAAGCACTGGAACGATCTCGACCCCGAGGGTTTCTACGATACCGTCATCTACAAGGCCTTCCTGGATGCCTATTGCGAGGGTTCCGTGACCGGTGAAAAGGCACTGGTCACGCTGGGCAGGAACTACTTCCCCACCATCAAGAAACTGGGAGGCCTTCCCGGCGACATCAAGGATGAACTGGAGCTGATGCTCTTTTCGACCCGCTCCTTCGCGGACGATCACCGCGGCCCGGGGATACGGCCCATCAAGGTGATCAAGGCGACGAGTGGGGAGGTCGTCCTCGACATCCCCGATTGCGGCTACGACTGCCGGCTCGGTGAGGGCGTCTATCTGGGCATCCTGAGCATGTACGGGATCGACAAGGGACTGGTCGTGCAGGAGAAATGCATAAAGAGGGGAAACCCCTCCTGCGAATTCCATATCTCCTGGTAAGTCGATACTCCAGACATAAACACGCTAAAAGGGCGGCCCCGCGGGGCCGCCCTTCGATTATGCGGTCTTGTTCAGCCGTTTACTCCGTTGCTCCGGGCGTGGTGAACGATTTCAGCACCCACATCCCTTGCGAGTTGTACCATACCTTGTCGCGCCTCACGGAGTAGTAGCCTGTGGCCTCCTCGTAAGTGGGGCCCAGTATGTTGGGCAGGCTCTTTACGCCGGCCACGACCCCTATGTCCTTGACAAACCAGTAATATTCGATCCTCCTCGCGTTGTTGGTCTGGGGAAGGGTATAGTCATACTTCATGAGCAAGGCGTCGTAGGTCTCCCCGGGCACTGTGATCTTGCCCTCGGCGATGATCTCAATGGATCCGAGAGGCAATAGATCACCACCTGATGAGGAGATCGCTTCCACTGTTCCCGTCCCCCCCACGCTCAGCGGGAATCTGATGTAGTCATATACCTGCATGTCCTTGTCGTACGGGCTCGTGTATTCCACGATTTCTTTCTTGCTGGTCGTCTGGCCGACAGGGAAGTATTCTACTGTGTATCCCCACGTACGCCATTCCTGCGCGGTGGCATCGTTGGTCATGTAGTAGATATAGGTCTCGCTGTGCCCTCCCGAGCCGGTGATCCTCTCCCTGACCGCGTAGGTGGCCTGGGGGAAACGTACGGCGTCCGGGGCCTCGTTGATACCGAGGACGTCTCTCTCTATCCTGAAGGGGGTGGTCATGTTGAAATACCACGGCCCGTTCAGATCGAAATAACAGGCGTTCATGTTGCTGGTCGCCTCGACGCTGCGGTAGAAGGTGCTGGCATAGTTCACAGGCACCCTGGGGTCCGTGGTCGAGTACAGGAACGCCGCATCCTTGTAACCAAGATATGCGGTGTCGTGATAGTCTCCATGTTCATCGTTCAGGTAGTCATTCACGTAATACACGGTCCTCGTGCCAACCTGGGGCTCCCAGTAGTCGATGACCAGGCCGTCCTGCTGGCTGGTCTGGCCCGTCTGCGCCGGCTGCTGGGTGGTCTCGGCCGGCTGCTCGGTCCCCGCCGGCTGCTCCGTGGGTTGCTCCTGCGCCCACACCGTCATGCCCAGGACCAGGAATACGCTTCCCGCCAGGAACAGGGTGCAGAGAACCGCTACCAGGCGCAGCCACCCCTTACCTATCCTTGCTTCATCCACTGATACCGCACCCCCTTCGTATCCCGCCCGGCCCCCTCCGGCCGTGACGGCGGCGTTCACAACTTGCGAATACCTCTCCAGCCATCTCGATGGCCGCTCCGGGACGGTATCTCCGTCCCGCGCGGTCGCTTTGCCGACATGTAATAATATGTTAATCCTCACCTGGGATTATGTCTATCTTCCATGTATTTATTCGGCTTTAAGCGGCCCAAGCTGTAGGATGATCCGGCCGCTCGCGGGAATGGCCATAAGGGATTCCGGGGTCATTGTACGATAATATATATAAGTCATAGCAAGGAGGCCCAATGCAGGGGAGGATCCTCTTTATCGACGACGAGCCCGAGATCCTCAAGGCGGTCAAGTTCTACCTCGAGGACGAGGACTTCGAGGTGCATATAGCCGAGGAGGGAAACCGGGCCATCGAGCTGGCGGAGGCCATCCAGCCCGACCTGATCATCCTCGACGTGATGATGCCGGTGATGGACGGCATCCAGGTCTGCCGCCTGCTGCGCTCCCGCACCCGCACCCGCTTGATCCCCATCATATTCCTCACCGCACGCGAGTCCGTGGAGGACAAGATCAAGGGGCTGGAGGCGGGGGGCGTCGATTACATCACCAAGCCGTTCAACAACCAGGAACTCATGGCCAGAGTCAAGGCCCACATCAGGAGCAGTCAGGAGGAGCTGTCATCCCATCCCGTCACCGGCTTGCCCGGGGCCCCCACCATCGAGAGGGAGGTCAACCGCCGCCTGCAGGAGGGCGAGATCTTCACCGCCGTCTTCGCGGGCATCGAGCATTTCAGGGCATACCGCGAGGCCTATGGGATAAGCCGGGGTGACCGGCTGCTGCTCTTCGTCTCCCGGCTCCTGGAGGAAGCGGTCACCGGTCCTTTGAAGGAGCGCGCTTTTCTGGGACAGCCTTCCTACGAGGAGTTCTTCTTCCTCTGCCCCAACGAGCAGGTGAGATCCCTGTGCGAGCTGGTCATAGAGCGCTTCGAGGAGGAGCGCCTGGAGCACTACCTGGAGCAGCACCGCCAGCTCGGGGAGCTGACCTACTACGACTACCGCGGCGATCTCATCCGCGCTCCCTTCGTGAACCTGGCCCTGGGCGGCGTGTGCAATGCCCGCCGTTTCGTGACGACCTATTCCGGCATCGCGGAATGGGGCGCCCAGGCGCTGTTGAAAGCACGCGCGCAGGGCACGTGCGCCAGCGTTTTCGAGGAGTGATCTTTTCTTGGCCGGTGAACTGATCCTGGTGGTGGACGACGAGCCGAATATCATCGAACTCGCCCGTCTCTACCTGGAGAAAGAGGGTTTCCGGGTGGCGGAAGCCGGCGGGGGCGAGGAGGCGTTGCGCCTCTTCGAGGAGATGAGCCCCGCCCTCATCGTCCTGGACATCATGATCCCCGAACCGGATGGTTGGGAGGTGTGCCGGCGCATCCGCGCGCGCTCGTCGCTGCCCATCATCATGCTTACCGCACGGGAGGACGAGGTGGACAAGGTGGTGGGGCTGGAACTGGGCGCCGACGACTACCTCACCAAGCCCTTCAGCCCGCGCGAGCTCGTGGCCAGGGTAAAGGCGGTACTGCGCCGCTCCCGGCCCCTGTCCGAGTCGCAGGAGGTGCTGCACGCCGTTGACCTTGTCATCGACGCATCTCGGCGCAAGGTCACGCAGGGGGATGACGAGATCGACCTCACCCCGCGGGAGTTCGACCTCCTCTACACCCTGGCCCTCAACCGCGGCATCGTGATGAGCCGCGAGCGGCTCCTCGAGCGCGTGTGGGGATATGACTACTACGGAGACACGCGCACCGTCGATGTGCACATCCGCCACATGCGCGAGAAGCTGGGCGAGGATTCCTCGAACCCCCGCTACGTGGAGACGGTGTGGGGGATAGGGTACAAGTTCCGGGAAGAGAAGAGCTGAGGGCATGGCCGGCGAGAGAAGGGCTTTCTTCCGCTCCCTGCGCGGCAGGTTCCTCTTCTACTTCCTGGTCCTGAGCGTCCTCAGCCTGCTCATCTTCGGGGCCCTCTTCGCGTATTTCGTCTGGCGCGAGAAGAACCGCGAGGAGAACGCGGCCCGCGAGGAGCTGGTCCAGCAGGCCGAGGAGATGGCCGGGGACCTGGAGGTTGCCCTGGCCCTCGGCGAGGAGTTCCCGGACCTGCCCATCGCCAACGCCGAGAGGGTGACCCAGCTGCTGCGCCTTGAGGGGAGGCTCATCGACGCCGCCAGCGTGGTGGTAGACGAAAACGGCAAGGTGGTGGCCCCACAACCCCTGGGGGTGCGCGTGCCCCGCGAGCTGGACCCCTCGCTGCTGGCCGGCCGGGAGACGGTCACGCACCGTACCGAGCTGGGGGTGGTGGGCGAGGTGTTCCTGGTCTGCGTCCCCCTGGACATCCCCAGCCGGCCAGACTATTTCAACCTCGCGGTGGCGAAGGACGCCGACACCCTGGCCGCCACGGCCAGCAGTGGGCTGTTGCGCTACCTGGTCGTCGCCGGTGGAGCGGCGCTGCTGCTCTCCATCGTCCTGGCCCTGTACCTCAGCGGCTACGTGCTCAAGCCCCTGCGCGGCCTAAGCCGGGGCGCCTGGGAACTGGCCCACGGCAACCTGGACAGCCGGGTGGAGGTGACGGGGCGGGACGAGATATCGGAGCTCTCCCGCTACTTCAACTACATGGCGGAGCGCATCCAGGCCTCTTCCCAGCAACAGAAGGATTTCGTGGCCAACGTCTCCCACGAGATCCGCACCCCCCTCACCTCCATCGAGGGTTTCTCCCAGGCCCTCCTGGACGGCATGGTGGAATCGGAGGAGGACGAGCGGCGCTATCTCTCCATCATCAGCGAGGAGACCGCCCGCCTGAAGCGCGTGCTGGAACAGCTCCTGGCCCTCTCGCGCATCGACGCTGGGGCATGGTCGCTGCATCCCGTATCGCTGGACATCCCCGCGTACCTGGATACGGTGCGGGAGAAGTTCCTCCCGCAAGCGGGCGACAGGGGCATCGCCCTGAAGGTGGAGGTGCGGCCGGGTATGGCAGCCATAGAGACCGACCGCGATACCCTGGAGCAGGTGATGCATAACCTTTTGGACAACGCCCTGAAGTTCACCCCCGAGGGCGGAGAGGTGTCCGTATCCGCCGACCCCCTGCCCGCCGGAGGCGTCCGCCTGCAGGTCAGGGACAACGGCCAGGGCATCCCGCCCGAGGAGCTGGAGAACATCTTCGAGCGTTTTTCGCGCGTGGAGCGCTCGCGCTCGCAGCGCTACGGCGGGTCTGGGCTGGGCCTGGCGGTGGCGCGGGAGCTGCTTGACCTCCTGGGGGGGCGGATATCGGTGTGGAGCCAGCCCGGCCGGGGCGCCGCCTTCACCGTGGAGCTCCCGCCCCGCCTGCCTTAGTCGAGCTCGATGGTGTCGATGAGGTACTGCATGTCCGGCGAAGGGGCCCCGTCCGAGATGGCCTTGAGGACGAAGACCATGAAGATCCTGTCACCCTTTCCCATCACCAGGGTCTCGTAAGCCCCGACCCCCTCGGGGTTCTCCTCGACATAGATGCACGCCTGCCCGCAAGCGAGATGCACCGGACGCGCGCCGTCGAGCATGTTCCTCAGCTCGTAGATGTTGACGAGGGCTCCCGGAAAGTACCCGACTTCCTCCAGCGTGCCGATGTATTGACCCATCTCCTCCAGGTCCTGGGTCTCCGGGAAAGGCTCCTCGTCGGGACCCACGTCGAAATGGAAGACGGCGATCATGTCGATGCCGTTGCCGTCGCTGATGAAGAGGTAGTCCAGGGCGTAATCGATCGAACCGTCCTCGTTCATGCTCTTCTCGAGCGACGCCTTCTCGCGGTCGCTGGCTTCGCTCCATCCATCGGGGACCGAGATCTTGATGCCGGGTTTGTCCAGGTAAGTATATAGCCCTACGCCAAGGGCCACGATGATCAGGAGGGCCAGGACCCCGGCTATCTTTCCCCACGGCATATGGAAGTCCGCGGGGAGGTTGGCGCTGGTGGAACCGGCCCGCGGGACATAGGGCATCTCATATCCGTA
Organism: Actinomycetota bacterium; assembly: GCA_040757835.1. Classification (NCBI taxonomy): domain Bacteria; kingdom Bacillati; phylum Actinomycetota; species Actinomycetota bacterium. The sequence goes on from JBFLWJ010000013.1 coordinate 69,387, forward strand.
CCCGTGATCCGGTACCTGGCCCGGCAGCGTTGGATGGTCCCGGTACGACGCCAACCCAGGAGAGGAATGACGTTCCACCCCGACCGGGCTCGCTTCCCGGTCTTCCGGCATGGAGCCGTTTCCCGGGAAAAGCGCTTCGCCGCAATCGGGACAGAAATATTCATCAAGGGGGACTTGCCTGTCGCATTGCGGACATCTCTTGACCATTATCTGCCCTGTCCTGTCCCGCTTGCCTTCAAACCGCCCTGTTAGTGGATTATCTTAACACAAATGCGGCCGTCTCATATATGTGACGCCGGTGTTCCCATGGAGGTGAATGATGCATAGTATGAAAAGGGTGTCGCGAGGGACCGTGAAGGATGTGAAGAAGTGCCGGAGCTGCCGGAGGTGGAGATAATCCGCAGGCAACTCGAGAAAGAGATTGCCGGTGCGCGCATCGCATCGTGCGAGGTCGGCCTGCCCCGCCTGGTCACCCACCCCACCCCCATGGGCTATCGCAGGGGTCTGGCGGGCCGGAGCATCCAGGACGTCAGCCGCCGGGGAAAATATCTCATCCTGGAGCTGGACGACGGGCATGAACTGGTGATCCACCTGGGGATGACCGGCTCGCTGGTCATCCCCACGCCCGGGGAGGAGCGCCCGCGCCACACCCATATCGTCTTCCACCTCGCCGACGGCCGGGACCTGCTCTACGTCGATCCGCGCACTTTCGGGGAGACCGCCCTGCTGCGGCGCGGGGACCGTACCCCCCTGCGCGGCCTGCACGCCATGGGGCCGGAGCCCCTGGACGAGTGCTTCACCCGTGAAAGCATGGCCGGTGCCCTGCGGGGGAAGTGCCGGGTGAAATCCGCCTTGCTGGACCAGTCCCGCATCGCCGGCATTGGCAACATCTACGCCGACGAATCGCTGCACCGCGCCGGGGTCAATCCCCTGCGCCGCCTGGACGAACTCTCGCCCGGGGAGATAGAGCGCATCCACGCCGCGGTCCGCGAGGTGCTCGCGGAGGCCATCTCGCGGGGGGGCTCATCGGTGAGCGACTACGTTGACCTGCGGGGTGACCGGGGGAGTTTCCAGGACGACCACCGCGTCTACCGCCGCGAGGGGGAGCGCTGCCCCGCCTGCGGCGCCTCCATCGTGCGCGAGGTCATCGCCGGCCGCAGCTCTTTTTTCTGCCCAAGGTGCCAGAAATAGACAAGGCGGACTTCTATCTCCCAACTCACCCGTGCCAGGCCTGGTGGGGTCAGGTCTTGGGTTTTGGATACCATATTATGGTATCCGCTCCAAACTTGCAGTGTGATGGGGGTGTTTATTACGGTTTTCTTCATACATACCGGGGTATCCAAAATCCAATACCTGACCCCTTAAACGAAAGAGGCCGGGCGCGGGCCCGGCCTCTTTGCGTCTTGTATTACCAGGAACCGTAGCCGATGGAGCACGAGCCCCCGGTCTTGCCGTAGTAGTTGAAGTACATGGCCCTCTCGACCACCACGCCTCCCGAGCAAGCCGCTGCCACATCCGCGGGCTGCGCGGATACGCGGGTGGACACGTCCATGTCCTCAAGGCCCGGCACACCGTCGACCATGATGGTCGCGCGGCTATTGGCCGCTATCGTGTCCTCCATGACGATGGGCTCGCCGCTGGGGGTCATGTAGGTGATGGTCAGGTCCTGGGCGAAGTCGTAGGGGTTGAAGACCAGCACGTAGGTGTCGAAGCTGCCCCCGGTGTAGCCCTCGGCCAGGAACCAGTTGGGGTAGGTGCAGGGCGAGCCTATGGAGGTGGCCCCGTCGTTGGCCGACCCGTAGTTGAAGTAGATGGAGCGCTGGGCCACGACACTGGCCGCCACCCATTCCACGGTGAGGTCGATGTCGCCGATGCCGTCGTAGATCTCGGGCACCTGCGAGGCGGCTTCCTTGTCGTTGACGAAGGCGGTCACCCTGGGGGCCAGGTATGCATGGGCCTCTCCCGCGCTGACCCTGCCGTTGTCGTCGGTATCAGCCTCTTTCTTCGCCAGCGCCTCGACGAAGTAATAGGCCCAGGCGCCGTTGCCGTAGTCGCCGGTGGCGGCGGTGAAATCGCCCTCGGGGAACGCGTAGGAGAGCTCGCCCTTGGAGCACGACGCCATGAGCAGGCGGCCCGAGGCGGCCAGTTCTCCCGCCAGCTCGCCGCTGTTGGCGCAGCTGAAGAGCCCCACGAACTTCTCGCTCTGCAGGGCGGCGAAGTAAGCCTCCAGCTCGGAGCGGGAGACGCTGCCGTCGTAGAGGTCGATGTTGTTCTCCGCGTCCGTGGAGCTGCGTCCTCCGAAGAAGAAGACCACGATGTCGTTGGCGTCTGCGGCACTGGCCAGCCAGGCCATATCCTCCGCTATCTTCGCCAGGTTGACATCGCCCTCGGAGCGGTAGCGCATGCGGTCGTAGCTGAAGCCGCAGTAGTCCACCAGCCGGTGCTTGATGTCGTACATATCGTCCACTGCATAGAGGACATCGTCGCCGCTTGCATAGTCCTCGATGCCGTAGAGCACCGCGTAGCGGTCAACCGGGTCATCCTCCGCCCCGGCCAGCTCCACCTGCTTCACCGCCGTTACCTTGGTGGACACGCCCGCGGCCGTCAAGCCCTCGACCCCGTCCACGCTGATGGTGTCGCGGGAATAGGGGCGCACGCCCGGGTGCGTGACCGATACCGGCGCGAAGCTGCTGTCGTCGGAGTAGAAGGTGTAGGTGACGTCCACCGGGTACCAGTTGGGGTTCATGGCCGTGACATAGGTGTCGAAGTCGCCGCCGGTGTAGCCCTCGGGGAGGAACCATTCCTGGGCGGCGCAGGTGGCCCCGATGGAGCTGGATCCGCCGGCCTTGCCGTAGTAATCGTAGTACATGGCCATCTCCGCCATGACCGGCACGCCGTTCTGCGAGAGCACCAGGGTTGAAATGTCGGTATCGTCGAACTTCACCTCGACGGGCGGTTCCCCGGTGCCGTCACCGGTGGCGGCGCCGACGTCGGCGATGATGTTCTCGCCGCCCTCTACCCACACCAGGTCGTCCAGCTTGACGGTCTTCCTGCTGCCGGCGCGGACGGTGGTCGTGAACGGATAGTACCTGCCATCGTAGGGCTTCATCAGCTTAAGCCAGACGACGGCGTCCGTGTCGTTAGGATTCATGAGCAGTACGTAGGTATCGAATGTGCCGCCGGTGAAGCCTTCCGGCAGGTACCAGCTGCCGCTCAGGCCGGGGGCGCCGATTGTGGAATGGCCGCCGGCGCGGGCCCCCGCACCGGAGTCGTACTTGAAGTACATGGCGCGCTCGGCGATGACCCCTTCACCGGCGCAGGTGACCTCGGTGGCCACCTCCTGCCCCTCCAGGCCGGGTATGCTGTCCAGGGGGATGCTGGTCCTGCTCTCGCCGTTCAGGTTCACGTCCCATTCAAGGGGCGCGCCGTCGGGCGTGAAGAAGCGCAGGTGCGCGGTGGCTTCGGTCAGGTTGGGGTTCTGGATGAGGATGTAGGTATCGAACTCCCCGCCGGTGAAGCCCTCGGCGAAGTACCAGCCGGCCTGTCCGCAGCTCGCTTTCACCTCCCCGGCCGGCGCCACCGCCAGCGTGGTGGCGCAGAACAGGCCGCTCAGGACCATGATCAGCAGGACCTTGAGAACCTTGCTCTTTCCTCTCATTTCGAAGCTCCCTTCTCTCTCGCCGTGAGAGGCCGGTAAGCTGCCCTCTTATCCCGCCTCCAACTCCCTTGTAGTCGGCTTTTGCGTGACCCTATTCCGTCTGCGAACGTATATTCATCATCGACGTGCCGAGTCCGTCGCTTGAGACGGAGCGCGTTCCGTTCCTACACTGGTGAAAACGGCGCGCGAGGGCAGCCATTACACTTGCTGGCGGAAGTATTTTTCAGGACTAGGGGGGGATTATCCGCGACTCACGGAAGGGGCGAGTGCCGGATCACCGGGGAGGGGGACCTCCGGGGGGGGAGTTGGAGGTCCCCCTTCCCTCCCCGGCACCGGCGGCTCATGTTGTGTGCCGAAACTCCTTGCTCCGCGCTCTTGCCGGAGGCCGCGCTCTCAGCGTGACACCGCGCCCTCAGGCGGCGAGTGTAGCGGCAGAGGCGGAGGGAGCGCCCGCCTCCTCGGCGATCTGCCGCAGGGCGTCCACTATCTGCTCCAGGAGCTGGTGCGCCTCCTCCAGCAGCGGCTGCAGTTCCGCGGTCTTCGCGATGGCCTGGTCGAGGCCGGAAAGCGCGCCATCCAGGTCTCCCTGTTCCCAGGCGTCCCGTGAGGCCGCCGCCGCTTCCTTCATAGCCCTGGCGTTCTCCTTGACGGCCGCGACCTTGTCCTTGACCGCCCCCGCGTACTCGTCCTTGAGGGCGGCGATGCGGTCGCGGAGTTCCTGCCTGGCATCACGCGGCATGGAGCGGGCCTTGCGGAACAGCGCCTGGAAGGTCCGCTTGAGCTCCCTTAATTCCTTCTTCATGGGTGCGGCCGTCTCGCGCAGGTCCGCCATGGCCTCCCTGTACTCCCGTACCTTGGCCTGCAGCTCCGGGGGTATGTCCCTCGCGGGGTCCCCACCTTCCCGCTCCTGCTGACCGTCCTGGGCCCACACGGGTCCCGCGGCGAGGAGAACGAAGCTCATTGAAAGCGCGACCGCCACGACGGCGGCCGTCAGCCTGGCGTATTTCTTCTCCATCTCCATCACCTCCTTTATCAAGATGGTCGCACCGCGCGGTTAACCCCGCTTAAAGAAAATGTAAAGAAACGGTTAAGGGTTAATGCGTGGGGTAGTTGAAGTAGAGAGGGCGCTCGGCGATGACCGGCGCGTCCGCGTGCACCGACACCGAGACGTCCCGGCCGGGGCCGAGGATGTGGTTGACGTGCAGGGTGGTGCGGGAATGGGGGGCCAGGTCCACCCCGTAGGGGATGACCTCCCCCTCGCCGGTCATGAAGGTGAGGGCGGCGTGGACCTTCTCCCCTTGCGGGTTCTGTAGGCACAGCCATTCGTCGAAGCCCTCGCGGGTGGTGCCCTCGGCGAAATGCCAGTCGGTGGCGGGAGCGGCGACCCCGGTGACGCAGTGGCCCCCGGACCAGGCACCCGCGTAGAGGAAGTACATGGGACGCTCGGCGATGACCGGCGCGTCCGCGTGCACCGACACCGAGACGTCCCGGCCGGGGCCGAGGATGTGGTTGACGTGCAGGGTGGTGCGGGAATGGGGGGCCAGGTCCACCCCGTAGGGGATGACCT
>JBFLWJ010000013.1:74711-98954 GCA_040757835.1 Actinomycetota bacterium
CCTTCTCCCCTTGCGGGTTCTGTAGGCACAGCCATTCGTCGAAGCCCTCGCGGGTGGTGCCCTCGGCGAAATGCCAGTCGGTGGCGGGAGCGGCGACCCCGGTGACGCAGTGGCCCCCGGACCAGGCCAGCCCCTCCCGCAGGTCGCGCAGGTGCACGCCGATGCTCGCCGGGTCCGAGGTCACGTCGTGGCCGCCCTGGCGCAGCACGGCGGCGGTCGAATCGAGCATGATGCGGAAGGCGTTGTAGGCGTACCCGGTGTTGCGCGTCCCGTCGTGGTAGGGGTTGGTGCCCTCGCCGTACGGCGTGTCGGGGTCGTGGCGCCCGTACCCGCTGATGGGGTAGAGGACATGTTTCCCCGCGTACCAGTCCAGCGCCACCGGGTCCCTGCCCGCCAGGAGGATGTTCGCGCGCACCGCCTTCGCGTAGGGGCCGGCGGGACCATCGGGATGGGACGGGCTTACCCAGATGGCATCGATGATGTTGAGGTCGGGGTAGATGACCTCATTCATAATCCTGCCCATAAAGCCCTGATAGATGAGGTCGTAATGGACGTTACTGGTCATATGGATGCTGGGCACGCCCATGAAGTTCTTGAGGCTGGCGGTCACCCCGGTGGCGTTGTGGCTCTTGAGCACGGGGACGTTGATCAGTTTCAGGCGGCTCCTGTCGTAACCGGAGCCGGTCCAGATGCCGTTGCGCAGCGAGATGCACGTCCCCAGCTTGGTGATGAACTTCGGGTAGGAGACGTTGGCGCCCAGCGGCACGTAACCCTGGCGCATGTCGCCGCCGTCGAAATCGCCCACGACGTCGTCGGTGAAGGACCACCAGCTGGAAGTGGACACCCTTCCAGGGTCCACGCAGGTGTCCACCACCGCCTGGAAGGACTGGGCGGGGTTCTCGGCGTTGTTGCGGGTGTGGTAGTAGTCGGTGCCGCCCTCGCAGTTCTCCACCAGCACCACCTCGCCGGTGAAGCCGTCGGGATGGCCCAGGATGGCGGTGACGAGGCCGCGCACCACGTCGGTATTGGTCATGCCGCGCTGGTCCCAGGCGGCGTTGACCTTGATGAGGACCACGTCGTTCGCGGCGACGATGCCGTCCGGCCCGGCACCGGGGCAGTCCAAGGCGCTGCGGTAGAAGGAAACCCCTCCTTCGTCCATGAGGCGGATGAGCGCCTGCACCCCCTGGTGGTAGGGGCTACCAGCGGGGACTGGGACGTTGCTGACGGCGAAGACATCGTGGCCGCCGCCGGGAACGGACGCCTCCCACGCCTCCGGGACCAGGGATGCTGCGCGCGCCCTGGCCTCCGCCAGGTCGGGGACGTCCCCCTCCCCCGCCACGTTAGACACCCCGCCGGCCATGATGCAGAGCGAGGCCACGAGGACCGTGGTAATGACCGGGACGATGCGGCGGCGCCCATGCCGGCTCACCGCGTGCGCCAGCACGGCGCCCGCGGCCGCGAGCACCCAGGCGGACTGGGCCGCCGCGGCCTGCTGGCAAGGGTAGCGCAGGCGCGAGGGGCGGCGTCCGCTGCGCAGCATCAGCCAGGCCAGGCACAGCAGGCCGAAGGCTGCGTGGGAGCATCTCCACGCTAGGAAACGGATATCCCTGCCGGAGGGAGTTCCTTTTTCCATCCTCTCTTTCCCGCGACGCTGGCGACCAGGGCGGGACTTGTCCGCCCCGCGTCGGGAGGACAGGGTCCCGTAACCCTATTCTACCTCGCGGGGACGGCGTGGAGCGGGACTGAAGAGCGGGGCGAGCCCCATGAGTTGCCGGTACCAGAACTGGGTGAGGAAGGCGTAGCCGAAGAGCGCCGCCCCCTGGCCTTTCAATATGCCCAGCCCCCGGCGGGCCACCGCCACCGCCCCCACCCCGACCAGGGCGGGATAGAGCATGGAACTGGCCAGGAAACCGGCGAAGACCGGCCAACCCACCAGGCCGAGAGCGAAAAAGACGATGGAGAGGGTGAAGGCGACAAAACCAATGAGCGGAGCCAGCTTGACGAAGAGCCAGAAAGAGGGCAACTGCACGAAGCCCAGGTGCCCGTAGCCCGTCTTGAAGAACGTGCCCCTCCCGGACCTGAGCGCCACCTGTATCCCGGCCTGCCGTTCGCGGAATTCGTTAACGCATTCGCCCAGGTTGCGGGGGAAGTCGCGGCGCACCACCACCTGGGGGACGTAGGCGAAACGGTAGAGGCGGCCCTGTTCGTGCATGATGCGCTGGAGGCGCAGGGTCATCTCCATCTTCGCCTCCACCTGCGAGAGGCCCGCCTGGAACCCTCCCGCCGCGAGGAGTTCGCCCTTGCGGTAGAGGGTGAGCGAGCCGTAGGCGGTGGCGGGACCGCCCAGGTACGGCGCCCCGGCCAGAAACCCGAGCTGGATGCGGAGGGAGTCCATGAGGGCGAACCTGGTGATGCGCCGGGGAGGCAGATGCCCCTCTCCCTCCATGTCCGAGGGGAGCTCGACCCCCATCACCGCCGGGGCGCTCACCTCCCCCTCCATGAAGGGCCTGACCATGCATAACAGCGCGTCCTCCTCCAGCAGCGCGGCGCGGTCGGCCACCCCGAAGATGGGGTAGCGGGCCAGGTTCAGGGCCAGGTTGAGACAGTCCGCTCCCGGCTCCCCGTCCGTGCGCACCAGGGTCAGCCGGTGGTCGTCGCTCTGATAGACCTCGACGGCCTGTGGCGCCTCCAGCACGCGCCGGTAGACGCGGTCCACGCGGCGCAGGAAGAAGGTGTGAATGATCCTCTCCGCCCTCTCGTCATCACTTCTTCCGTAGACGACCAGCACCTCCATCTCGGGATAGCGCTGTGAGAGGTTGCGGTCTATCCAGTGCATGGTGTCCTCGCCGGTGGAATCGATCTCCGCCACCAGGGTGAGGGGAGGCACCATGCCGCTGCGAGAGAGGCGGTGGGCCTCCTCGACGTATCCCATTTTCTTCCAGCGCATGATCGCCCGGTAGCCGACGGCTAGATGCAGCATATGCATGGTGTACAGGACGAGATAATAGGCGATGGCCAGGCAGACTAGGACGTGGTATACGGTGCTCATCCCCTGCTCTTCCCGCCGCGTGGGGGCCGGTATGACAGGACCCGCTCCAGCTCGGCGTCCCCGATGCCCGCAAGGACCTCCGCGAGACGGGCGTTGACCTCCGGGTCCTGCAGGTCGGAGAGGACCTGGATAAGGGTGCCCGTGCTGCCTATCTCGGCGAGGCGGCGGATGATGCGGCCTGCCTCGGGGGCCTCGACTCCCTCACGCATGTCCTTCACCAGCCTCTCCACGATACTCCCCTCCTCCAGGGCCTGCGCGGCCGTCTCGCGCGCGAAACGGTCGCCGTCCCAGAGCATCTCCACCAGGGGCGCTTCGCCCGCATCCCCCATCTCCCGCAGCGCTGACGCGGCGTTGTTGCGCACCCAGAACTCCCGGTCCCGCAGCAGCGCCGCCAGGCTGGGCGCATCGGAGGCGTCGCCCACCTTTCCCAGCGCCTTCGCGGCCTGGGCACGCACCTGCCAGGCCGGGTCCTGCAGGCACCTCAGCAGGGCGGGCCTGGCCGGACGGTGCCTCATCCTGCCCAGGGAATCGGCGGCCCGCGCCCTGACGTCTATCTCCCCGTCAGCCAGGGCATCGACCAGTAAGGCGGCTTCTTCGTCGCCTCCGATCCCCCCGATGACCTCCGCCGCGAAGGCGCGGTGCATCGGGTTATCGCTGCCGAGCAGGCCCGCAAGGACGCGCCGAGATTCGTCGCCCGCCTCCTCCATGGCCTCCGCCACCTTCTCCTGCGACCAGCGGCTGCCGCTGTCCAGGGCATCGATCATGGCCTGCAGCGCTTCCCTCGACCCGGTGCGCACCAGCGCGAACAGCGCGGCCTCGCGCACTTCCTCACTGGGGTCCCGCAGCAGCTCCGCCAGGGCCGGCACCGCGTCAGGGTCGCCTATGCGGCCCAGGCGCCGCGCCGCGCCGCCGCGCCTGGATTTGGAACGGGAGTGGAGCTGGCGCGTGCGGTCGGCGGCGAATCCGGCAAGCCGGTACAGCTCGACGATCTTCCCTTTCCATTCTCCCGTCCCCTCGTCCCCCATGCGCAGCAGCACCTCTTCCAGCGCCCCGGGGTCCGGGTCGGGGATGAGTGTCTGCAAGGTGCGGTCAGGGCTCAGCTTCTGCAGCGCCGCATAGAGGATGGTCTCGTAGCCGCGCATGGTCTCCAGCCTGCGGGCCCTGGCATAGATCTTGAGGATGCGCACCAGCATGTAGATGGCGAAGACGATGAGGGCAAAAACGACGCCAACGAGCACAAAGAACAGTATGGTCCCCATCGTCTATCCCGCATCACATGTCGTACCTGAGGAAGCAACCATTTTGCTATTATAAATCGTGCGGCCCGCGGTTAACAGGACGTCGCCAGGCCGCGGCGTGAGGAATCGTCCGGCCGGTAGCGGGAGCTGAGATGCGGGAGGGGCAGCGGTGTTCGTACTGGACTCTCATACCCACATGTTTCCAGCGCGGGTGCGCGAACACCCCGGCGAGGTGGGGGAAGAGGAGGGCGCCTTCAGGCTCATGTTCGGCCGGGGGGACGGGCGCATGGCGAGCCCTGAGACCATGCTGCTGGAGATGGATGCGGCGGGGGTGGACATGGCCGTCATCTGCCCCTTCCCCTGGACGTCCCTGGAGCGTTGCAGAGAGAACAACGACTACCTCCTGGAGGTGGCCGCCGCCTGGCCGCACCGCTTTCTGCCCTTCGCCGTGACCAACCCGGCCGCCGGCAGGGAGGCCGCCGCGGAAGCGCGCCGCTGCCTGGAGGCGGGAGCACGCGGCCTGGGCGAACTGCACGCGCAGCCACAGGGTTTCGACATAGCCGATGGCGCGGTCATGGACCCGCTGGTGGAGCTGGCGGTGGAATTCGATGTGCCGGTGATGATCCACGTCAACGAGCCGGTGGGGCACGACTACCCCGGCAAGGGGCCGGTCACACCGCGGAGCATCTACCGTTTCATCGCGACCTACCCCGACGCGACGTTCATCCTCCCTCACTGGGGCGGAGGACTCCCGTTCTACGAACTCATGCCCGAGGTAGCGGAGGCATGCGTCCGCGTATACTACGATTCCGCCGCCTCCCCTTTCCTCTACCGCAGCGAGGTCTACCGCCTGGCGGCGGCGGCCTGCGGCGGCCACAAGATCCTCTACGCCACCGACTACCCCCTCATCCCCTACGAGCGCACCCTGGCAGACGCCCGCGCGGGCGCAGGCAGCGACCTCGCGGCGGACATCCTGGGGGGGAACGCGGCGCGCCTCTTCCTCGTCGATAAAGGGTGAAGGGCCGCGGGGCGGGCGCTCCGGGCGCGGAGCGTACGGCGGGGAACGGCGCCTTCCATCAGCGTAATTGAACGGCCTCGAGAAGGAATGCCGCCGCCGCGGAGTGAATAAAGAAAAGAAAAACACTCGGAAAGGAGCTTGCGGGTATGATCTCGAAGTGGGGCAGACATATGTACGCGGCACTGGCCATCCTCGCCCTTTTCCTCCTTCTCTCCTCCGTAGCGGCCGGACTGAGCGGGTGCGCCGCCACCAGCGCTTCGACGGCCGGCACCGAGCCCGCCCCGGAGCCGGAGAAACCCCCCGTGAACCCCCTCACCGGGGAGGTGGTAGCGTCGTGGGACCAGATCACGCGCCGCCCCCTGGCGGTCAAGGTTGAGAACCACGCCGATGCGCGCCCCCAGAGCGGCATCGTCGACGCCGACCTGGTCTACGAGGAACTGGTGGAGGGCGGCCTGACCCGCTTCATCTGCATCTATCTCTCGCGTGACTCCGCGGCCATAGGGCCTACCCGCAGCGCCCGGCCCTCCGACATCGATATCACCTACTACCTCAACCCCCTGCTCATCTGCAGCGGCGGCTCGGACTCCGTCATGTCCATGCTGCGAGCGTCGGGGATGCTGTACATAGAGGAGGACGACGCCCATTTCTGGAGGGAGCGCACCCGGCGCGCCCCCCACAACCTCTACACCAGCACCACCCTGCTGCGCCAGTACCTCGCCGAGCAGGGCGATACCTACGACTTCCTGCCCGATAGCGGCCTCTATTTCGTGGACCCGCAGGAGGAAGAGGCGAAGGATACGGCCGACGCTTCCGGCGAGACTGAAAACGGGGAGGCCGGGGAAGAAGCGGGAGCGACAGAGGAGAGTGTCATGGTCAGCCCGGCTACATCGATCAACATCGCCTACAAGGCGGCCATGTGCGCCGCCTCGTATCAGTACGACCCGGCCACGGACAGTTACCTCCATTCCATCCAGGGAAAGCCGCACAACGACCTCACCACGGGGAGCAGGGTGGCACCCCGCAACGTCATCATCCAGTACGTCAAGGTCACCAACAGCGGGCTGCGGGATTCGGCGGGTTCTCCGGTGCCGGTGTCGCAGGTCACCGGGAGCGGGCAGTGCCTCGTGTTCAGCGGCGGCAAGGTATACCACGCCACCTGGAAGAAGGGGAGCCGCTCCGTGCCCACCACCTTCACCGATGAGAACGGCAACCCGGTGCCGCTGCACCCAGGGCAGACCTGGATCCACCTGCTGTCAGAGGACATCCCCGTCACCTACAAGTAAACGAGTCCCTGATGGGGTCAGCCCCTGACATGTGACATTCTCAGCAAAGTAGACGGGGTCAGCCCCTGACATGTGACATTCTCTGTATAGGCTGGATTGCCATGGCTTTCCTCTAGGAAAATGTCACATGTCAGGGGCTGACCCCGTCTACCCGTCAGGGGAGGATGGTCCCGGACCGCACCAGCCCGGGTAGCTCCTCGAGGCTTCTCACCACCGTGCAGTCCGGGTTCGAGGACCACCCCCAGCGATCCAGGAGGACGGGATGGATTCCCGCGGAGCGTGCACCGAGCACATCGGCGTAATAATGGTCTCCGACGTGTACGGCCTCGCCGGCCTCGATCCCCACCCTGCCCAGGGCACTGCGGAAGATAGAGGCTTCGGGTTTTATCTGTCCCAGGTTCGCTGAGCTGATCACGAACTCGAGGTAGCGGCTCAGCCCCAGGTGATGGCAGAGGCCGGGGAGGCGCGCGTCCCAGTTGGAGACGATCCCCATGCGTATGCCCATCCCGTGCAGTTCCCGCATGGCGGGTATCACGTCGGGGAAGAGGGTCCAGCGGTCGCCGTTTCCGAACTCGTCGTAGAGCAGGCGCCCCAGTTCGAGGCTGTCTTCGACCCCGGCTTCGGCCATGGCCAGACCGTACATCTCGCTCCACATGGCCGCTGCTTCCTTCTCCGAGGCCCAGAAAGTGTCGTCGCTCCAGTACCTCGCCTCGTAGTAGCGTTCCGCCTGCTCCATACCGCGCCGCAGGTCCTCCAGGGGAGGGTGGAGTCCGCGGCCGGCCAGCACCTCCACACACACCTCCTCCACGGAGGGGTGCGGCAGGAGCAGGGTGTTCCCGGCGTCGAAGAAGACGGCCTTAATCCCTTGGCGCAAGCCTCTCACCTCCAAGGGGATTGTATCAGCCCCCGCGGACGGCGGCGCTTGAGCCTAGCCGGCTGGCTCGGATCGGATGGGATCCTCCAGCGCCGTGACCGCCGGCGTTGTCGATTGAAGCGCAACGATATGTGTAATATCATTGGACGATATGTTTAGCTGGATAACAGGCCCGTTAAATCGCATAGCGCTCAAGCTGCTCCCCTATGCAAGCCTCGCGGACCGCTTCCGGGAAGCCCTGGGCGGGTTTCCCGAGTGGCTGGTGGTCTTGATCATCGCCATGTTCCCCATCTTCGAACTCAGGGGGGCGATCCCGGCCGGAGTGGCCCTGGGCATGCCGGTATGGAAAGCCTCCGTGTTCGCGGTGATCGGCAATATGATCCCCATCCCCTTCATCCTGTGGTTCCTGGACCCCTTCTCGAGCTGGCTGAGCCGGCACTCAAAGACCATGGACCGCTTCTTCACCTGGCTCTTCGCCCGCACCCGCCGCAAGCATTCGGCGTCCTTCGAGAGGTGGCAGGAGATCGCCCTGATGATCTTCGTGGCCATCCCCCTCCCCATGACCGGGGCGTGGTCGGGAGCGGTGGCCGCTTTCGTCTTCGACATCCCCAGGCCCACCGCCCTCCTCTTCATCTTCTTCGGGGTGCTCATCGCCTGCATAGTGGTGGCCCTGGCCACGTCCTTCGGCTTCCTCCTGGGTTGGCAGGGGTCCCTGGTCTTCTTCGCCCTGCTCACCGCGGTGCTCGTATACATCTTCATGCGGGGCAGGAAGGAATACGCGGCGGAGACGGGCAGGCTGGATGGCGAGGAGGCTTTTCAGGAGGACGTATCCCAGATCGATACGGATGCTTAGAGCGAATGACATTTTCCCCGGTCACATCCATTGAAGCGTTGTAAAGCAGGGGTAGGATACACCCTGGCCCCGACCTGCCTGAAGCCGATCCCTGGCTTGCGTGACGCGACGGCGGTGGCGTTCAATAGACCCATGGCTGATAAACGGAGAAACGCAAGGCTGGCGGTATCTGTCGCTGCCGGGAAGACGGTGACCCAGCTCTCGCGGCGCCTGGGTGCGGGAGCGGGCTCTAACTTCCCGGGAAAGGTGATCCTGCGCATGCACCCCGAGGCCCCCGAGGAGATGGCATCGTCCCTCTCCGGCGGCTGCGTCCTGGTGAGCGGGACCAACGGCAAGACCACCACCTCCAACCTGCTGGCGGGGATGATGCGAGCGGGCGGGATGCGGCCCGTGCACAACCGCGTGGGGGCCAACCTCATGACCGGCATCACCGCCGCCCTGGCCCAGGCCTCGGACCGCAAGGGAAGGCCCCGCGGCGACATCGGACTCTTCGAGGTGGACGAGGCCACCCTGCCCATCGCGGTGCGGCGCCTGCGGCCCCACCTGGTCATCGTGACCAACCTCTTCCGCGACCAGCTCGACCGCTACGGCGAGCTGGAATCGCTCTCGCGGAAGATGGACGCAGCCCTCTCGGACCTGGACGGAGGCGCGTCAGTGCTTCTCAACGCGGACGACTCCCTGGTGGCGTCGCTGGGCAGGGATTGCCCGGCCAATATCTACTACTACGGCATCGAGTACGGGGGCGTGGCCGAGGCCGGACTGCGCCACGCGGCCGACTCCAAGCACTGCCGCGATTGCGGCTCGCCCCTGGAATTCGAGGCCAACTACTTCGGCCACATGGGGAAGTACTCCTGTCCGGGCTGCGGAGCGGCCCGCCCGCCCGTCGATTTCGCCGCGACCCATATCGAGCTCTCGGGCACCGCGGGCTCCCGCGTCAACCTGTCCACCCCCCTCTGGCGGACCGAGCTGTTCCTGGGTCTGCCGGGCTTGTACAACGTACACAACCTGCTGGCGGCCTGCGGCGGCGCCCAGCTGCTGGGGCTGGGGATGGAGGCCGTGCGCCGGGGCGTGGAGGTATACAGCACCGCCTTCGGCCGTGGCGAGCGCATACCCGTGGACGGCCGCACCCTCTTCCTGGTCCTCTCCAAGAACCCCACCGGCTTCAACGAGGTCATCCGTACCCTGCAGGGCGAGGGCACGGGCCTGGCGGTGCTCGCCGCCCTCAACGACCGCATCGCCGACGGCCGCGACGTGTCATGGATATGGGACGTGGACTTCGAGGAGCTGGCGCCCCTGGCGCGCTCCCTGGTGGCCACGGGGACGCGCGCGCGCGACATCGCCCTGCGCATGAAGTACGCCGGCCTCGACCCTTCCGCCATCCGCGTCGAGCCCGACCTCAAGGGCGCCCTGCGAGCCGCCCTGGACGGAGCCCGGGAGGGTGAGACGGTCTACGCCCTCACCACCTACACCGCCACCCTGGACCTGCGGCGGCTGCTCACCCGCATGGGCGCCGCCCCCGGACTGTGGAAGGAGGGCTGAGCCCTGAAGGCGCCAGAGCTGCGCATCTGCCACCTCTACCCGGAGCTGATGAACATCTACGGCGACCGCGGCAATGTCATCACCCTGGCGCAGCGCTGCCGCTGGCGCGGCTACGGCGTGCGGGTGACGGGCGTGAGCCTGGGCGACCGGTTGGACCCAGGGGAGCACGACCTCTATTTCATCGGCGGCGGGCAGGACCGCGAGCAGATCCTGGTCTGCGAGGACCTCAGCCGGGAGAAGGGAGAGGCCCTGCGCCAGGCGGTGGAGGAGGGCGCGGCCCTGCTCTCCATCTGCGGGGGCTACCAGCTCCTGGGCGATCATTTTCTCACCTACACCGGCGAGGACCTTCCCGGCATATCCCTCTTCGACGTGAAGACCGTCGGCGGCGATACGCGTTTCATCGGCAACGTGGCCGTAGCCAGCTCGCTCGCGGGCGTTGAGGGCACCCTGGTGGGGTTCGAGAACCACTCCGGGCGCACCCATCTCGGGCCGGGTTGCAAACCCCTGGGCAGGGTGATAGCCGGCTATGGCAACAACGGGGAGGATGGTGGGGAGGGGTGCGTTTACCGCAACGCCGTGGGCACTTACCTGCACGGTTCCCTCCTGCCCAAGAACCCGCGCCTGGCGGACTGGTTCATCCTGCAGGCGCTGCGGCGCCGCCACGACCTGGAGGGACTTCCACCGCTGGACGATTCCCTGGAGGACGCTGCCCACCGCGCCGCCCTCGGCTTCATCCTGCGGGACCGGGGCTGGCGCCGCCGCCTCCGCAAGTCTTAGGGGTCAGCCCCTGACATGTGACATTTTCTTAACGGCGTAATCTTTTCAGGTCTTTCTTTGCTGAAAATGTCACATGTCAGGGGCTGACCCGTTCCTGTTCAGGGGATGCTGGGTATGGGTAGAATAGCTTGGAAACGGTTTCCACGCAGTGATGCGGTCCGGGAGAGGAGCACGGGATATGGACTACCTGATCATAGGCAACGGAGCGGCGGGGCTGCGCACCGCCCAGACTATCCGCAAGCGGGACCCGGAGGGGGCCGTCACCATGGTGGACGAGGAACGTCATCTCTCTTACTACCGCATGAGGCTGCCCGACTACATCAGCGGATGGAAGAAGCGCGAGACGGTGTTCGCGGTCGAGGACGATTTCTACGTGGAAAACCGCATCGAGCTGAGGCGCGAGGACCGCGCCCTGGAGGTGCGCCCGGACGCGCACGAGGTCGTCCTGGAGAAGGGCGGCACCGTCTCCTACGACCGCCTGCTCATCGCGTCGGGGGCGCGCCCGCGCCGGATGGACTGTGAAGGCCACGGACTTGACGGGGTGGTCTACCTGCGTACCCTGGACCAGGCCGATGAGATCATCGCGCGGGGCAAGGCGGCGAAGAACGCCGTAGCGCTGGGGGGCGGCCTGCTGGGGGTGGAAATGGCCCGTTGTTTCAACGAGCTGGGCCTCACCACCCATTACCTCATCCGCGAGGACCGCTTCTGGCCGCAGATGCTGGATGCCGCCGGGTCCTCGCTGGTGGAAAAGGTGCTTCTGGAAAAGGGGATCATCCTGCATAAGGAGGATGGGATCGACGAGATCACCGGCGACGGCAACAGGGTCACCGGAGTCAGGACCGCCGCCGGGAAGAGCCTGGACGCCGAGATGGTGGGGATCGCCATCGGCGTGGTCTCCAACCTGGAGTTCCTGTCGGGCAGCGGCATCGAGACGGACCGCGGAGTGCTCGTGGACGAGCACCTCCGAGCCAGCCGGCCCGACATCTACGCCGCGGGCGACGCCGCGCAGGTGCTGGACCCGGCCAGCGGCGAGCACCGCCTGGTGACCTCATACCTCAACACGCAGCGCCAGGGCGAGGTCGCGGGCATTAACATGAGCGGCGGAGACGCCGCCATGGAAGGCATCGTCCCCTTCAACGTCATCGTCATCTACGGGCTGCCCGTGGCTTCCATGGGGCAGGACCTCCCCCCCGACGAAGCCGGGTACGAGGTCCTCACCGGCGATTATCCCAAGGACGGACAGTACCGCAAGCTGGTCCTCTCGCAGGGCGTGCTGGTGGGAGCCACCCTCATCGGAAACATAGGTGAGGCGCAGGCCATGGAGTCCCTGATCAGGATGCGGGCCGATGTCTCCTCCTTCCGGGACCGCCTCTTCGATCCGGGCTTCGACGCCAAACGGCTCTTGGGGGAGATCAAGGGCGGCGGATGAACCCGGGGAGGGGCTCCTGGAGCTTGACCTTTTCGGCATTGCCTTGACATTATCTCTGTGTTATAGATAGTTGGGGATTTTCGCTAATCCCGTAAAGCAGGTAGAGTAAAAGGAGGAATACGAATGGGAGAGCCAAGCGACAAGAGGCCAGTCTTCGACGACGACGAGTGCACCGGCTGCGGGCTGTGCGTGGACGAGTGCCCGAACGACTGCATCGACCTGAACGACGACGACGTGGCCTTCCTTGCGAGGCCCGAAGACTGCGATGGCTGCGGCACCTGCTCCGAGGAGTGCCCCTCCGAAGCCATCTCCATGGAGTAAGTCCGAGGGGATATTCACAAGGGGAGCCGGGGCTCCCCTTTTCCTTCTGAGGTAAAAAATGGCAGAAAAAAAGGGCGACACCTCAAAGGTCAACATCTTCTGGAAGATCCCCATGTTCGAGTACCTCGAGGCCGAGGAGCTCGACCGCCTCTATGCACTGAGCACCACCGAGAAGGTCGCCAAGGGGGAGTATGTCTTTCTCGAGTGCGACCAGCCCCGCAACCTCTACACCGTGGTCAAAGGAGAGGTGAAGCTGCTCAAGCAGACGGAGGACGGCCGCGAGACCATCGTAGAGATGGCCTATCCCGGGGAGATCTTCGGAGAAGAGGCCATCTTCGACGGACAGCCTTACCCCATGACCGCCCAGGCCCTCGATGACGTGGAGCTCTTAGCCATCTCCCGTACCGACTTCTTCGCCTTCCTGCGCGACAACCCGGACCTGGCCCTCGAGATCATCACAGAACTGGGCAACAGGCTGCGGGAGGCCCAGAACACCATCCGCGCCCTGGCCATGGAGAGGGTGGAGTGGCGCATCGCGCGCGTCCTGCTCATGCTCTCGCGCAAAGCGGGGATCGTGGAGGCCGACGGGGTCAGCATCGACTTGCCCCTGA
The DNA here is from genome assembly GCA_040757835.1 of Actinomycetota bacterium. Taxonomy (NCBI): domain Bacteria; kingdom Bacillati; phylum Actinomycetota; species Actinomycetota bacterium. The sequence goes on from JBFLWJ010000013.1 coordinate 87,704, forward strand.
CGCGCCAGGACATCGCGGACATGGCCGCCACCACGGTCGAGACCACCATCCGCGTGCTCTCCAACTTCAAGAAGATGGGCCTGGTGGACACGGAGAAGGGCAAGATCATCCTGCGCGACAAGAAGCACCTCGAAGAGATGGTCAGCGAGGGCTGCTCGCAGGTCTGAACGGAGCACCAGGACGGGGATCACCGGCCGGATCACACGCAGGCGGCGCTGGTCTGATCGAGGTCATGGCGCCAGCCGCCCATTCGCATATTATTGGTATGTCTGAAGCATGCCTGCTTGCTGGGCAAGTCGAGGGAGGAGGCCGAGACATGGCTGAGATCAAGCTCTATTCCACTCCCAGCTGTCCATATTGCCGTATGGCCAAGGATTTCCTCACCGAGGAGAAGGTCGATTTCAGCGTGATCGACGTATCCGAGGACGAGAAGGCCGCCCAGGAGATGGTCGACAAGAGCGGCCAGATGGGGGTCCCGGTGATGGAGCTGGGGAACGTGATCATCGTCGGTTTCGACCGCGGGGCTTACCGCAAGGCCCTGGTCGATGCCGGCGTGCTGTCGGAAGCGGCGAAATAGCCGGTGAGGACCACGGCCAGGGGCGCGGCGGGAAACGCATCATGAGCGGCGCCACCGACGTCCTGGAGCTGGCGGGGCCGCTCATGACGACGGCCATGGGCATCCTTCCCCACCGCGACGCGGAAAAAGCGCTCGACCTGGCGTTCTCCCTCGACATACCATTCTGGCCGCAACTGCCGAACCTCTCCTACTCCGAGGACACCTACGTGCAGACGGTCGCCGGCATGCCCGGGACGGAGGTGGACTATGACGGCCAGAGGATAACCTTCGACGAGGACTCTTTCTACGCCGGGCTCGAGGACTACCTCTCCCTGGACCCCCGGGACGACCTCTTCGCCATCACCGCCGCGGAGTCCGCCACCTACGGCGCCTTCCTGGAACGGGCATCCGCGGACTATCCCGCCCTGCGCGGGCAGTTCATGGGGCCCATATCTCTGTGCCTCATGGTCAAGGACTCAGGCAACAAGCCCATCATCTACCGGGACGATGCCCGCGAGGTGGCCATCCGGCATGTGGCGGCCAAGGTGAACCGCCACCTCGCGGACCTGCGGAGGATAAACCCGCGCTCCTTCGTGTGGGTGGACGAGCCGGGGCTGGAATTCCTCTTCACCGGCATCACCGGCTACACCTCGGAGAGCGCCCGCGCCGACCTGGCGCTCTTCCTCTCGCTCCTGGAGGGGCCACGCGGCGTGCACCTCTGCGGCAATCCCGACTGGGACTTCCTGCTGCAGTCGGCGGTGGACCTCATCTCCCTCGACGCCTACAACAACCACGACATCCTCGCGGGATACCGCTCGGGCATCGCGCGCCTGCTGGCCCGCGGCGGCACCGTCGCCTGGGGGTCTGTGCCCACCCATACACACCAACTCGAGGCGGAGACGCCTCGCGGCCTGGCCGACCGCCTGCTGGCGCTATGGGACAGGCTGGGCGAGGAAGGACTGGACCGCGGCGAAGTCGCCGGGCGCTCGCTCCTTACCCCCGCCACCTGCTGCCTGGTCAACCCCGACCTCACCGCCACCGTCGAGAAGGCCTACGCGGTCGTCAAGGAGGTCCAGGAACTGCTTGTTTGAGGTCCAGCGCTGCGCGTCGCTGCCCAAGGGCGCCGGCCCTGGAAGAGGGGGCCTTCCAGACCGGACCGGGAATCCATAGACCCAATGTTGCTCTTACGTAATGGCGACTGGGGCCAGTATAAATGCTGGCCCCAGCGCTACGCATCGCCCGCCCCCCAGGGCAGTGTTATTTCGTATATAGTAATGCGGGGGGAAAGGAGGCTAGTACGTTGATATCGGAAGAAGCATACAAGGCGCTCGAGGAGGCGGTGGGAGAGGAGAACGCCTCCCGCGAGCCGGCGGTGCTCGACGCCTACGCCTGGCAGCCCTTCCTCAACGAGGACCCGGCGCTGTGGACCGCCCGCCCCGAGGCGGTGGTCCTACCCGCCTCCACCGCCGAGGTGCGGGAGGTGGTGAGGGCCTGCAACCGCCACGGCCTCAAGTTCAAGGCCATGTGCACCGGGTGGGGGGTGCACGCGGGGCCCACCTCCGAGGGCGTGGTCCAGGTGGACCTGCGCCGCATGGACCGCATCCTCGACATCGACGAGAAGAACATGATCGCCGTGGTGGAGCCCTACGTGAGCGGGGCGCAGCTGCAGGCGGAGGCCATGAAGCGGGGTCTCAACACCCACCTCATCGGGGCGGGGCCGGTGTGCTCTCCCCTGGCCAGCGCCACCTCCATGCACGGCGTGGGCCACGACGGCATCTACATGAGCTACAGCCCCCGCAACGTGCTGGGGGTGGAATGGGTGCTTCCCGACGGGGAGCTGCTGCGCCTGGGCACCCCCGGTTCGGATGAGGGCTGGTTCTCCGGGGACGGCCCCGGTCCCTCGCTCCGCGGCATCATGCGCGGCTCGTCCGGCGCCTTCAGCGGCCTGGGCATCTTCACCGCCTGCGCCCTCAAGCTCTTCAACTGGCCCGGCCCCCCCGCCTTGAAGGCCGAGGGAACGGTCTTCGATTCGGTGGTGGAGCGCCCCGAGAACCTGCGCTTTTACGGCTGCATCCATTACGAGGCGAAGCATTTCGCAGATGCCATGTACGAGCTGGGCGAGGCGGAGATAGGCTATCTCTGCCTGCGCATCACCATGGGCTCCTTCCCCATGTCCATGGCCCCCAAGCTCTACCGCAAGATCATGAAGACCAGGAACATCCGGAGCATCATCTACGACGTGCTAAGGTATCCCTTCACCGTCCTTCTGGCGGGCGATTCCATGGGCGAGCTGGAATACCAGGAGGCGGTGCTCAAGCAGATCGTGCATAAGCACAACGGCATCCTGCTCGACATGCAGGCGCCCCCCCTGGCTCCCATGCTGCCCCTCAACCTCATCCGCGCCAGCCTCATCCCCGCGGCCTTCCGCCTCGGCGGCACCTTCTGCACCAACCTGGACGAGAACGACGCCCTGGACTCCCAGATGCCCTGGGCGGACGCCATCGCCGCGGTGAAGAAGCCATGGATAGAGCGGGGCGCCATCCTGGACGACGGCGCCGAGAACCCCTACTTCGTGCCCTACGAAAACAACACCTGGGCCCACTGCGAGGTGGTGCACATGTACAGCGTCCACGAGGAGAAGAGCCTGCAGGCCCTCAAGCCCCTGGCCTTCCTCTCCACCCTCGAGGCCATAGAGCACTGCATGACCCCTCTCTCGGTGCTCACCCCGGAGGTGCGCAAGGCCTTGAGCCCCCTGGCGGGCGACTTCAACCGCTGGCAGCAGAGGATCTCGGCCGGCTTCGACCCCGGCCAGGCCGCCGACACCGGGCTGTACTGCGAGGAGAAGGACTTCGAGACGGAGAACGTGGACCCGGAGAGGGTCAAGCGCTTCGAGGAACTGAGCGAGCGCCTGCGCTGGGGGGAAGACGGCCCCCCCGCGTGAGGGCTCCATGCAACGAAGGAGGCCAAGAAGGAGCCTAGAGCCTTGTTGCGTTGCTCCCCACCACGCGAAAAAAAGTCCGTCCTCAGTCGATCATATGGCTCTTTAAAACATCCACGACGCTATCCAGGAACACGATAAATGCCTCTTCGTGCTGCGAGCCCTTGAGGTTTCCGGGGTTCGGGAAGGGAATATGGGAGAGGGGTTCTCCGGCTTTTCTCAGCAGAGGGACCACCTCAACGGCGAGATCGCGCATCCTCTCCGCCGTGAGGAATTCATTCGCGTATACCTCCTGTTGCCGACGCCGATCCGAGACCACCTTGTCCAAGGCAAAGAAGATATCCCCCCAGACGAAAAAGGCCGGCCGCTCTTTGTCCAGTCCGAGTGATGCGGCGATCCTTTCCTGATCGATCCAATAATAAGCATTACCATGACCGCCTCTTTTATGTGCGACCCCCGCTCCCACCAGGTCCTCGAGCACGCCGTATACCCGTCTCTGCTGGTAGCTCGTACTCAAGGCGATACCGTTCGAACTCCCCCCCCTGTTCGTAAGCAGATAGGTCATGACGTCCGCTCGAGCCCCGGCCCCATAGTAGTCCCTGAGTCGGAGCATGAGATTGGCAGGATTGCCGAGGTCCGGCTTCTGTGAGTGGTTACGGATCCTGGGGGTTCCCCTCAACAGCTTCCACTTCAGGAATACCTCGTCCGGCTCCTTGCCCTGCCGGTCATAGCGGCCTTTTTCGTGCTGGAAGAGCTCCTCCGTTCCCACCCCGTCGAGTGAATCACTTGCTTCCTTTCTCACCCCCGGGAGGATGTCCTTGCCGACCTCACCGGCAACGTAATCAAGAAATGCGCCGAGCGTCCTCTGGGTATCGGGACCAAATGCGCGGGAGATCCTTCTCAACCGCCACGGCTTTAAAAACCCATGGTTGATGACCGTCCAGTCCATCGCTTCATCGAAGATCCTCGCGTCCTCCCTTCCAAACGCACAGGTCCCGACCAATAGCGCCTCCGGATCGATAACGGAGCCGCGACACGGCTCCGCGGCCACATAGGCTCCCAGCGCCGCCCACTGGCTCCACATGATTCCGCTAATCGCTTGCCGCAAGCTCTCCAGCCAGTTCTCCATGGCCTATCTCCTTGAGCACCGCTTTGATCTCAGGCAGTTTTTCCTTCGCTTGTTCAAGACACCAATCGGCAGCTGCTCGCGCCTCTGTTTCCGATACCTGCATCCTGACAAGGTCTCCGATATCGGGCTGACCCCGGTCGACAGCCGCCCACATCTTCAGGTACACCATATGCTGGCGTGAGCAGAGGCGTATGGTCAATCGATCACCGAAGCGCCTAACTTCCGCTTCATCTATGATATCCGCAGGCAGTTCAGTATCATCGTGCAGGATCGTGGCAGCGGTACTGAACCAGTGCTTTCCCTCTCCATAGAGGTTCCCGACCCTTTCTACCGCCAGATCGAACTCATTGGTCATCAAAGGCTTCCTGAGCACGAGGGAACCACCTTGCTCTTCCACCACGCCGAGTCCGTCTATATCTCTCGTGGGCCTGTCGATAATCCCCTGCAAGAGAAGTACCATTGCGCCGCAGATAACGATGTCCACAGGTGCCGACCCCTGCTCCTCCAGCACGGTGTTCAGTGCTGAAAGCATGTCCTCTGCCTTTTTGTATTCCATTCTAACTTCCCTTTTTGTTAGTACTAATAATACTAACTGTTATGATTATTAATACTAACTTTCTAAGCTATACTTGTCAAGAGGCCTCCGAGAAGCGCCACTAAAGCCGCGAACGGTCTGTATCATGCTTCGCGTCACTGCCGCTGGGTACAATAAAGATGGAAAGAGGGGCCCTGACCCGCAGGGCCCCCGCTTGACCATCTGATGGAGGAAGACCATGCCCCTGGATAAGATACGCAAGCGGGACGGCTCAGTGGTCCCGTTCGAGCCCGCCAAGATCTCCACGGCTGTACGCAAGGCCATCGAGGCGGTGGATGAGGGCGAGCCTGCGCAGGCCGAGGTGCTGACGCGCGCGGTCACGCAAAAGCTCGAGGCGCGCTTCGCCCAGGACATCCCCACGGTGGAGGAAGTGCAGGACCTGGTGGAGGAGACCCTCATCGCGCAGGGCCTCCCCCGCACCGCCAAGTCCTACATCCTCTACCGCGAGCGCCGGGCCGAGATCCGCCGTACCAAGGACTTCATCGGGGTCAGGGACGAGCTGAAGCTCACCGTGAACGCCGTCAACGTGCTCAAGAAGCGCTACCTGCTCAAGGACTCGAGCGGGCAGGTGGCGGAGACCCCGGACGCGATGTTCCGCCGCGTGGCCGCCGCCGTAGCCCAGGCCGACCTCGCCTACGACCCCGGGGCCGACACCGCCGCCCTGGAAGAGGATTTCTACCGCCTCATGGTGGCGCTGGACTTCCTGCCCAACTCCCCCACCCTCATGAACGCGGGGACGGGGGTGGGGCAGCTCTCCGCCTGTTTCGTGCTCCCCGTGGACGACTCCATCCCCGGCATCTTCGACGCTGTGAAAAACATGGCCCTGGTGCACAAGTCCGGAGGCGGCACCGGCTTCTCCTTCTCGCGCCTGCGCCCCCGGGGTGACGTGGTGCAGTCGACCATGGGCATCGCCTCGGGACCCCTCTCCTTCATGCGCATCTTCGACGTCACCACCGAGGTCATCCGCCAGGGCGGCCGCAGACGCGGCGCCAACATGGGCATCCTGCGCTGCGACCACCCCGACATCCTCGATTTCATCACCGCCAAGGACCAGGACGGCTTCCTCTCCAACTTCAACCTCTCGGTGGGCATCACCGACGAGTTCATGCAGGCCCTGGAGGCGGACGACGTCTATTACCTGCGCAACCCGCGCAGCGGGGCCGTCACCGGCAGCCTGCACGCCCGCGACGTCTTCAACCTCGTGGTCACCCAGGCCTGGCGCACCGGCGACCCCGGGCTCGTCTTCATCGACACCATCAACCGCACTAACCCTACGCCCCACCTGGGCGAGATGGAATCGACCAACCCCTGCGGGGAGCAGCCCCTGCTGCCGTGGGAGAGCTGCAACCTCGGTTCGGTCAATCTGAAGAATATGGTGAGCGGCGGGAAGTGGGACAGGGAGAAGCTGTCTCGCACCATCCGCGCCGCCGTGCACTTCCTGGACAACGTCATCGACATCAACCGCTGGCCGCTCCCGGAGACGGAGCGGGTCACCCGGGGCAACCGCAAGATAGGCCTGGGGGTCATGGGCCTGGCCGACGCCCTGCTGCTCATGGGCATACCATACGACTCCGAGGAGGGCCTGCTGGCGGCGGAAGAGGCAGCGTCCATCCTGGAGGAGGAATCGCACCGCGCCAGCGGCGAGCTGGCGGGAAAGCGCGGCGTCTTCCCCAACTACGAGGGCTCGGTGTGGGAGAGCAGGGGCGTGCCCATGCGCAACGCCACCACCGTGACCATCGCCCCCACCGGGACCATCAGCATCATCGCCGGGTGCTCGTCGGGCATCGAGCCGCTCTTCGCCATCGCCTTCGTGCGTAACGTCATCGAAGGCACCCAGCTCATGGAGATCAACCCCATCTTCGAGGAGACCGCGCAGCGGCTGGGCTTCTACAGCAACGACCTCATGATGGGCATCGCGCGCAGTGGCACCCTGCGGCATGCCGACGGCATCGGTGAGGACGTGAAGCGCGTCTTCGTCACCGCCTTCGACATCTCGCCGGAGTGGCACGTGCGTATGCAGGCGGCCTTCCAGAGGCACTGCGACAACGCCGTCTCCAAGACCATCAACTTCCCCTCCGACGCCTCCATCGACGACATCGAGGAGTCCTACCGGCTGGCCTACGAGCTGGGCTGCAAGGGCATTACCGTCTACCGCTACGGCTCCAAAAAAGAGCAGGTGCTCTACCTGGGCAGCGACTCGCTCATGCGCCTGCTGGAGCGCCCGGAGTACACCATGGCCGAGGCGGAATACGCCGGGGGGTGCCCCACCCCCCTCTGTTTCTTCTAGGCGAAGACCGGGACGGGGAACGCAAACGTGAGACTGCTCATCGCCTACTGCGGGGGGCCCATACCCATCAAGCGGGAAGACTTCACCGTGACCTTCGACGACGGCTTCGCCCAGCGTTTCCTGCGCCACCTGGTAAATGACGAGGGTTACTGCAACGGCTGCGGCGTGCTCTGCGACCACTGCCGCGACACCTACGGCATCGACTTCTCCGGCGACATCACCGGCATCCTGCAGATGCCCTCCGTGCTGCCCTACTACCTGGACGACCCCATGGAGCTACTCGGTGGAGGGCTGCCGCCCCACGACGCCACCGTGGCCATAAACGTACACCAGGAGATCCTGCTCGCCCTGCCAGGGGCGGCGGCCGCGGCGGGCTCGCGGGTGATCATCACCCCCTCCGAGGGCCCCGACTGGGTGGGCCGCTGGGTGAAGGGTCAGGTGAAGAAGGCCTGCCGGGAGCTGGGCATGGGCTGCGCCTTCCCCAAGCCCTTCTGCTCCCTGCCCCCGGGCATCCATCCGGCGGTGGACGAGTTCATGGACTATTTCCGCATCGGGTACCCCAAGATCCGGCTGGAGCTGGGCGACGGTTACATAAAGGAAGCCAGGGTGGTGCGGAGCGCGCCCTGTGGCAACACCTACTACGTGGCCTTCAACCTCAAGGGGGCCCCCCTGGACGCGGCCGTGGCCGAGGTGGTGGCGAAGTACTGGCACAGCTTCCCCTGCATCGCCTCCATGGAGGTCGACCGCGAGCTGGGCGAGACCATCCTGCATATGGGCGGGTTCATGCATTACCGGGCGGTGCAGGAGGCCCTGGCCGAGGTGGGGGTACGGGTGGAGCTGCCGACCTCCCCCGCCATGGCCCGCGTCTCTGCGCGGTGAGCGGTGGGGCCACTGACCATACATTCGGGTCTAAATAGGGCTTTCTTCTGAACCGAGATATACTATGGACATGGAGCTTTGGTTCTAAGGGAAGGTAGATGGCAGAGAAGAAGATACTGGTGGCCGACGACGACCCCCACATCCGCCGCCTCATCGCGGAACTGCTGATGGCGGAGGGCTACAAGGCGCTCATGGCCGAGGACGGTGAGGAAGCCATGCGCGTCTGCCACGAGGAGCACCCGGACCTCATGATCCTGGACATCATCATGCCCAAGATGGACGGTATGGAGGTCTGCCGCCGCCTGCGTGACGAGACGGCGGCGCCCATCGTCTTCCTCACCGCCAAGGACGACATCACCGACCTGGTGAGCGGGCTGGCCATCGGCGGCGACGATTATATCACCAAGCCCTTTAAGGGAGCGGAGCTCATCGCCCGCATCAAGGCTGCCCTGCGCCGCGCGGACATGGTGCGGGACTCCACCGAGAAGGAGGAATACGTCTCCATCGGCGGCCTGGAGATCGACCGCAAACGGAGAGAGATATCTTTGGACGGCAAGCCGGTGGACCTCACCCAGACCGAGTTCGACCTGTTGTGGCTGCTGGCCAGCCACCGCGGCACCGTATACTCGCGCAAGGACATCGTGAAAGCCCTGTGGGGTTACGAGGACCCGGGCATCTCGCGCACCATCGACACCCACGTGGCGCGGCTGCGCAAGAAGATCGAGCTGGACTCCTCCAGCCCCGAGTTCATCAAGACCGTCACCGGCGTAGGCTACAAGTTCTTCTAGTTTACGGGGTCAGGTCTTGATTCTTGCATACCTCGGTATGTTATCCGATTATTGCCATCATATAGCTGTCTTTACCAGGCATTACGTATTTCTTCTCTTGACAATAATATGCAAAAAACAAGACCTGACCCTGTAAGAAGATCCTTCATACCATTCGTTCTCATACATATCAAGAAGGGCGCGGTGTGCCGCGCCCCTGTCGATTTTAAATAGTCGGCGGCTAGGATCTCGTGTTCCTCCTGCGCCTCAAACGCACAGGGCCCGCCAGGGAGAGCAGCCCCAGGGTCAGCCCCAGCATGAGCAGGGCGGTGCCGCTGCCCGCGCCGCAGGGAGAGGTCACGGTAAACCCGCTCGCGAGGCGTGCTTCCTGGCCGTCCGGATTGGTGACCACCACGTCGTATATCCCCGGTTCCGCACCGAAGAGCCCCACGGTGCACGTGATCTTCTCGCCCGATACTACGCTCACGTTGTAGGCTTGGATGACCGCGGCGCCCTTCTCTAACCTTACCGCCGCGCCCGGCTGGAAGCCGGTCCCCGCGAGGTCATCTATATTCATGGCGAAAGCATATTGCGTGCCTTGCGCTGGCGTAATGGAGGTCACTGAAAGCTGTGGAACGACTCCGCCGCCTCCATCCTCGGTCTTCAGGATGACACCGGCATCCCCCACTGCCCAGGCGGTATCGGTATCTACCGCGCATACGTCATAGAGGTAAGTAGTTACTCCGGAGTCCTGGGTGATCCAGCTCGCGCCGCCGTCAATAGTCTTGAAGATTGCTCCCGCCGAACCGACCACCCATAGCGTGTTACCGCCAGGTGACGATAACGCCTGCGGGACAATCCCGACGGGGGCCGGCTGAGTCAGCCAGGTCATGCCGCCGTCGTAGGTCTTCTTCACTCCGCCTGCGTCGCCTGCGACATGCGTATAAACAGCCCAGGCGCTCACAGTGTCATGCGCCACAATATCAAACATGCTGATATCGCCGGGGAACCCCAGGTAACGATAAGCCCAGTTCGCGCCCCCGTCGGATGACACCCAGACAATGGGATATGGGCTGGCCCAGCCGGACGAACCGCCAGCCGCCCATATGACCTGATCGCTGACTGCATATACTTCGTTGACATGGGGGGGAACGGTGGTATGCAGCATCATCGTCCAGGTGGCTCCCCCGTCGTCGGTCTTCCAGATCGCTGCCTCGTACGAGTAGCCGAAGGGCGCCAAGCCGGTCAAGATATAATTCACGGAGACCAACAACGTATCGGCATCAACGACCGCTAGACCACTGATGGTCTTCTGCAGGATTCTCGAACTTGTATGGAACGCAGCTATGGCCTCGTCCTGAGATACCCAGGTCCCGCCGCCGTCGGTGGTCTTGAGCAGGGTATCCCCGCCCCCAGCCCAGACCGTCAAACTGTCCACGGCTGCCACGGCGCCTAGGAAATCGGTGGTGCTCGTTTCCTGTTGTACCCAACTATCCCCGCCGTCGACGGTGCTGAAAACAGTGCCGCCGACCCCCACCGCCCAGGCGACCTCACTGCTCACTGCGTCCACGGCATAGAGCTTCGGCCCGTCTGTTACGGGGGTCTGGTCTTCCCACCCGGCGCCGGATGCAGCGGCGGCGCTTTCCACCGTTACCCCGGGCAGGGGAAGCTGGAACATGGCGACCGCCAAAAAGACCGCGATACAAAGCAATATCACGTTACGGGCTCTGATCGAATTACGCATGTTGGCCTCCTTTGAAATAACCCTTCATCAAGACCACTTCAGAGCCGGCAAGCCTTAGCCCGGCCGGTTTCTCCAACGGAAGCAAACGAGGACGTGCGATTGCCGCCTCGTGGAGCACGGGAATATAGAGATGCAAGCAAACAGTCACCCCCTCATCGCTCTCGATCCTATTATATAATCCCTCTATTTTGCATGTAAACCAACTAGAAACTACGCACAAGCTGGGTCTGTGAACCGCCCCGACTTTCCTGGAGGCTCCATAGTCTGAGAGGATGGAGCCATGAATACACAAAAGAGATATCCACCGGAGCTGAAAGAACGGGCGGTGCGCATGGTCTTCGACCACGCACCGGAGT
>JBFLWJ010000014.1:0-6818 GCA_040757835.1 Actinomycetota bacterium
CGGCCAAGAAGCCGGCGAAGAAGCCCGCGAAGAAGGCGGCGGCCAAGAAGCCGGCGAAGAAGCCCGCGAAGAAGGCGGCGGCCAAGAAGCCGGCGAAGAAGCCCGCGAAGAAGGCGGCGAAGAAGTAGGGTTTCTGGCGGCGGTCGCTTCGAAACGGCTACATCGCTTGTGTTGATGGGCGCCATGGACCAGGAGTCCGGGATGTATGGCATGGGCGCCCACGCGAGCGGGGCTGTTATGGCCGTGAGGGGGTGAGAGGCAAGCCGGTCAAGGACTTCTTGTTCAAGAGGGGCGAGATGTATATCTCCGCCCCTTTTGACCTCTTATGAACTTCCTGGTTATACTCGTATTGATGAACCAGAAAACGGTCTTGGTGATCGAAGACGACCGTTCCATCGCCAGGTTAGCCGAGATAATGCTCAACGGAAAAGGCCTCAAGACACATCTGTGCCTGGACGCGACCAATGCTGTGCAGGCAACCCAGCGGATCCTGCCGGACCTTATTATCCTGGATATTCATATGCCGCGGCGCAGCGGCATCAGTATCCTGAAGCGTTTGCAGCAGGACAAGACCACGCGAGGGATCCCGGTCATCGTCAACTCGGTCCTCACGCGCAGGCAGAGCATCGAGCAGCTGAAGAAGATGGGGGCGAGCGATTTCGTGTCCAAGGGCGCGGGCATAGAAGCGCTCGTAGAGAGGGTCATGTTTCATCTGGAACCAGAGCATCTTGCTCGGGGACGTGGGGAGTGACAGCGACATCCGAGTCCGATGGGAGGCGCAAGGGTTGGAGGTCATGGAGGCGATCCGCGGCAGGAGAAGCATCAGGCGTTACGAGAGCAGGCCGGTGCCGCAAGAGATCATCGACGAGCTGCTCGAAGCGGCGCGGATGGCGCCGTCTGCCAGCAACCTCCAGACGTGGAAATTCAAGGTGATCACCGACGCGGCCACCAGGAGATCTCTCAGGGAGGCAGCCTTCAACCAGCGCTTCGTGGAGGACGCGCCGGTGGTCATCGTGGCTTGCGCCGACTTCGATGCCTTTGGGGAGAGGGCCGCCAGGATCCGTGAACTGCTCCGCGCCGGGGCGGTAAAGGTCTCGCTACCCATGCTCCTGCGCATGCTGCGTTCCGGCAGGGCGGAGGATATGGAGGAGAGGAACCTGACCGCCGCGATGATAAACGTCTCCATAGCCGTCGAGAACATGGTACTGGCGGCCATGTCACTGGGCCTGGGTACGTGCTGGGTGAGGGCTTTCCAGCCGGAGCGGGTATCCGAGATCCTCTCCCTGCCCCCGCAGTGCCCTCCCCTGTTCCTCCTCCCCCTCGGCTACCCCGCCGAGAAGCCAGGGGCGCGCAGCCGCAAGACCATGGAAGAGATCCTCCTGTAGGCCTGCCGTCATTTCATCCGTCGTATCGGCGGCTCATATCTCGGCGGCGGTGTAATCGTAGATCTTCCAGTCGCCCCCGTCTTTTCTCAACTCGAAATCCACCCGGAACTCTTCCCCATCGACATTTTCCATATCCACTCCGACCGTCGCGCGGGAATCCTTTACCTCCACTTCGTTGGCATCCCACGTGGTAAGCCTTACGTTGCCGTCAACGACCTGGGACTCGAACGTGCTCAGGGTGAAGGTCTCCCTGAAAGGAGAATCGGGATGGAGGAGATCCCAGGCTTCCTCGGCATCCCCATCGTTGATGGCCTCGATGTAGCGGTTGGTGACGTCGACGGGCGCCTTTACCGTCGTGAAGACGAAAACGGCCAGAAGGGCGATGCCGGTTCCGATGACCAGGATGACGATGAGACCGACGATGATGGCTATCTTCCACGCCGACCCCGTCTTCTGCTTCACCGGGGGCGGGGGCACCACGCCGGGGACGTGGGCGGGAGGGGCCCCCATGGGCTGCTGCGCGTAGGGGGGCTGAACGCCCATGGGCGGGGCCGGTGGCCGGGGCGGCGGTGCGGTGGTCGGTGGGGGAGGAGCTGCCGCCTCCGGTGCCTGGGGAGGGGGTGATCCACCCGCTCCCGCGGACGCCGCGATGGTGGCACCGCAGGCTGGGCAGAAAGAAGCGTCATCCGATACATCCCTGCCACAGTTGGGGCAGAAGGCCATCCTTGTTCACCTCTCTTCATCTCGGCCGCGGGCCTTTGTTATGTCCGCGGCGGGCTGCGGGGCCGGAGTGGCCGGGGTACCGACCGTACCGCCCCTCTGCCTACAGGCCGAGCAATGCCGCTGCGTTGTCGTGCAGCAGGCGTTGCTCCGTCTCTTCTTTCAACCCCAGCCCGTCCAGTTCCTTCACTATCCTCTGGCGCGACGCCAGCGGGTAGTCACTGCCGAAGAGCACCTTGTCGGAGGGCACGTCCATGTAGCGCACCACGGACTCCGGGATGTGGCGCGGTGCCCACCCCGCTATGTCGAACCAGACGTTGACGTTGCGCTGACAGGTGGTCATGTTTTCCTCATGCCACGACCAGCTGAAATGGGCGATGACGGTCTTGAGGGCGGGGAAGTCCACGGCGACCTCGTCCATGTCTATGGGGCGGAGGTACTTGAGCTTGGTCCCGGTTTCGATCGCGAGAACCAGTCGGCGAGCTGGCAGAGGGCGCAGAGGGGCTGGGAGGTGGGCTCGCCGCACCTCCCGCAGGCTGCGTGAGCTGCCTCGTAGAAGTCCTCCCCGCCGGGGATAGCCTCCTGCAGCGAGAGCAGCAGCTGCAGTTTGCTGGAGGGCATGACCGCCTCCATGTGCTCGAAGACGCCTTTCAAGGAGTGCCCGCGCGGGGTCCATTCCGGGCATTTCTCCTCGAACACCGGCATGTCCCGGAGACGGCAGTAGACGAGGTTCAGCCTCTCGGGCGTGTAGACAAGGGGCTTGACCTTGCGGGTCATGCCCCCGGCGGCGGGCAACACCGGCAGCGGCACGTAGAAGCGGCGCGACAGGAGGTTCTTGAAGGTGAAGAGGAGGATGTCCTCCAGGGTATGGGCGGTGGCCACCACCGTGGCCCCCAGCCGGTTCGCCTCGCGGTTCATGAGGGAACGTTTGATCACCCCGCATACCGCGCACGGCTGCCAGCCCTTGACGCGGCACACGCGCAGCCCCAGGTCTCCCAGGCGCGTGACCTCCAGGGGGACCCCGGCTATGCGCGCCTGCTCCTGCACCGCCTCCAGGTTGCGGTCGGAATAGTCACCCATGTTGAGGTGGAAGTGGAGGGCGGAGAGCTCAAATCCCATGAACAATCCCAGTCGGCGCAAGGCGTAGAGCAGCGCGGTGGAGTCCTTCCCCCCAGACACCGCCACCACCACGCGGTCGCCCTCGCCCATCATGTCGTGCTTCTCTATGGCGCGGCGTGCCCGGCGCTCGAAGAAACGCACGAAACAGGGTTCACACAGCTTGAGGTTGAACTCGGTCAAGCGCAGGATGGCGGTGGACTCCCCGCAGATGCGGCAGCGGCCCTGTACGATATCTACCTCGTGCTCTCTCGCGGGGATGTGGTGCTCGTTCATGGCATTAAGATAGCAGGTTTCGTGGTTATGGGGTCAGTTTCGGGGTCAGCCCCTGACATGTGACATTTTCAATAGAGGTAGCTTCTTTCGATCCACTAAATCGAGAAAATGTCACATGTCAGGGGCTGACCCCAAGCGCGCTTTCATCGTAGGTGTCGAGGGCGGTCCGCATGGCCAGCTCGGGCAGGCGCATGACGATGGTGAACCATCCCCCGGAGGTCTGGATGAGGTTGATGCTCCCCCGGTGCGCCATGACGATCCTGCGGGCCATGGCCAACTCCAGGTCGTCCTTGTCGGGCTCGCCCAGGGGCGGGAAGATGCGGCTGCCGTCCTGGGGAAACCCGGGCGCCTCCCGGTTGCGGATGTTCATGGTCATCACCACTTCCTGCCCCTCCGTTTTCGCCGATGCCCTCACCTCCGTGCCCCGGCCCGACCTCCTAACGATATATCCGAACACGGAGTCGAAGACCCGCTTCATGCGCTGCGGGTCGACCATCACCCCCGGAAGGTCGTCGGGGATGTTCGCCATGACCTGGGCGGGGTCACATACCTGCTCCAGTACGGGCAGGCTCATCTCGAGCAGGTGCTTGAGGCTGGTGTATTCGCGGTTCAACTGCACCTTCCCCGACTCCAGGCGGGAGATGTCCAGGAGGTCCTCCACCAGCCCGGAGAGGTTGTCCGCCTCCCGGCTGATGATCTCCACGTATTCCCGCTCCTTCTTCGCGTCCAGGCTCATGGAGGCCAGCAGCTCGCTGAAACCGAGGATCGAAGTGAGGGGGGTGCGCATCTCGAAGCTCACGGCGGAGACGAAGCTGGAGGCGGCACGGTCCATCTGGGAGAGGGAACGCAGTTCCTCCATGGCCTCCGCCCGCTCCTGTGCCTGCTCGCGGCTCTCCACCCCGAGACGGTTGATGAAGAACGATATGAGCAGGAGCAGAAAGACCTGGGCGCATACCAGTTGGGCATCGTTTCGCATGAGGTCGGTGAAGGTGAAGAGCATGGCCAGGTAAAGGGCGGTCGACAGGCCGGAGATCAGGGCGGCGGCCCGGAAGGAGGTGAAGAGGCTGGTGCTGAAGGCGGTGATCAGGAGGAGAAAGGTGAACAGGGGGCTGTGGGCCCCCCCGCTGTAACGGATGGCGGCGCACACCAGGGCGATCAGGGAGACGCTGTACAGGCTGGTGAGCAGGGTGAAATGCCGGCTGAAGAGCTTCTCCTTGAAGGGGAGCAGCATGTTGAGGAAGTTGACCAGCAGTATGCAGAAGAGAAAGAGGAGCGACATCTCGTAGTCGATCGCCGTCTCGTGGGGCAGGAAGAGCATTAAGGCGACGATCGGGATCGCGATCCAGATCAGGCCGCCCAGCATGCGCATGAGGTTCTGTCGGTACAACTCCGGTCACACCCCCCTGATCGGTATATAGACGGTGAAGGTGCTCCCCTGGCCCGGCTCGCTGCGCACCGTGATCTTGCCTCCGTGCAGGTCCACGAGGTTCTTGACGATGGCCAGACCCAGGCCGGTGCCCGTGATCTCGGTGAGCTCCTCGTTCTCGACACGGCGAAAGCGCTCGAAGATATGGGGCAGTTCCTCGCTGGGGATGCCGATGCCGTGGTCGGTGACGGAGATGGTCACGTACTTGCCCTCCACGCCGGTCTCCACTTCCACCGTCCCCCCCTCCGGCGAGTACTTGATAGCGTTGGAGAGGAGGTTGCTGATCACCTGGTGTATGCGGTCCTGATCGCCGTAAACCTGGGGCAGTTGATTGGTCCCGAGGTACTTCAACTCGTGTGCGCTGGTCTGCGAGCGGAAGAACTCCATGTCCTCCTCTACCAGGTCCGCCAGGTTTATCATCTCCCTGTTCAGCTCGATCCCCGCCTCTATCCTGGAGAGGTTGAGCAGGTTGGTTATAAGGCGCGACAGGCGCTCTGACTCGTTCAGGATGATGCGGTAGAACTCCTGTTTCTTCTCCGGCTCCATGTCCTTGGTGGCCAGGATCTCGCTGAAACCGTGGATGGAAGTGAGGGGGGTGCGCAGCTCGTGGGAGACCATGGAGACGAACTCCGACTTCGCCTTCTCCAGCCTGCGTATGAAGTCCCCCAGGTTGGCCACTTCGTCCTTGGACTGCTCCTGGCGGCGCAGCTCCAGGGCCAGGCGGTTGGCGAAGAGGCAGGCGAGATAGAGATAGAGGACGTTGAAGGCGAGGAGTTGCACCTGCTCCACGCGGAATTCGCTGTGGGTGAAGACCACCGCCAGGTAGAGAACGGAGAGGATGGTTGTGCTGGCGGTTGCCAGCGGCAGCTCAAAAGATATCCCGGCCACGATGGGGCCGATGAGGGCCGCGTAATAGAGGGAGCTGTCCAGGCCTCCGCTGAAGAAGATGGCTACGCAGATGATGAGGTTGAAGAAGACGATGCCGATGAAAAACGGTGGCACGCGCGGGAAAAGCCTGCCGTGCTTGCTGGGATAGAAGATGACCATGTTCTGTACCGCGATGAGCACGGCGAGAGCGGCCAGGGCGGTATAGAGCACGGAATAGTCCATCTCCTGGCTGTGCGGGAGGTTGATGATGATGGCCGTCACGGGGATGGCCACAATCGCTACGACCGTGAGGATCCTGGCCAAACGCCGTTCGAGTTCCATTTCCCAGCCTCGTTCCTCGCTCTGGTGATACGGCCTGCGGTCTCTGCCTCTACTATAATATGTTAATTCGGCGGAGCACGGCCGTTCGTTGACGGTGAGATGGCGGAAGGGAGCCGCGGGCGGCTGCGAGAAATAGATAGAGATGTTAAAAAGAACCATGGCCGTCCTGTTCATCGCTATACTCGCCACCGCCGCGGCGGGGTTCGCCGCATCGGACCTGCAGGCTTATTCCTATGACTGGAGCGGCGGCCACGACGCGGCCGGCGCCACCGCCCCCTCTGACACCTGGTATTTCGCCGAGGGCTGCACGCGCCCCGGCTTCGACTGCTGGCTGTGCGTGATGAACCCCCAGGCCCAGCCCGCCACCCTGGACATCTCCTTTCTCACCCCGGCGGGGGCGGAGTTCCAGCGCACCGCCACCGTGGCGCCCCTCTCCCGCTACACCTTGAACGTGGCCGACGTGGTGGGCACGGGACAGGACGTCTCCATGCTGCTCACGAGCGACCTCGCGGTGGTGGCGGAGAGGCCCATGTACTTCAACTACCACGCCAACCTCGCGGGCGGCCACGACGCGGCCGGCGCCACCGCCCCCTCTGACACCTGGTATTTCGCCGAGGGCTGCACGCGCCCCGGCTTCGACTGCTGGCTGTGCGTGATGAACCCCCAGGCCCAGCCCGCCACCCTGG